>NZ_AYSV01000119.1 GCF_000506865.1 Pelistega indica
CAAACATTCTTTATTTCAGACAAACCAACTGTACCTAATAACAAGCGAATTATCTTTATCTCGTTCGAATACTAGAAAGGGCTAATCGAGTATCCCAAGAACCATTTCGATAAGGCAAAATTTTATCTGAAGCGTCACCTACTAAAGGCTCAGAAGCAATTTGATAATAACAAACGAAATAAATGGTTTTTAAAATATCAGTCCATTCCCCTTCTGTATACGCATTGGTTGCAATAACTACTTTATCTGCATGCACAGTACCAGATGAGGTGACCACATCCCAGGCATCTCCTACACGGTTTAGCTGTTGAACGGCGGTATTTTCGAAAATATTAACGTTCAATTGATAAGCAGCTTTAGCTAAACCTACCACATAAGCATATGGATTAACTGTACCTGCTCGTTTATCCAACAATGCTTTTTGAATACTCGTCGTCCCACAGTATTCATGACATTTAGCCCCGGATAATACTTCAACATCAACGCCTCGACGGGCCAGTTGTTGATAGCGGTCATCGACATCGGCTTCCCCTTCTACATTGTGTGCCATATGCAGATTGCCTGTACGGCTGTCTTGTGCGTTAATATTAAACCGATCAATCATACCAAACACTAAACTAGGGGCTTTGCCAAGTGCAGTTGTTAAAATTTCTCCTTGTTCGTCACCTAGATATTTATTTAAATCATCCGGTTTTGCCCATGTTCCGGGATTCACAAGCCCCACATTTCTACCAGACCCTCCCGCTCCAATTTGATTTGCTTCAAGTAAGACAACGTCATAACCTTTTTCTGCCAAATGAATAGCAGAGGATAGACCGGTAAAACCACCACCAATAATACATACTTGTGTCTTAGTATCACCGTTAAGTCTTGGATAAGTATCAATTGAATCAACTAGGGTATGCCATAGAACTTGGTCTTGTATCATTTAATTTACCTTTTGGAACACTATTGAAAACAAGTGACTATCTGTTTTAGACAGCCACTTGCTAAATTACCTTACTCGTAAATGAAGAAATAATTACCCAAAATTAATACCTTGCGCCAATGGTAAATCACGTGAGTAGTTAATAGTATTAGTTTGGCGACGCATATAAGCCTTCCACGCATCAGAGCCAGACTCACGTCCACCACCTGTTTCTTTTTCACCACCAAAAGCACCGCCAATTTCAGCACCGCTAGTCCCAATATTTATATTAGCTATCCCACAATCACTACCTGTGACTGAAATAAACGTTTCCGCTTCACGAATATCATTAGTAAATATACAAGAAGATAAGCCTTGAGGCACTGCATTTTGTAAATCAATCGCTTCTTGTAAATCTTTATAAGGAAGTACGTAAAGAATAGGAGCAAACGTTTCTGTCTTAACGACTTCATTTTGTTCATTCATTTCAACAATAGCTGGCTCAACATAATAAGCATCAGGATATTTGTCAGCTAACACTCGCTTACCTCCAAATACCTTACCACCAGTTTGAGTAGCTTTTTCTAGCATTAATTGCATTTGATTAAAAATTTGTTCATCAATTAATGGACCGACTAAATTGCCCTCTAATGGGTTTCCAATTGTCACAGAGGCATAGACTTTTTGTAATTTAGCCACAACCTCATCACGAATACTTTCGTGAACAATCAAGCGACGCAAAGTCGTACAGCGTTGTCCTGCTGTACCTACTGCAGCAAATAAAATGCCTCTAATCGCCAAATCTAGATCTGCACTTGGTGTCAGAATCATGGCGTTATTACCACCAAGCTCTAAAATACTACGACCAAAACGCTCTGCCACTTTAGGACCTACAATACGTCCCATACGAGTACTACCTGTTGCGCTAATGACTGGCACACGATGATCTGTAACAAGTTTATCCACCACACTAGCATCACCTACTAATACCTGTGATAAATGCTTGGGAGCATCACTACCAAATTGTGCCATAGCTTTTTCAAACAACGCTTGGCAAGCCAATGCTGTAAGTGGTGTTTTTTCTGAGGGTTTCCAAATTAATGCATTACCGCAAACCAGTGCTAACGCGGCATTCCATGACCACACTGCAACAGGGAAGTTAAAGGCTGAGATGATACCTACGACCCCTACAGGATGCCATGTCTCACGCATATGGTGCCCTGGTCGTTCTGAACTAATGGTTAAACCGTAAAGTTGACGAGACAGTCCTACGGCAAAGTCGCAAATATCAATCATTTCTTGAACTTCACCCAAGCCTTCTTGGGTGATTTTGCCCGCTTCTAAAGACACTAAACGACCTAAATCTTCTTTATGCTCACGTAGCACATTTCCTAAAATGCGGACTAACTCACCGCGCCGAGGTGCAGGAACTTGACGCCATGCCTTAAAAGCAACTTCTGCTTGTTGAATCTGCACATCCACATCTGCAATAGTATGCTCTTTAACGCGACCAATTTGCTGTCCATCAATAGGAGAATGAACGGCTAAGCTACCTTGTTGATACACTGCCGAATCAACACCAAATTTGCTCATTAACGCTTCAATCATTTTCTCTCCTTTTATCAGTTCATCCTAAAATTTACTTTACCAAGTATTTAATACTATGGTTTAAGTCTAATACAGGTCAACTGAAAAAATATCTCTATATGATTACTTTTTTTCTTAATTAGGGTAATTCCTTATGCAAAGATTTTTATAAAGCTTTAATCTTGAAATAATACTTTTAGGAATATCATATGCAGATTTTTGACGCCCAACAAACTGAACAAGCACTCCCCTTTGTTGATTTAATTAATGCTCTTGAGAAAATGTTTATTGAAGGTTGCGAAGCTCCTCTTAGACATACTCATAAAATTAATAATCAACACAATGAAGCATTAGGAACATTATTAATTATGCCTGCATGGCAATCTGAGCGATGGTTGGGTATCAAAACTGTTTCTGTTTTCCCTCATAATCACGACTATCATTTACCTGGCTTACACTCTGTCTACCTACTATATTCAGCAAAAACTGGTAAACCTGAATCTATGTTTGACGGTGATGTGATTACCTCTCGCCGAACAGTGGCAGCCTCTGCACTTGCAGCAAAATATTTAAGTCGTCCTGACGCTAATTCTCTACTAATTGTTGGATCAGGTCGTGTCGCTAGTTTAATTGCTCAAGCCTATCAAGCTATACGCCCTCTAAAAACTATTTATGTATGGAGTAAAACTCAGCAAAATGCCGAACAACTAGTAAAAGAATTAAACCATCAAGGTTTTAATGCGCATTATGCCGATGACTTAGAGGCCACAGCTAAGCAAGTGGATATTATTAGTTGCGCAACACTTTCTACACAAGCAATTATTAAAGGGGAATGGTTACGACCAGGTGTACATCTAGACTTAATTGGTAGTTTTACACCTGATATGCGAGAAACTGACGACTCTTGTTTCAAAAACACATCCGTCTTTATTGATACCGAAGAGGCACTATTAAAAGCGGGCGATCTGCTTTCTCCCATCCATAACGGCGTGATAAAAGCAGAAGACATCAAGGCTAACCTTTCTCAGCTATGTAAAAAAGAGCATCTTGGTCGCACTAGTGATACTGAAATTACTATTTTCAAATCCGTGGGAAATGCTTTAGAGGATCTTGCCGCCGCTATATTAGCTCAAGAGAATAAAAGCTAAACCATTCAAAAAATAAAGGTTAGCTTGCCTAATAAGCAAGCTAACCTTACTAGCAATATTTGATTATTTCATGAGTGTACGAGTACCATCCTTGTGCCATGTAAACACTTGGAAGTCAAAAGAGGTCAAATCTCCTGATGGCTCCCAACTTAATTGACCAACCACAGAATCAACTTTATTACCATGCAACCATTTCGCTACTTCTATCGGGTCAGTACTATTGGTTGCTTTAATACCTGCTGCAATAGACTGAACACCTGCATAGGCAGTCATTTGGAAAGTACCCGATGGATCACGCCCCTTCTCTTGGAATAATTTAGTAATTGCAGCATTTTCTGGCTTCAATGAGAAATCAGGAGATAAGGTCACTAATAAGCCCTCAACAGCATCTCCAGCAACAGCGTTTAAGTCTGTACCAACAGCTCCTTCAGCACTCATAAATTGTGCCTTCAACCCCTGCTCACGAGCCTGACGTAATAGTAAGCCTAATTCAGGATAGAGCCCTCCATAAAACACAAAATCTATACCTGCTGATTTCATTTTTGTAATCACAGACGAATAATCCGATTCACCTGCATTAATACCTTCAAAAATTACGACATTACCACCTAGTTGTTTTAAATTATCACGCGTATACGTAGCAACTCCTTGACCATAGGTTTGTTTATCATGAAGAACGGCTATTTTCGTAGGTTTTACCTTTTCCATCACATACTTGGCTGCTACAGGTGCTTGTTGGTCATCGCGTCCAATTGACCGAAACACTGTTTCATAATTTTTGCCTGCGGTCACCGTTGGAGATGTTCCGCCAGGAGTAATCATTACTACGCCTTGCTCATTAAAAATAGGTGCAGCCCCCATTATCGCCCCAGAACAAAATGGACCAATAACAAAACCTATCTGTTGATTTACAACCGTATTAGCGGCAGTAGGTCCCTGTTTAGGTTCACAAGCATCATCAACCACCACCATTTCAAAAGTATTCCCATTAATACCCCCTTCAGCATTAATCTTTTCAATGGCAGTCATTACCCCATCCCGAGTCATATGACCATACTGAGTAACTGGCCCCGTAAAAGGACTAACGACAGCGATTTTTACTACCTCAGCTTGTGCCACAGAAACTGATAACACTAACCCTAAAGCAGTCGCTAAACTAGATAATTTTACTTTTATCATAATAAGAATACCTCCTAAAAAAAGTGGTCATAATGTTGTCACGGTTTTTACAGTTTATCCAAAACACTTTATATGCAACATATGATAATCCCTAAGTTTTTTAGGATTGAACCTTTCCACTCCTCGGAGAGCTAGTACAGTCCTTGTTCTGTATAGGCATTGGAAATTTTCTCTTTACTATATTCCAAATCGGAATAGTATGAGTCTATTTTTTCGTTTGTTAAATATCACTACATCCATTAAATTTCTCTTATTACAAGACATAACATTTTTTAGGGATAATCCTTATTTTTTAAATAATTCAAACATAAAAGAATATTGTCCTTAATCTATAAAAATTACTAGCTTTTGCTTTTCGTACAGTATTTCGTACATTAATAAAAAACACACAACCATATTAAGTGGTTATATAAAAATAGGAGCACAATATGAACATCTGGTCATGGTATTTGAATAAATCCTTTATGTCGAAAATGACGGTAGGCTTTATTCTCGGCATTTTATTTGGATTCATCTTTGGGGAAGGTAGTAGCGTATTAGCTCCCTTAGGCAAGCTATTTTTAAATTTATTACGTATGGTAGTAATTCCTTTAGTTGTGCTATCACTTATCGTTGCAGTTAACCACTCAAACCCTAGAGAATTAGGACGTATTGGCGCTAAGGTTTTCCCCTTCTATCTCATTGCTACTGGTATTTCGATTTTTGTAGGGATTGCCATTGCCCAAATTACCCACCCCGGTGTTGGCTTAAGTCTACCTGAAGGAGCAACAGTTACCCCTCCAAAAAGCCCAAAGTTTATTGATACATTAATCAATATGGTACCGAGTAATATTTTCAGCGCCCTATCAAATGGCGATATTCTTGCTGTCGTATTTGTCGCTATTGTCGTGGGTTTAGCGATTCTCTTTTTGCGTCACGCTGATAATGCTCAACAAAGAGAAATGGGTGAATTAATTTACAAAGTTATCGAGGCAGGTAATGAAGTCGTCTCTAAATTTAGCTGGCATCTTGCAATATGCGCCTATCGGTGTCATGGGGATTACTGCGAATACCATAGGAAGTCAAGGTATGGATACCGTGATTGCTCTTGGAAAATTTATTGGTACTGCCTATATTGGTGTTATCGCTTTGCTAGTGATTGTCTATCCAATCATTCTAAAATTATTTGGCGTTAAAGTTATCCAATTTTATCGTGACATTAAAGAAGCTGTCTTTACTTCATTTGCCACTAGCTCAAGTTTAAGTACCTTACCTATCACCATTCGTTCTGCAGAAAAAGCAGGCATTGGAGAGCGTGTGGCTAAATTAACCTTACCTATTGGTGCTACAGTTAATATGAATGGTACTGCCCTACGATTTGGTATGGCTGTGATTTTTGCTGCCGAAATTATGGGAATTAGTTTATCTTTCAATGAACTAGTTTCTATCGTACTTATTGGCACAATGGCCGCTGTCGGTACAGCTGGTGTGCCTGGTGCGGGTTTAATCGGTATGTCAATCGTATTTACACAAGCAGGTTTACCGATTGAAATTGTTGCCCTAACCGCAGGCATTAACTCACTCGTTGATATGATTTTTACATGTGGTAATGTCACTGGAGATTTAGTCGCTGCAAAAGTAGTAGACCAAACAGAAAAATGGCAGAGTTCAAAGACGTCAAGCTAAACGGCTAAACGACTAAACGACTATTTCCGACTATCACCATAATTTCTCTCTACTTGATTGAGATTATATGTTTTACAAAGGTTTTTATATGAATAGAAAAGGTATTAGCACAGCACTAGGTCTAGTTCACCCAATCACTCTTTCTCACGGAAAAAATGCTGAAGTCTGGGATACTGATGGCAAGCATTATATTGATTTTGTTGGTGGCATTGGAGTGCTCAACCTCGGACATTGTCATCCAGTTATTGTCCAAGCCATCCAAGAGCAAGCCACTAAAATGACCCATTACGCATTTAATGCCGCAGAGCATGAACCATATAAAAAGTTCATGGCAGAGTTAGTAGATTTTATCCCTATGAGTGGTGAGCTTGCTGGGATGCTTACTAATTGTGGTGCAGAGTCCACAGAGAATGCACTAAAAATTGCACGCATCAAAACAGGACGCACAGGTGTGATTGCTTTTGATGGAGGATTTCATGGTCGTACATTAGCAACGGTCAATTTAAATGGTAAAGTGAATCCATATAAACAAGGCTTAGGCAATTTACCAGGCCCTGTTTATCATATCCCGTTCCCAAGTAAGGATAACGGTATCAGCAAAGAGACTGCTGTAGCTGCTTTGGAACGTTTAACTCAAATAGAAGTAGATATCAACACAATTGCGGCTATTATTGTTGAACCGGTTCTTGGAGAAGGTGGATTCCAATTATTGGATATTGACTTTGCCAAATATCTTCGTGATTTCTGCCATAAACATGGCATTATCCTCATCTTCGATGAAATTCAATCTGGTTTCGGTCGTACAGGCAAACCATTCGCTTTCTTGCATTTAGGTATAGAGCCAGATCTTCTGTTACTGGCCAAAAGTATTGCTGGTGGTATGCCTTTGGGAGCTGTCATTGGCAAAACTGACTTAGTTAATTATCCTCCAGTTGGTAGCTTAGGGGGGACTTTTTCAGGTAACCCTATTGCTTGTGCAGCAGCATCAGCTACTCTTTCCATTATGCAGAGTGAACCTTTCCTTAGCTCATCAAAACACTATGAAGAGACAATTGAAAAAACATACCATCAATGGAAAGAACAAAACATAACGCCATGGTTAGGTCGACTAACTGGCGTAGGTGCCATGCGTGGTATAGAGTTATATCACCCAGAATTTGGTGCAGGTTCAGCCCTCTTAAGTAAAATATTAGTCACTGCTCGTGAACGTGGTTTGTTATTGATGCCTAGTGGTAAAAGTCGACATATTATTCGCTTGCTCACTCCACTCACTATTGAGCCAGAAATATTAGAGAAAGGACTCACTATTTTGTCAGACATTCTTAAAGAATATGCTGATTTTAAAATTTAAATCTTTAGAAAAACAATTACTAGAAGGAGCGACACAATGTCTCATTTTTTAAACCCTGACGAAATTCGATCGCGCTTTTCTGCTTTGATGTCAGATATGTATCAAAAAGAGGTACCTCTTTATGGCGATTTGATTAGCCTTGTCTCTGATGTTAATAAAAGTGTTTTAGAAAAATCTCCTGAAATTAAAAATCAACTGACTCAAACAGGTGAATTACCTCGTTTAGACTTAGAACGTCATGGTGCTATTCGTTTAGGTAAAGCAGAAGAACTTTTTACAATTCGTCGAGTATTTGCCGTTATGGGGATGTTTCCTGTAGGCTATTATGATTTAGCCCCTGCTGGCGTTCCTGTACATTCCACAGCATTTCGTGCTATCGAAGCCGAGTCATTAAATAAAAGTCCATTCCGCATCTTTACCTCTCTATTGCGTTTAGTAACTTATTGATTAACGAAGAGCTTCGACAAACT
>NZ_AYSV01000120.1 GCF_000506865.1 Pelistega indica
AAATCCATTCAGATTTGATTTGTCGCAAACATAAATGTCACCTCTCTTTATGCATTCTTAATGGTTATAGCTGTAAATTCAGCAGGACTTGCATAGGCTTTATCACTTTTTCCAACGCCTTTTAGTGCTACACCTACCGCTTCATACTTTATCAACTGAGTATCCAAGGTATTTAGACCTGCCACCACTTTGATTGCTGACAGCTCTCTTGCTGAAAGATACATACCTTCATTAGCCCCATATAAATTAATTGATGCGGTATAAGAAGTAGACACATTCTGTATATCAGCTGATTTTATAAGGGTCAAATTGATTTTATTGTTATAGTCTTCTTTAACCTGTTGAGTATTCTCATCAATGCTTGCAGGCGTGGAAACACTAATACTTGATCCTGCTGTTACTTGAGTATCTGTCTTACTTACGGCAGTAGCATCCCCCGCCGTAGTGGTAACTGTCATCGTACCCGTTTCAATTGTCTGAGGACCACCTTGTACAGTAGTACTCTGAGCACTATTTATCGTGACTGTTTCACTGCCACTCACTTTACGTGTAAAGGGTCCTGTAGCGGTACGTGTATATTCCGTTTCTACTGTTCTATCTCGACCCGCTCCATAGGTATAATCAGCCAAACCACCACTCACACTTTGTACATATCCTCTAGACATAAGGATATTTGCATTACCGGACAAAGTATGTGTTCTAGGACCGGTAACTGTTTCACTAGACGTTCCTTTAATCGTTCTAACTTGGTTAGCCTGATTAGTTTCTGTAGAGCTATCTTTGAAAATATTATCGTCATATCCACCAACAGATAAGTCAGTAGTGCCTCCATGCTCCCCGGTTTGTGTCCCTGATACAGCAAGGTCTTCATTATTTTTAACCTTAGTATTCATATCTTTTTGGGCTTGGAAACCTAACATTTCTTCATTAGGCTTATCCTGCAACCGCATAAAATTCGCGGTGGATGCATCACCAAATTTTGTGCGGGTAACAGTCCCCATTTGCGTAGCATCATCTGGGAAATTCCATGTTGGCATATTATCTGCGTTATATACCCGTCCGACTACGATGGGTCTATCGATAAACCCACCCACAAAGCCAACGATAACTTCATCATTGATACGCGGAATTTGTACACCACCAAAACCACCGCCTGCCCAAGGACTAGAGACACGCAACCAGCAAGAACTATTTTCATTTCTCTGACCTTCCCTATCCCAGTGGAATTGCACTTTGATTCGCCCATACTTATCCGTAAAGATTTCTTCTCCTCGCGTTCCTACCACTCTGGCCGTCATAGGCCCATAGGCTTTAGGCACTGGCGTAATTTTAGGATGTCGATATGGTACATCTGTGGGGATAGCCTGACATGTCATTTCAATATGAAAGTCACGCTCATCTGCTTGTGTTGATCTAGCTGACTGAGATAAATAAATGTGTGTCCCAATAATCCATAATTTATCAGGCGTATTCTCTCGGTTTTTTAAGCTAAACGTTTTGCCTGTGGCAAGCATGGCATAATTTGCTTGCACTTGAATCACATGCCCTTGCCACGCATAGCTTTCTGCCATTACTTGAACATACTTATCACCGTCACTACGCTCGAAATATCCCCCTAATGGATCATAAATTTCTAACTGCTTATTAGCTGGTTGTGTAATCGTATAATCTACATCCAGAGCTTGTGCTGATTTCTCAAAAAAGTAGTCAGCCATGGTATGTTTATTACTGAAAAACTGCTGACTTTCTTGCCAATTTTGTACAATAATTCCCTGTGGAGGTAACGACTGATCTACACTGTAATAAGGTAAGACCGACTCTCCATCAATAGGTTTATAGGCAGTAGATGAGTCTGCTAAATTGAGAATATGTTTTCCGTCTTTATGTTCAAACCAATAAAAAATACCCTCTTGCTCCATGAGTCGCGCTATAAACTGAAAATCAGTTTCATCATATTGAACACAATATGGCCAACTTCGATAGCTTTCTGATAATTGCCACTTCAACTCGAATGGATACTCAGCAACAACTTTTTTAATCATATCCGGCACAGATTGCTCTTGAAAAATACGACTATTACTTTTTTGAGAGGTATACCATAACCAAGGAGCTAACTTAACCGCATAGATATGCTCACGTTCGGTATCTGAAGAGGGCGAAACATATTCAGCACGAATAACGATGCCATTAATATAACGGGTAGCATTTTCCTGTTTTATTGTTACCGTCATAGTCGTCCCTAATAGACGCTCTAAATCTACATCTTCCTGAGGCGCAATCAATTCAATATCATAATCAAATAGTGTAGATACAGTTTCATTGCCCCTTAACTGTTTCAATGCAAAATACTGCGCACCCAAAACGGTTTGTACTTCAATATGTCTTGTCATCGCTTACCCCTACACAATATCTCTATCCCATATGGATTTGGTCACTATCCACTTTCACCAAATCTTTTGCTGTTACCATCGTATATTTAGCATGTATTCTGGCGCTATTTTCCGCCTGATAATCGAGTGTCCCTACGCGTACTTGCTCCGTCTGCTCTGTAATACGGAAAGCACGTTTACTCATATGTGAAAGTCTATCGACAATTGCCTCATAGACCTTACCTACTAATTGCACCAAACCAATAGTCGCTTTCATTTCCTTACCCACAAACTGCGTCTGTTCAACAACGCAGTGAGCTTCTTGTGCCTTAAGTGTTATTTGTGCTGACTCCATGCTGAGTAATTGCTCACTTTTAAACGTAAGCGAAGATGCTGACACTAGCACATTACCCGCGATGGCTATTTCTTGTTGGGCTGTATTGGCTTGTTCCAAAACGGCAATAACATAAGCCTGATTGATATCAGCTCCGCTAACTAACACTACATCATTCACTGCAGGCATTAGCAAACAACTTGCCGCTTTTTTTATACTGATAACAGCACCATCCAAACAGACTTCTATCGCCTGAGTTTCCTTATGAATACCCACAACTTTTGCTGCTGTGTGTATGGGGACTAATACATGCGCTCTTTCAGACTGTCCATGATGCAATAATCTTGCTAGTTCATTCTCAGCGGCTACAAATGACTGATTTACACTCTCTCTTTCTTCTCTACTCATCCCACCCTCATATAATTGGACGTCTGCCTTGTAAGACGCTTCCTTTATTAATAACACCTCTCTGGATGCTACACAGCTCTACTTGGTACGCCATTTGTTGTGATACAAACGAGCCAATAAACTGTTCTAAAACGCAACCAAACAAATATGGACTTACACCAGCAAAAAATAACTCATCCATCTCAATACGAATAACAACAACTCTAGCAATAAATATTTCACCAAGAATCGGCGAGCGATCATGAGTCGCATACATAGTCACATTCGTAATCGCCGAAATCTGTTTGGATAACAACGGGTCAGCAATGTATGTATAGATATGCAAGATATCTTTCAGTGCATCTGCGGCGTTTTTCTCATCACCTTGCTGCCAAAAATCCAAATACTGTAAATTTAAATGATTAATCAATGCCCAAGCATTACTCAATTCAGCCAATGGTGGGCGAGGTTTTGTCATCTGTCCGAGCAACTGAATAGTATCTACAGGCACATATTTATCCAGCTTAAAATCTATTTTTCTCTCTTTATTCAATTCCAAAGGAAGCCATCCATTAGTACACAAGGTATAAACATTGATATGGCTAATCTGATGTTTTTCCTGTAACGCCTCTAATTGATGAATAGTTAATTCTGTCCGACTATAATCTTGTTTTTTTTTCGACACCAAACGTATAAGTATTACGTTGCGTGGTATATCCTTCCCGATTCCCTTGACGATAAGTCGCTAAGTTAGGAATATCTATTCGAGTTTTATACTTATCCTCTGAAACCCCTTCTACTTTAGTCACACTAAAGATTTCCATATGGTTCGGTCGTGAGGTGTCTGCCACTAATGGATAGTGCGGCGTTAATTGTTCAAGAAAAATATTCTTAATATCTTGTCGAAAGAGATTCACGATTGGGGTACAAAACAGTAAGAAATTATTTTTATCTAATGCCCCCTCCAGCTCTACAAATTTTTTATCTAAGAAAAAAGTAATTTTAATGGTTGATAATCCCGATTTTTCTTGTCGTTCTTTAGGGATTTTGAGTGCTTTCCGCAATCCTTTTAATTGAATAAATCTGAATTTTTCAGGTAATAAAAAATATTCGTATGCAAGACGATGCCCAATGTGCATCGTATCCGACAAGGGAAATAGAGATACATCCTTACTTATACCACCTTGCTCAATATAGTCTTTACCAAGTAAATTACTCCAGCAACTAGGACCTTCAGCATCCTGATAAAGTATAGATACGGTATGCCCCAAAATCGCTTCTAAAATAAGACTTGCTAAATCCGTGTCACCATTGATATAAACATCCAAATTTTCTAATTTAGATAACTCATTCAATCTAACGCTTCCCGTTAAATTTAGCTGAACCGTGATAGCTTGTTTAATTTTTTTATTTTTTAATACAGGATATTTAGCAAATATTACATTCAGGTTATCAGAAACCGTCTTTGCTGATGTTACTTCGAGTGGCCATAATTTAACCGCTTGACTGGTCGTAAAGAGCACTTCTTCATCGTGCGGAAGTCGAGCACGCAAGCTAAGCCCTCTAGGAATATCTACACCTTCGTTAAGATTACCCTTTTTATTATTAATCTGAAATTGTACTAAACCCATTGAAGGCGCAACGGCTATATATTCAGGACATAACTTTTCTAAATAATGATGAGTAAACTGCGGAAACTCAGCATCCATCTTCATGTGAATGGGTGCTGTCAGAAAGCTTAGCCCTTGGAGTAGTCGCTCAACATATGGATCACTATTATCAGAAAAGCCCATGGACAAACGATTGGCAACTTTAGGGTAATTCTCAGCAAACTCCCTAGCCATCTCGTGCATGTAAACCAATTCCTGATGATAGTATTCAATAAATTTATTACTCATACAACCATTAATACTCTATCCAAAACAAACTCTTACGCTTTAACAACGCTCAATAGTAACAAGAGTGCACGCAATCTTTATGACAAGTAGACGTTAATTTGTATCTTTAAGATACAAATCACCCTAGACTGAAGGACGACCTCCACGTTGAGGTTTCCAACAAGCAATCATGCCAGACTGTAAGCTATTGAGCTGTAATTCCGTCATCATATTGATAGAGACATGCCTAGCAAAGAACTGATTAAGCACCGCCCCAAAAAGGTATGGACTAATACCAGCAAATTCATTTTCATCGACTTCTACACTAATTTTTACACCTCGACCAAACACGATAGGCCCAGGAATAGGCATACGTTGATATGTTGGGGATATCGCTATATGTTTAATACTCTGAATTTGTTTTGCTAATAATGGATCACCTAATTCAGCATAAATACTGAGAATATCTCTAATAGCCTGAGCACCCTCATCCGGACTACTATCTAATAAACTTAAATAGTTTAGACTCAAATGACTAATCAAGCGCCATGCCGTATCTCCTTTAGCTAAAGCAGCTCGAGGACGTGTTGGTAATTTGATAAAAGCAATATCCGTAATAGGAATAGAATTGTTATAGCGGAAATCTACTTTAGCACCCGTATTAAAAATTAAAGGCACGTCACGATTTGTGCACATAGCTTTAATCTCTAAACTCACAATATCTTGACTAAATGGAGGAGCATTTTTATCCACAAGAGCGATAAATACTTCACTACCTAAATAACTAGATCTTCCCCCATCACGACTCGCTATATCAGATATTTTTCGAGGCTCACGGCGAATAGAATAATAAGCAGCCGCATTTTTATCTTCAACACCTAAAGAGTCAAACATAGGCGTAAACTCTTGGCTAGTATTCTTATCCAACATCGCTCCTTTCACAGAAAGTAAGCGATACACCTCATAATCTAGTGGTTTCGTTCGGTCAATCACTACATGATACTCATGTAAATGTGAATCTACTGTAATTCGATTGGCATTGATAGGAAACAAATTAATGACTGGTACACAATGCAATTGCAAATTTTCCTCAGTAATATTTCCCTCTAATTCATGACAAATCTTATCTAATAAAAAAATTAATTCAAAGGTTTTGCTCTCTAGTGCATCGGCATGCTTTTTAAAAACATCCTTTAATCCGTGAAGACTAAAAAACATAAATTTAGCAGGACAAGCAAAATACTCTTGCAGAATCCTATAACCATGGAATACCCTTGCATCAGCAGGTAATAAAGCTTCATCAAGACTGAACCCATCATGCGTAATATGTTGTGAATCTAGATAATCAAACCATGGTGACACTGAATCTGTCTGACGACAAATCACCCCAGCACTATGGGCAAGAATCATTTCTAACAGCTTATGGGTATAAACACTTTCACCATTTAGAAAAAACTGAATACTATCTAGGTTTTCTAAATCTTTAAGTGTTGCGCCACCCACTATTTTAAATTGCACTTTTAGTACACCACGTACCGTTTTATTATTAGTTAATGTCTTTATCGTATTAACAGGTAAGTCACCCAGTGTATTTACATATTGTGCGGAGGTAATAGTAATAGGATGAATGTTAATAGCATTACCCGTCACAAATCGACATTCTGTATTTTGAATACGTGCACGTAACAGTGTATTTTTTTCAATACAAGCACCATCACTTGCCCCTTTGGTTTTATTATTTGGCTCAAACCGAACCACGCCCATAGAAGGGGTAGGCGCTGTAAACCCAGGATACAACACTTCCAATAAATTCTGTGTAAATTGGGGAAACTCAGCATCCATTTTCATATGGATACGAGCTGTCAGGAAACTAAACCCCTCCATCAGTCTTTCGACATAAGGATCAGCCACTTCCAAGCCTTGCATTCCCAAACGTCCAGCAATTTTTGGGTATTGATTTGCAAACTCTTTACCCATCTCATGCATATAGGCTAATTCTTTATTGTAATAGTCTAAAAAGTCGTCCTGCATGCTTAGTTACCATCCTCTTTCATCTCAATATGACCAGACTCTAAATCAATTTCTGTTTTTACATAAAACTCTACTGGATATGGGTTACACCAAAGCATGCCTTTAATAATCAAAAACAGCACATTGTAATGTTCCAAGTCATGGGTTTCCTGAACACATGTCACTTCTAAATCATCAGGTAACAATCGAGGCTCAAAATTCAAAATAGCTTGTAATACTTTCTCCTCAATTTCGTGAGGATCAATCTCAGACATACGTTGACCAGCCATAGGGGTTATCCCAAAATTAATACTGGACTGTTTCACATATTCCAAGCCATCTAACTCTTTAATAGATTCTAAGTTCACTGTATTTAACAGCCACGCTAAATCTCTCAACACAGCTCTTTTAAGTTGATCGGCATTCATTATGTTGCTATCAAGGGCTTCTGTCTTTTTTTCAGGGGCGTTATCCGTTAAACGATCCAATAACACTGGCAATAACTTGTCCTCATTAGCCTGCCCGCCCTTGGATATTTGCCTAAATGCTTTATTTCTTGTATACATAAACCTATCAATGCTTAAGCATCACTTGGATGATTAAACACCATTTCTTTTATATCTAATAAGGCAACATCACCTTCATCAGTAATCAGCATTTTCTGCCCAATACCCTGATAATGATCTTCCGATAAAAGTACCCACTCTGTTCTATGACTTAGATTAGCTTGATCGTCTTGTTCGGTATAAGACACTAACGGTACGTAACGAACAGGTATAAGTCCTACTAAGGTTCGACCGTCTAATAAAAATAACTCTACTTGTGCCCAGACTAAATCACTTAAACCCTGAGCCTGAATAAAACGAATTTTCTCGATCAATGTAAAAGGAATCCAACCATAACGACCATTATTGATAAACTCACAAATCGGACCTAAACGGCTATCCCCATCACATATCCATTCAAATGTTTTATTTTCATCTGAAAACAAGGTTAAACTGCCTGCAACTTCTGGAGCCATCTCTAACGCCTGTTGGCGTAGCATAGCAGCCTTTTCTTTGTCTTGTTCTTCTAATGCCGCCATAAGCAATGCCATCCACTCTTCTGCCTCACCAAAAATGGCTGGTCTTTCCTTACCCTGCAACACTTGCTCACGTTGACTCTCTGCATTAAGAGCGCCAACATATACCAACGCAAGTGGTTGAGCTTGAGTATTCATTTCAGCACTTAATTTAATTTGTTCTACCGCCTTAGCCCAATTTCCCTGTAATGAAAATAGCTGAAATAAATACGCACGCAAATCGGCATCTTGAGGTTTTTTGCGAACTTTATCTTTTACCTCATCAAGTACTTCTTGAATAGATTTTGTCTTAAATATTTGTACATTGATCATTAAAATACCCTCAAAAAAGAGAAAAGCTAACCTAACTAATATGCTTTAGATTAGGTTAGCTCCATTTCAAACTAGCTACTTAGAGCTTTAGACTCAATTAAGCAACTGCTTTGTTTTGCTTAATGTCATAAGCAACAACAGATTCAGCACCTTTGCCACCTTTATCAGATTGCTCCCAGTACTGTTGTTTGATTTTCGCAGCTTGGAATGCATAGCTAACCATCATTGCATCACCATCTTTATCACCAGTGTATTGAACAGATGTTACTAATACATCTTCTAAAGTGATACGAGAGTATTCGATTTGTTCGCCACCAGCTTTGCAAACTGATACTTCGATTTTGCTTAGGTGTTTACCAGTTGCACAATGTTTCATTACTGCTGGAGCAGCACGATCAATACGAGCAACAATGTGTAAATCGTTGAAACTGGCTTTACCAGTACCACCGCCACCACCAGTAGCCATAGAGCCAGGTTGTGTAGCACCCCAAGCAAAAGATTCAATATCAGTCCAGTCTTTATGGTTAGAATCTTTAGATTCGCCATTAGCACCTTCGATTTTCATGTACATATCAACTGCCATAATTTTTCCCCAAAAAAAAGTTAAATTAATACACTTTTACAAGTACGAAAATAATAAATTACCCTTCATTTTGTTTAAGAGAAGGTAATTTTGATACTAACCGTAAGGAAACGGTTAATCCTTCCAACTGATAATGAGGACGCAAGAAGAATTTTGCCGCATAGTAACCAGGATTATCTTCAATCTCTGTTACTTGAACCTCAGCTGCCGCTAAAGGTTTGCGTGCTTTTGTTTCTTGCGATGAGTTAATTGGGTCCCCATCAACATAGTTCATAATCCAATTATTTAGCCAACGTTCCATATCATCACGTTCACTAAATGAGCCTACTTTATCTCGCACAATACATTTCAAGTAATGGGCAAAACGACAGCAAGCAAATAAATAAGGTAATCGAGCCGCTAAGCGAGCATTAGCCGTTGCATCTGGATCATCAAATTCTGCGGGTTTTTGTAAAGATTGAGCACCAATAAAGGCAGCAAAATCAGAGTTTTTACGATGAACCAATGGCATAAAACCATTTTTAGCTAACTCAGCCTCACGTCTATCACTAATCGCAATTTCCGTTGGACACTTCATGTCCACACCACCGTCATCAGTTGGGAAGGTGTGGCAAGGTAAGTTATCTACTGCTCCACCAGACTCAACCCCACGAATAGAGGTGCACCAGCCATACTCTTTGAATGAGCGATTAATATTGGTTGCCATTGCATAAGCAGAATTTGCCCATGTATAGTGGTCATGTGATGCACTATCCGTATCCTCTTCAAAATCAAACTCATCTACAGGGTTTGTATGAGCACCATACGGTAAGCGTGCTAAGAATCTTGGCATTGTCAAGCCTAAGTAACGAGAATCATCAGATTCTCTCAAGCTTCTCCATGCCGCATATTCCGTATTACTAAAGATTTTTGTTAAATCACGTGGATTAGAAAGCTCTTGCCAACTATCCATTTGCATTACAGATGGTGATGCACCAGAGATAAATGGACAATGTGCTGCCGCACCAATACGAGCCATTTCACCTAATAATTCCACATCTGGAGGACTATGATCAAAATGATAATCACCCACAATACAACCAATTGGCTCTCCACCAAATTGACCATACTCTTCTTCATAAATACGTTTAAAGATGGGGCTTTGATCCCAAGCAACCCCTTTATGGCGTTTTAAGGTACGACCTAGTTCTTTTTTACTGATGCACATAAAACGTATTTTTAGTTGCTCATCCGTTTCTGTGTTATTTACTAGATAGTGCAAACCTCTCCAAGCACCTTCTAATTGTTGAAAATCAGCATGATGTAGAATTTGATTAATTTGATCCGATAATTTACGATCAATTTCCGCAATAATATTTTGAATAGTCGTATAAGAATCAGAGCTCATTGTCACTGCGTTTTCTAATGCTTGCGCTGCCAATGTTTTTACTGCACTCTCAACTGCTTCACGAGCCTGATCTGTTTTAGGTTTAAACTCTTTTTTCAATAAAGACGATAAACCATCGGCTTCAAGTTTGTTACTACTTAACTCTTGTTGAGCATTCATTTTAGTCATAACACATTATCCTTATTCTTCAGTATCTTGCTGCACATCTTTTACTTCTTCAGTCGGTTTAGGTGTAGCAGCTAGTGTTTTTAACAGGGCTGGATTTTCTAATAGCTGGTTAATTAAATTTTCTGCGCCTGTCTTACCATCCATATACGTCAATAAGTTAGCTAACTCAGTTCTTGCCTCTAATAATTTAGCTAAAGGCTCTACTTTTTTAGCAATATGTGCTGGATTAAAATCATCCATACTTTCAAATGTCATATCAATGCTTAATACACCTTCACCAGAGAGTGTATTGGGAACTTGAAATGCCACGCGAGGCTGTACGGCTTTCATTCTTTCATCAAAGTTATCTACATCGATATCTAAGAATTTTCTTTCACCGACATCAGCTTGCTCTTGCAATGACTTACCTGTTAAATCTGCCATCACAGCCATTACAAATGGTAATTGAACAGTACGCTCAGCACCATAAATCTCCACATCGTATTCAATCTGAACACGTGGCGCACGATTTCTAGCAATAAATTTTTGCCCACTAGTTTTTTTCTTGCGACTTAGATTTGACATTTTTTCTCCGTAGTTTTAATTTATGACTGTTCTATATAACCCTTAATCTTCTTCCTTTGGAAGCCACATATCAAATTGCTCATGGCTATTTGGCGTTAGATTTTTTAGCATTTCATAGAAATTCAAAGGAATAGTCTGCTGAACCCTTTTAATTAAAAACGGAGCTGGATGACTAGGCTCAAAAACCTCAAAATATGCACTCGCCTTCTCTAAAGCTAACATAGCATCCGCTCTGGTCTTAATTTGCACCTCACGCCAAGAAGTCACTTTTATACTCTCAGTAGCAGGAGCAGACTCTGCATCAGTAACAACATCAACCGTATTACCACTCTCTACCTGATTATCAGTAGACTCCTCATCCTCACTTGACTCTACATTCTCCAACAAACCAACCAAGGACTTGAATAACTCACTCACCCCTTTGAAATCAGGAGCCCATTCAAAACCTAATTTCTCAGCAACCAACTCTTTAATCTGTCTCAAGAGCAGAGTTAACCTCTTCAATAGCTAAAACCAAAGGATCACTAGATTGCTTTCCTTGATAAAGCATTTGCCCCAAACGAACTTTACCCCCAGGAAAATCATCCGCTCTATTTCCTTCAATAATTTGTTCGGCATCTCTTAACGTTAATTTTTCGTATGATTCTGTCAAAATTAACGACTGCTTTAAACTCGGCACAATACTTTGCAAATCCACTAATGCCAGAATGGTATTCATTCTTGGCATAGGGTCTTCATACCCATCATCCTCTACGACTAGTGGATAAACAGCATCCCAAAATTCATTGAGTGCATGCCTAACAATTGTTAGCCCTTGTGCATATCCAATTATGCCTCTTTGCGCTGTCCATGCCCATGTCAAAATTGCAAGAATGCGTAAATCACAAGTTCTCGCGCATAAACTAATCGCCAAGTTTTCAACCTTCGACCAATCAGGGGCTTGAGCCTCAATAATTGTATTTCCAAATTGTTGCTCTGGTCTTAGCTGCGCCAATTGGTTTAAGCTTAAAAAATCTGCGTCATACTCAAGATTAGAGCCACAATCGGTATTACTAAATTGAGCAAATAATTCTTCAAATGTCATCATATTTAAAGCACTTTTTCAACTTGTATATATCGCTTTCCTACAAGTTATTAAAAACGTTAACAATATACAAAACTGTTATTACAGAAATGTTTCTCTTTACAATTTTTAACTATTTTAAAATTTATGAATCACTGTCGTAGTCTCTCCAGCCTTCACGGTAATGTTATATCTAACAGGCAAATCATTACCATTGTTAATCACAATACTATAGTTACCCTCTTTCAACGTAATACTATTTAACGGTGGGCTTGCTCCACGTGTTTTACCATTCACAGAAATATTGCCCCATGGATGAATCTTAAAGACTACAGTGCCTTCTTTGGCCGCTATAGCTTGAGACTTTTTATGTTTTTGTTCAGTTAATGTCCGCTCTTTGTTATTAGTCAACTCTTGTTTCTGACTCTCAAGATTTTTTTGTTTCATCTCTTTATCAGCAACCAAAGCAGCAGAACTAGTTAACTTGTCTACGGATGTTTTTGCATTATTCGCTCGTAAGGCCTCTTGCTCCGCCTTTTCTTGCTCCGCCTTTTCTTGCTCCGCTTGTTCTCTTGCAAGACGCTTTTTAACTTCTTCTGCTTTGATTTTGTCTGCTTTTATTTGAGCCTCAAGTTTCTCTTCCGCCTTTTGTTTTGCTGCTTCTTCATCGGCTAAGCGTTTTTCTTCTTCAGCCTTTTGTTTAGCCGCTTGCTCATCCGCTAAACGTTTTTCTTCTTCCGCCTTTTGTTTGGCTGCTTGCTCATCCGCCAAACGTTTTTCTTCTTCAGCCTTTTGTTTGGCCGCTTGCTCATCCGCTAAACGTTTTTCTTTCCTCAGCCTTTTGTTTGGCTGCTTGCTCATCCGCTAAACGTTTTTCTTCTTCCGCTTTTTGTTTCGCCACTTGCTCATCGGCTAAGCGTTTTTTCTTCTTCCGCCTTTTGTTTGGCCGCTTGCTCATCGGCTAAGCTYGTTTTTCTTCTCATGCCTTTTGTTGGGCAGCT
>NZ_AYSV01000121.1 GCF_000506865.1 Pelistega indica
TCAGGACAGTGCCGGATTCATCCGTGAGCCTGCACCGTGAAAGCGTCCTTCATGTAGTCGACGAACACATAGCCACGACCCCATCGCATCGTGCATGAGTAATTTAAGAAGCGTGTGCGTGCGATTCATAAACACATAGGCTTCGTGAGGTGCCACCTGACCAAAGCGCTGAATTGCCTTAGTGCGCAAGGTATCCATCCCTGCTCGTAAATCTGTCGCCTCACTCACCAGGATGATTCTATCTAGTGCCAGTAGGCTAGACGCTTGCTCTTGAATTCCCACTCGTTGGGCGGTCTCGATACGCATTAAAGACGGCATTGATTTCTCCTAACATACACAAAACCTTAGTGTCGCGCAATTTAGCAGGAATGAATACATGTGTTCACCGGACGCTTACTGTCTATTTGCTGATGATGTAATGCAGATAACAAAACACAGTTCATACAGACGTATTAGAAAACTTATACAGTTTGCCGATAATGTAGATAACAAAAAAAACCTGTACTTATCAACTGACAGTACAGGTTGGGTGGCTAGTAAGACGACAATCTTCTTCTTAATCTATTCGACGACCAGTTTCTTTATTAAACCAGTGTAATGGGAACTTTGGATTGCTACCAATCTTAATCGTATCACCCGCTTTGATATTCATGCCATCTGTTTCATGCAAATCAGCACGGAGTACTAATGATTGATTATCTAACTTACAGTGAATTAATTGTTCCGAACCTAAGATTTCTACCATCTCTACAGATACAGGAAATTGTGGTATATGTAGGCTGAGGTGCTCAGGGCGAATACCTAAAATAACATTTTGCCCTTTAACAGATGAATTGATAGCCTGATTATCAATGTTCATCAACATACCAGATTCGCTTTTAATAATACCTTGTTCATCAACCGTCACATTGATCAGGTTCATTGGTGGAGAACCAATAAAACTTGCCACAAAAGTGGAAGCTGGTCGTTCAAAAACCTCAACAGGTGTACCTATTTGCTCTGCATAGCCCTTATTCATGACAACCATTCGGTGTGCTAGAGTCATCGCCTCTACTTGGTCATGAGTAACGTACAGACTGGTGGTCTTTAAGCGTTGATGTAATTTCTGAATTTCAAGACGCATTTGTACACGTAATTTAGCATCAAGATTCGAAAGTGGTTCATCAAACAAGAAGACCTTGGGTTCTCGGACAATAGCACGACCCATGGCGACGCGTTGACGTTGTCCACCTGAAAGCTGGCGTGGACGACGATCAAGTAGATGGCTTAGTTCTAGAATTTTAGCCGCTTCTTGAACCCGTTTATCAATTTCTTCCTTGCTAAGTTTACGAATTTTAAGACCATAGGCCATATTTTCATAAACAGACATATGAGGGTAGAGTGCGTAATTTTGGAAAACCATTGCAATATCACGATCAGCAGGCTCTAAGTCATTGACCACTTTACCATCAATCTCGATTTGTCCATCTGATACAGATTCAAGACCAGCAACCATACGCATTAATGTTGATTTACCACAGCCTGAAGGTCCAACAATAACAATAAACTCACCATCTTTAACTTCTAAATCAACGCCATGGATGACCGCGACATTTCCAGGATAAACTTTCTTTACGTTTTTAAAATTTAATGTTGCCATAATTGCATTCCTTTATTTTTCTGTGTCAACAAGGCCTTTAACAAACCATTTCTGCATTAATAAGACGACTAGCCCAGGTGGCAACATCGCTAAAATTGCTGTGGCCATAACTAAATTCCAGCTAGTTACGCCATCACCACCACTAATCATCGTGCGAATACCCAAAACGATAGGGGTATAATCTTCTGAGGTTTTCATGACGAGTGGCCATAGGTATTGATTCCAGCCGTAGGTGAATTGAATAACAAATAAAGCAGCTATACTGGTACGTGATAGAGGAAAAAGGATATCTTTGAAAAAGCGCATTGGTCCAGCACCATCAATGCGTGCAGCCTCTACTAACTCATCTGGAACTGTCAAGAAGAATTGACGGAATAAGAAAGTAGCTGTTGCAGAAGCAATTAATGGTAATGTTAAGCCCGCATAGGTATTGACAAGACCTAGACTAGCTACGACTTCAAATGTTGGAGAAATCCGTACTTCTACAGGTAACATGAGGGTGATAAAAATCAGCCAAAAGCATACCATTCTGAGAGGAAATCTAAAATAAACAATAGCAAAGGCAGATAGCATGGAGATAGTGATTTTACCGACAGCAATAATCATTGCTGTGACAAAACTTACCCATAACATATTGCTGACAGGGGTGGCATTAGCTCTTCCACCACCAATTAAAGCATTGCTGTAGTTTTCGATAAAATGAGAGCCAGGCAATAGTGACATAGGCGCATTCGCTACTTCTTGAGCTGTTTGTGTTGATGCAACAAATGCAATATAAAGAGGGAAGGCCACTAGTGCTAAACCAATAATTAAGGTAGCGTGTGCAACAAAATCTAACCAGGGACGACGTTCAACCATTAAGTATCTCCTTAGTATTGAACTTTACGATCAACGTAACGGAATTGAATGACAGTTAGCACAATAACCATCAATAATAGAATGACAGATTGAGCGCCTGATGAACCGTAATCAAATGATTTGAAGGCGGTTTTGTATACGTTGTAAACAAGAATATTGGTTGATGATCCTGGACCACCTTGCGTGGTGATATCAATAATCGCAAAGGTGTCGAAAAAGGCATAAACCATATTTATCACCAATAAGAAGAATGTTGTTGGTGATAATAACGGAAAAACAATAGTCCAGAAACGTCTGCGAGGCGAAGCACCGTCAATGGCAGCGGCTTCAATGAGAGAGCGAGGGATAGATTGTAATCCAGCTAAAAAGAATAAGAAATTATAGGAAATTTGCTTCCAGATCGCTGCCATGACAACTAATACCATGGCATCTGTTGCATCTAATTGCGGATTCCAATCAATGCCTAATCGAGTTAGGTAAACAGCCACTGTCCCGACAGCAGGGGAGAACATAAATACCCAAAGTACCCCGACGACAGCAGGAGCAACAGCATAAGGCCAAATAATTAAGGTTTTATAGGTAGTCGCAAATTTGACCACTCTATCAGCCATTACGGCAAGTAACAAAGCAACAGATAAACCAATCACGGCGACTAAAGATGAGAAAATCATCGTTACCCAGAATGATTGATAATAATGAGGATCATTGAAGAGAGCAATGTAATTGCTTAGCCCAACAAATTCGGCATCACCACCGAAAGCTCCTTCAAATAAAAAAAGATTTCCAAATAGCTTGACCAGCAGGCCAGAAGAAAAAAATAAGCGTAATCGCCAATTGTGGCGTTAATAGTAAATAGGGAAGTGCCTTGTGTGTAAAGACGACTCGTTTTTCCATAAATTGACGAACCTTATAATGAATACTGCGGGAGACATTCCCGCAGTACCTCGAAAAGAGCAATTAATTATATACGAAGAATTACTTATTGCTGTTCTCAAAACGCTCTAATAATTCATTATCACGTTTAGTCATATCAGCTAAAGCATCTTTTACAGATACTTTACCTGCAAATAAGTTTTCCATTTCGCCTTCTTGGATATCACGAATTTGAGGTAAGAAACCTAAACGAACACCACGAGACGCATCTGTTGTTTCTACGTTTAATTGTTCAAATGGAACGTCAGTGCCTGGGTTTTTCTCATAGAAGCCAGATGCTTTTGTTGCTTCATAAGCAGCTTTCACAACAGGAACATAACCTGTCTCTTGATGCCATTTAGCAGCCACTTCTGTACTAGAAATATAGTGGAAGAAAGCCGTTACACCTTTGTAAGTCTCTGCTGATTTTTTATTGAAAACCCATAGTGATGCACCGCCAATCACACTGTTTTGAGGTTTTTGAACGATATCACTATTGTAAGGTAATTTAGAAATACCAAATTCAAATTTAGCATTTTTCATAAACCCAGCACGTGAACCACTAGAACCAGTGAACATAGCACATTTACCAGATGAGAATAGACCATTAGCGGCATCACCACGACCTGCATATGTGAATGTACCATCTTTAGCCATTTGAGCTAAGTACTCAAAGTTTTTCACAAAAGCATCTTGTGTTAAATCAACACGTGCATCTAAACCACCGAAACCGTTATTTTTAGAAGCAAAAGGAACATTATGTAATGCACCGAAGTTTTCTACTAAAACCCATGAAGGCCAAGATGTTGTGTAACCACATTCTGCACCAGCGGCTTTTAATTTTTTCGCTGCTTCGTTGATTTCTTGGTATGTTTTTGGTGGGTTATTAACGTCTAAACCAGCTTTTGCAAATAAGTCCTTGTTATAGTAGAACACTGGAGTAGAGCTGTTAAAAGGCATAGAAGCTAGTTTACCATTAGCTTCTGAGTAGTAACCAGCGATACCAGGTACAAATTTAGCTGGATCGATAGGGTTGCCAGCTTCTTCACTCATTTCTTGAACAGGTTTGATTGCACCTTTTGAGAACATCATTGTTGCTGTACCTACTTCAAATACCTGAATAATGTCTGGTGATTGACCAGCACGATAGGCAGCAATACCAGCATTCATTGATTCGCCATAATTACCTTTGTAGGTGGCTACAACTTTATAGTCAGATTGGCTTTTGTTAAAGCCTTCAACGATTTCGTTTACGCGTTCACCTAAGGCTCCTTCCATAGAATGCCAGAAAGAGATTTCTGTAGCAGCAGAAGCTGTACCAGTTACGGCTAATAGGGTTGCTAATGATAGTGCTTTGGGAAAAAATTTCATGAGTTGTCTCTCCATAATTGAGTGCAAACTTACTAAATAAAGATGCCACATCTTGTAGCTGAGCACCATAATATTACTTGTATGTGACAAATGTGTGAAGTCTTTATTATAAAATTTAAAAAATTTTACATGATTATACGGATTTTATTGTGATACATAATAGGACATACTATAGTAACTGCAAAAAAGTATTTTATTTATCTTATCTATAGAGAGGTTAGGCTATATGAGCGAAAAAGTAACCATTGGTTTTATTGGTGGTGGAAATATGGCAAGAGCATTAGGTAGTGGTATTCTTGCTACAAATGTACAGAATGTAGATTTATATGTAGTAGATCATAGTGAGCGCTCTAAGCAACCTTGGCAAGCCTTGGGGGTTCAAGTACATGCTACACCAACAGCTCAATTATCTAATTGCCAAGTATGGATTTATGCTGTTAAACCTCAAACCATGAAGGAGGCTATTGATCAGACCAAATCCTATCTTAAACCAGATACATTGGTTATTAGTGTGGCAGCTGGCTTAACGACAACAACTCTATGTGAATGGTTAAATCATACTAATTTAATCCGTACGATGCCCAATACTCCTTCAATGATAGGGCAGGGTGTTACTGGTTTATATGCGTGCTCAGGAGTGAGTCAAGAATCTATTGGTTTAGCTACGCAGCTATTAGAGGCTGTTGGACAAGTGGTTCGTGTCAATGATGAAAACTTATTAAATGCAGTGACTGCCTTATCTGGCAGTGGTCCTGCTTATGTATTTCTATTCATAGAATCATTGATCGCAGGAGCAATGAAATTGGGTCTAACTGAAGAAGCGGCTAAAGCATCGGCTATTCAAACCATCCTTGGGTCAGCGCTATTGGCAAAGCAATCACCTGATTCACCAGAGGTATTGAGAAAAAATGTTACTTCTAAGGGAGGGACAACGGCGGCAGCTTTAGCACAATTTGAACAAAAAGGATTTGCTCAAATGGTTGAAGAAGCAATGCTAGCTGCATCAAGACGAGCAGAGGAGTTGTCTCAAGAACTCTCACAACATGGCTGAGGTAGAAGGATATTGTTTAGTGATAAGTTATTTGGCATTAAGTTATTAGTGTGCATTTTTATGGTGCATTTTAAGGGAATTTAATGCATTAATTTTTTAATCGTAACGTAAAATCCTAGCGTTAAACCTAGTATAAATTTTTATTATTAGTTATTAAAATAAGCGATTTACGATTTATTTATTAGTAATTTTGTATTAACTGGAGTAGGAATGGACAACTTTTTACCTCAATTTCTCCAGCAATTATTTAATGGTCTCTCTTTAGGGGCTATTTATGCGATGATTGCAATTGGATATACGATGGTATATGGCATCATTGGTATGATTAACTTTGCCCATGGCGAAATTTATATGATTGGTGCTTATGTTGGGTTAATTACTCTCACCGCTTTAGGTGTGGGGGGAGATATACCTGTGCCTTTATTGATTATGAGCATGATTGTGATTGCAGCGTTCGTGACGGGTTGTTATGGTTATACTGTTGAAAAAGTAGCCTATCGCCCTTTGCGTAATAGCCCACGGCTAGTATCACTCATTTCAGCAATTGGTATGTCTATTTTCTTACAGAACTGGGTGGCTTTAGGGCAAGGTGCAAAAGATGTGGCAGTACCAAATATTCTGCCTGGCGCATATCATATCGAGTGGGGGGATTTTAGTCTAACACTTTCATATGCAAAACTATTGATTATTGTGGTGGTATTTGCATTGATGGTAGCACTGACGCTTTATATCAAAAATTCTAAAATGGGTCGTGCTTCGCGTGCGTGTTCTCAAGATATGCAAATGGCTAATTTGTTAGGCATTGATACTAATAAAGTTATCTCATTCACATTTGTACTGGGTGCTGTATTAGCCGCTGTTGGTGGAGTGCTAATTGCCATTGCCATTGGTAAATTAAATCCATTTATCGGATTTATTGCTGGTATTAAAGCATTTACGGCGGCAGTATTAGGTGGTATTGGTAGCATCCCTGGCGCTATTTTAGGTGGTGTTTTATTAGGTATCGCAGAAACTTTCGCGGCAGCGTATATTTCTTCTGAATATAAAGATATTGTAGCCTTTGGCTTACTTGTTCTTATTCTTTTATTTAGACCTAGTGGTTTACTAGGCAAGCCAGAGGTAGAAAAAGTATGATTAAAAATTTAAAAAACGCTTTTTTTAGTACGGCCTTGACAGCTATTTTAGCTGTACCGATTTTTGGATTAACACTGAAACGTCAAGGTATTGGAACTGTTATTGAACCTCACTATAGTGTTGTTGCTTGGGGATGTTTATTAGTATTTTTATTCCAGCTGTTGGTACAACCTTTATTACAAAAGAGCGCCACTTTTAATAAAATGACTTTGCCACAATGGCCAACATTTAGTCCGAAAAAAATTAATCTAATTTTATTGGTTGTTGTGTCCATTGCCGTTATTTGGCCTTTTTTTAGTAACCGTGTTTCAGTCGATATTGCGACACTCGTGCTTATTTATATCATGCTAGGGTTAGGGCTAAATATTGTAGTGGGCTTTGCGGGCTTATTGGATTTAGGCTTTGTAGGGTTCTATGCGGTAGGCGCTTATACCTATGCCTTGTTATTTCATTGGGCTGGCTGGACATTCTGGGAGGCATTACCTTTATCAGGAGTAATGGCTGCATTATTTGGATTCTTATTGGGGTTCCCTGTGCTACGTTTGCGTGGTGACTATTTGGCCATTGTGACATTGGGGTTTGGTGAAATCATTCGTTTATTATTAGTCAATTTAAATGAATGGACAGGTGGTCCTGACGGAATTAATGGTATTCCTAAACCTTCAGTTTTGGGCTATACCATGGCACGTCGTGCACCAGAAGGTGAGCAAACTTTCCACCAATTGATGGGGTGGAAGTTTGATAATATGGATGTAGTCATTTATTTATATCTAATGGCATTGGCATTGGCCGTTCTTACCTTACTGTTATCTAATCGCTTAGTGAGAATGCCTATTGGTCGTGCATGGGAGGCACTTCGTGAAGATGAAATTGCTTGCCGATCATTAGGACTCAATCCGACTAAAGTTAAATTATCGGCATTTACTTTAGGGGCTATGTGTGCTGGTTTTGGTGGTGCCTTCTTTGCAGCTCGCCAAGGCCTAGTCAATCCAGAATCATTTACATTCATTGAGTCAGCATTAATTTTGGCGATAGTCGTATTAGGTGGTATGGGATCTCAAGTTGGGGTAATTTTTGCTGCAATCTTATTGACTGTTCTCCCTGAAATGGCTCGTCAGTTTGCAGAGTATCGTATGTTAATTTTTGGTTTAGTGATGGTATTAATGATGATGTGGCGTCCACAAGGATTGTTACCTATTAAACGTCCTCACGTGGAGATTTCAGCATGAGTGAAACGATATTATCTGTGCAAAATTTAGTAATGCGTTTCGGAGGATTAGTTGCCGTTGATCAGGTAACCTTCGATGTGCATAAACATGAGATTTTCTCAATTATTGGGCCTAACGGTGCAGGTAAAACGACAGTCTTTAACTGCGTTAGTGGTTTTTATAGTCCTTCTGAGGGGCATATTTCTTTATTTGGTGAAAATATTACCGGTAAACCAAGTCATGTTGTTGCTAATCATGGTTTGGTGAGAACCTTTCAAAACGTACGACTATTTAAGAATTTGACGGTATTAGAAAATCTCTTAGTTGCTCAACATTAACCATTTATTCCGCAGGGTTTTTAGCAGGTTTATTTAAGTTACCTTCTTATAAACGTAGTGAAAAAGAAGCGTTAGACAATGCTGTTCGATGGCTTGAGTTTATGGGTTTAAAAGAGTTCGCTAATCGTGAAGCGGGTAATCTTGCCTATGGTCACCAACGTCGCTTGGAAATTGCCCGTTGTATGATTACAAAACCCAAGCTTTTATTGCTTGATGAACCAGCCGCAGGGTTAAATCCTCAAGAGAAGAAAGACTTAGCTAAGATGATTGATCAACTTAGACGAGAATTTGATATATCAGTACTATTAATTGAACATGATATGAGTCTGATTATGGATATTTCGGATCGTATTATGGTGATGGAAATGGGGCGTCCTTTGGTAACTGGTTTACCACAAGAAGTTCAAAATGATCCTCAAGTAATTAAAGCATATTTGGGAGAATAGCCGTGCTAAAGTTAGAAAATGTCAGTGCACATTATGGTGCTATTCAAGCTTTGCATAATGTGAGTATTGAGGTTAATGAAGGTGAGATAGTTACCTTGATTGGTGCTAATGGTGCTGGTAAAACCACTTTATTGAAAACGGTTTGTGGTAATCCAAGAGCATCAGAAGGAAAAATTTTCCTATTTGGTGAAGATGTCACACAACACGAGACACATGTCATTATGCGTAAAGATATCGCAATTTCACCAGAAGGGCGTCGAGTTTTTCCTGCCTTAACCGTAGTAGAAAACTTGAAAATGGGTGGTTTCTTTCTAGATAAACAAGAAATCGAAGAAGGTATCGCACATGTTTTTGCTTTGTTTCCTCGCTTAGAGGAAAGGGCTAATCAACGTGCTGGCACGATGTCTGGTGGTGAGCAACAGATGTTAGCTATTGGTCGTGCATTAATGAGCCGTCCAAAATTATTATTATTAGATGAGCCAACATTAGGACTTGCCCCATTAATTATTGCGCAAATTTTTGAAATTATTCAAACTATTCGTCAGCAGGGTATTACTGTGTTCTTGGTTGAGCAAAATGCTAATAAAGCCTTGCAGGTTGCTGATCGTGGCTATGTGCTAGAAACAGGGCGTGTTGTATTAGAAGATACGGGTGCCAATTTATTAGTGAATGACGATGTTCGTAAAGCTTATCTAGGACATTAATAATCTGGTTATCCATAAACTTATCCCCCATATTGATTCCTAAAGATAGTGTTCATTATGGGGGAAATTTTATATAAAAAATAATTTATTTTTATAGAATAGTTAGGTCATTAAGACTTATTTTCTTCTCTAGTCATCACTTTCATCAAGTTCATCATCACCAGTTGCCTTAGTGGTGTTGTCGTCAGTGAGTTCAAGAGGCGTATCAGACTGTATAACTTCGGAAGAAGTGTTGCCAATTTTTTCTTTAGTAGTTTTATAAGCAGGACGATTGTTAATAGCTTCTAAAAAATAATAAATATTAGGGAAGCTAGTTTCGTTAATCATTCCTTTTGCTTTAGCTTGTTCAAGAACATAGCTCAATTGAATATCAGCAGCGGTGAAATAGCTACCACAGGTCCAACCATGTTCATTTAAGTTACGCTCAATGTGTTGCAGGCTTTGTTCAATATCAGCAGCACTTGGATTGCTTAGTGCGGTTGTCACTGCTTTTTTAAGAATTGAGCGTGCAAAAAATGGTACACGTGAATTAGCTAGTTTTTCGGATTGAGTATATAAATTAAATAAAGGTATCAAGTCTGCTTCAATATGATTAATCCATTGTTGATAAAGTGTGTATTGAGCAGATGCCATTGGTGGGCGCAATCCCATTCTATCGTAACGACTTAATAAGTAATCAGCAATTGCGTAAGCCCCCACAATCGTTTCAGAACCATCGGTTAAAGCCACTTGTGAGCGGGAAAAAAGGTTCGCATTTGGATTATCCTGTGAAACATGTCCAATTTGATAGGTAAGTTGTAATTCTTCAAGTAACCATACTGTGCGATAAGCTCCAGGCGCTTCTAAACGGTGGATTGTAATCATATGTTCCCTTCAATGTTAATTTGAGAATACCAAACTTTATTTTACGTGAAACTACTTAAAACTTATATAAAACATAGCATTATCACTCAAACTGATGTTAAAAAATGCTAACTTACGATAGTGATGTATTTTTATTACCACAATGAATTTATTTTAGGAATGACAGTGTAATAAAAGTGGTGAGATAGTCTTTGAGTGTTAAAAAATAACTATTATTTTTAATAAATTAATAGGGGATTTTTTAAGTGTTAATAAGTAAATTTTTAGATAAAAATAATAATTTCCAAGGGAAATAAGGATATTCCTTATTGTTATGAAAAAGAATAAAGGCTATCATATTCCTTATATGATAGAAAAGTCTAATAGGGTTATTTGTATTACTTATGGTTATAAGTAACGAATAGTAGATTAGTATTAATTTAGTAGAGGAGAGGTGATGAAAAAATTATTTTTTTTAACTTACAATAGTTTCCTTGTTATCCCCATTGCCGAGTATTGCTCAAGATGCTCAATCGATAGAAAGGGGCAAACAAGTTGCTGCCGTTTGCGCAGCCTGTCATATGCCTGATGGAAGAGGTCAGGTTGTTGCTAACGTGGAAACAAGACCACGTATTACAGGCTTAAATCCTACTTACTTTGTAAAACAACTTCACGCCTTTAAAGATGGTACCCGTGACAATGTCACTATGAAACCAATAGTATCTATGCTTAATGATGAACAAATAAAAGACGTAGCAAATTATTTTGCGAGTTTACCCGTTGTACATGATACATTTACCCCTCAAGAAAGTGATAAAGAGTTACTTGAGTTAGGTCAACAATTGATGACAAAAGGTGATTGGGATCGTTATATTCCTGCCTGTGCACAGTGTCATGGTGAAAATGCGTATGGTAGTGGCGTTAATTTCCCTAATTTGAATGGTCAAGCACCTGAATATATTAAGCAACAATTAGAAGCATGGCAAAAAGGTACACGTAACAATGATTTACTTGGTCTAATGAAGCCTATTGCCAATCGATTATCTGAAAAAGATATTCAAGCTGTATCGCTTTGGTTTGCATCTCAACCTGCAACAGTCGCTAAATAATTAAGTCAGGGGAAAGCATATGTTAAGAAAATTTTCGGTATTAAGTTTTATTCTAGCAGGTGTTTTTGCTTCGCAAGCTCATGCTGTTCAAATTAGTAAAATGGGTAAAGATCTTACGCCAGAAGAGCGAGCAACGTTAAAAGCAATGTTGCCTAATGCGCCTGAGCCTAAAGATGATGAGTTTGTGCATATTCCACCGTCAATGGCTGACTTAGAAGCTTCTAATATTCATCCTAAATTAAAAGAGGCAATCAAAAGAGGGTATGATTTGTTTACAAATACTCAACAGCTTAAAGGTAAGAATGTTTTTAACAATATGAACTGTGTCAGTTGTCATATGGGTGAAGGCCGACGTCCGTTTGCTGGACCTGTTTGGGCTGCAGTTGTGACCTTACCTGATTTTCGTGGCAAAAATGGTCATGTGAATAATCTTGAAGAGCGAATTGTTGGCTGTTTTAGTTTCTCAATGAATGGAAAACCACCTGAGTATGGCAGTGATGATATGGTGGCATTAACAGCGTATCATCAATGGTTGGCTAAAGGTGTGCCGGTGTATCCAGACGTGAAGTTATATGGTCGAGGCTATCCAAAACTTAAAGATCCTGCTGAGAAACCTGATTTTGCGCGAGGTAAGGCATTATATGAACAGAATTGTGCTGCGTGTCACGGTGAAAATGGGGCTGGTTTGGTGCAGAATGGTAAAGTACAATTCCCAGCCTTGTGGGGTGATGACTCATTTAACTGGGGAGCTGGTGCAGCACGTGTATTTACGCTAGCTGCCTTTATTAAATACAATATGCCACTGGGTAAGGCGCCGAGTTTGACGGATCAAGAAGCTTGGGATCTTGCACAGTATGTTGATGGCCAGGAGAGACCTCAAGATCCTCGTTATACTGAGGATGTTAAAGAAACTCGTGCTAAATATGAAAAAACGTTCCATAAGGATACGCTTTATGGTTTGGAAGTAAATGGTAAATTATTGGGTAATCATAAGAATGTGGGTCATAAAGACTTCTTAAAGCCTGATGCATTACGATCAAGAGATTTTTCTGGTCAAGCAAAATAATTGCCATGTTTGAACTGTAGATAGTCTTTCTACTATTTAAAGCTAGAGCCTGTAATCAGCCTTGATTACAGGCTCAGATTGTTTATAGAGCGTGGTTGGATTTTGACGAGCTGCTTTTCTTATTCATGAAAATCAGCACGCCGAAAGGACAGCTCTTCATCTACAGTCATAACTTGTAATTATTATTAGTTATAGACTCTATTTTTTCTGGTGTAATTAGTTAAACTTTTGTATGATAGTTCATCTTACTTATGAGAGAGAAGTATGCAAACTTGGGTAGAAGCGATTGGTGCAGAAAAGCAGAAAGAATACTTTATTCAGTTACTTGATAAAGTTCATCATGCAAGGCAATTAGGGACGATCTATCCTGCCGCTAAAGATGTATTTAATGCTTTTCGTTATACTAATTTTGCAGAGGTGAAAGTCGTCATTTTGGGACAAGATCCTTATCATGGACCTAATCAAGCGCATGGATTGGCTTTCTCCGTTCAAGAGGGGGTAGATATTCCGCCTTCATTAAAAAACATCTATAAAGAGCTATCACGCGATATTTCTGGTTTCAAAATTCCATTACATGGTTATTTAAAAAAATGGGCGGATCAAGGAGTGCTACTATTAAATACTGTTCTTACTGTACAAGCAGGATTGGCACATTCTCATGCCAGTTGGGGATGGGAGAGATTTACTGATAAGGTGATTCAGGTACTAAATGAGGAACGAGAGGGCGTGGTATTTTTATTATGGGGTAGCCATGCACAAAAAAAAGGGGCACTAATAGATAGACAAAAACATTTAGTATTGACAAGTGCTCATCCTTCACCACTATCTGCTCATCGTGGTTTCTTAGGGAATCACCATTTTTCTCAAACAAATGCCTATCTTGTTAATAGAGGAGAGACCCCAATCGATTGGCAAGTGTAGCTAGGTTGAGGTCGCTGTAAATCTTACGAGCAATGAATAGCTTATTAGCATAATGGTATGAATATTAGCTATTTTTAGGGTGAATTTTAGGGTTTTTACTAGTTTTTTGGGTAATGGAATTTTTATAATTGCTTAGATTAGCATTACTAAAGATAGCTATTAAACGACAATAAATCTATTAAAGACATATAAAAAATAAAAATTATCCTAATTTTGTTAGATAAAGTAATTTTGTTCAAAGGGAGAGCGTTATGCAAAAAAATATTTTGCATACCTTGTAAGCTTGTTTTTTTTTGTCCTCAACAATTTATTCATTTAATTAAAACCTTTTTTCGTCTTTATCCTGCTTTTTTCATTTACTCCTGCCAATGCCTCTATCCAACATGATGTAGTGGGACTTTATCGTTTTCCTGATAGTAGTAGTGACGGGATGGGAGGCAGTACGTTAGCCATTTTAGAAAATCAACAATTTGTTCAGATAGCTTTTGCTACCTTGGTGGTTGGCAAATGGGAAATGGAGCAAACGAATGGATATAAGCTTATTTTAAAGCCAATGAATCCTACATCAAGGTTTCAGGTATATGCTAGAAAAAATCCTGACATTGTTCATGATGTTCGATTTCTTTTTTCTAGCGGTCCTTATGATGAAGTATATTTTGGTTTTCAAGCCGATAAATTACAGAGGGTCGTTAAAGAAACAGAGGAAACGCCTCCCCCTTATAAGTTTCAGCATGCGTTGACATCTAAAGAGTTTTTCTTATTAGCTAAGGGCGAACCAAATGATGAGATAGTCGCTTTTAACCTTGGATTATACAATGATATCTATATTGACTATGTTGGCTCTAGTCAATTTGTTCCTACGACTGAATATCTATTAGTACAAAATGGACTATCTTCACCAGAAAATCCGCAGCAAATCATTTATAAAGAAGCCTTACCACAGGAAGGAGAGGATGCTGAGTTTCTTAAAGAGGCAGAAATGTATTATCAGCAAGCTTTTAACGCTGACTATAAATTGTTAAATACGGATGATATGGAGGTAGAAGATATACAGAGGAGGATTGACTTAGGCGATTATCATATTAATCAACGTAATAATCACTATGAGGCAAACAATAAGACTGATGAGCCAAATGCGTATTTGAAAATTGATGTGCTCAAGAAATATGATAAATTACCCCCAGAAAAATCGTTGATTAAAACCTATAGAGTTGAAAAAGGAAGTGTGTTATAGCCTATTTGTAAAGGAGTCTATCATGAAACGTAAAAGTTTATGGCAACGAGGAGTGATATAAAACCATCTTTGCGAAAATAAGTTTGAGGTATGACAGCTTTATCCAATGCTAATTTTACGAATAGTTTTTAATTGATTTTTACAGGACACTATAAGCTCTGAATATTTCTAAGGAGCTTATATGTCTATCACTACATCCCCCAAATTATCCTCAAAACGACTTGGTCAGGCAATGACAGAGTATATTGTCATTGTTTCTATAGTAGCCAACATTTTTTGTTTTAAATATGCCGAAGAAGTCCTATATATAAGGGATTTAAGGCATAAATACGCTAGATTTTGTATATGGCTTGTCTTAACTTGTCTTAAGCTGATTTATCTAAACTAAAACACAAAGCGGGTAAAAACGTGGGTAAAAGCACAATCTAGACTGTGGGTAAAAAGTTATGTATACTTTAGCCTATAAACACAATCTAGACAGGTGGAAAAATGGCACTTACAGAACGTCAGTGTAGGGCATTTGTTGCAACGGACAAAGTACAAAAATTTGCTGATGGCAAAGGGCTTACACTCGTTGTTCATCCCAATGGCAGCAAGTATTGGCATGGACGCTATCGAGTGGGGGGTAAAGAGCAAACGAAATCATTAGGTGCATATCCAGAAGTTTCATTAGCATCAGCGAGAGAACAATGGGCACATTTTAAAGAGTCTCCGCTTTTACCCACATCACATCGACTAACCGTTACGGATGTTTATGCGCGTGTGGAGGGTTGGCGAGCTTCTAAAGGGTATAAACGAGATAGAAATTTACCCACAACGTTTGCTAAGTTATCAAAACCCTTACAGCATGCCTATGTGGATGAAGTCACACCAAAGATGTTAGCTTTTGAAATTGAACGTGTGTCTAATAGCGATAAAAAATCTATTCCCCATTCGGTAAAGAGATTATTGAATTTAATCTTTGAGCTTGCTATAGATATAGGACAGATAGAACAGAACCCAGCGGCACGATTACATCGGCTTTTACCCACACTGACATATACGCCATTTCCTTGCATGGATAAGACAATGGTTGGTGATTATGTTACGGCTATCCACCACCCAAAAAATAAAATAAGCTTACGGCTACAACTATTTTTAAAACTAAGCTTATTAACGGCTACCCGCTCTATTGAGCTGCGCAATGCTAGATGGAGTCATATTGATGTGGATAATAAGTTGTGGGTAATCCCAAAAGCCTTAATGAAGGCTGATGCAGACCATATCGTCCCATTAGCTGATATTACATTGGACCTATTTAAGTTTTTGCATAGATTGGGAGAGGATGATTTACTGTTCAAAGGAGGACATCGGGCGATGCTGCCAAGCACTAGCTCCACTTCTTATATCCATGACAGCATACTAGGATTAAAGGGCAAGCACTGCATGCATGGCAACAGAAGTCTATTTACCACGGTGATGCAAGAAGATTTTGGTTGGGGATATAAGCCCCTTGATGTGCAGCTTGCTCATACTAAATGGCAAGAGACAGCGCAACAATCCTACGATAGAGCTACATTTTTACCTCAGCGTGTGGAGATTATGACCCAATGGGCCAACTGGTTAGATGACCAAGCGAGGTCGGCAGAGGGTAGTTTAGGGGGCATAGGATACCCAATCTTGTGATAATACACCTACAGACACCTCAATAAGTTAAAAAAGTTAGGGGGCATAATGCCCCCATGACGACAGAAGCTCAATACCACAAGCAAGTAATCCACCGTAAAACGGGCGAGCATTACGACCAGAATTATGATCCAGTAGCCCAAATGGTGAAGGATAGATACACTCGTGCTCGCGAATGGCGACGTAGTGACAAGATTGGTCGTTATAGTGTAGAGGAATCACTGGTTAATTGTTATAACCAGTACCATAGCATTCCAGAGCCATGCGATGCCGAGTTAGAAGAGCGTATCAATACAAATGTGCATATGTCCTTGACTAAGCATAAAGTGGATACGTTGGTGGCATGGCTACGAGATTTAATTGGTAGTACAAATAATAGTCCTTTTATTGTAGAGCCTACGCCAATTCCAGACCTGAATGAATCAGCTAAACAGCAAGTCATTATGAAGATGCGAGCTAAGATGCTGGCTGGGTTTGAAGGAACGCCAGAGCAGGTATTTGAGTTAGCTAGACAACTGAAAGCTGAGCAATTAGCTGAGGAGTTTAGGCTTGCTAATATTGCTAGCCAAGGGATGCAAAAGCTGATTGATGACCAACTTATAGAAGCTGGGTTCAGAAATCAGATGATGGATTTCTTGACTAATTTTGCTTTATATCCATACGCCGTTATGATTGGTCCCATGCCAGAGATGATTCCTGTCTTTAAGTGGCGTGGAAATTCACCAACAACAGGTACTAAGACTATTCTTAGCGCCTATAACGTATCACCATTTGATTACTATTGGTCGCCTGATACCTATCAAGCAGGCAAGGGTACCTGTGACATTATTCGCATTCGCATGACGAAAATGAATTTATTGCGTTGTGTAGATTTGCCAGGGTTTATCCGTCAGAACATTATTAATGCGGTGCAGTATTTTGATCATCCAGACCATTCGTTAGATTGGCTAAGCCAGAATCCTGATAAGGATAGGATGCCAATTAAAAATTGGCCACAAGACACCTCAATTGATTTATTGGTGCATTATGGTGCGTTAAGTGGTAGAGAATTGCGTAACTACGGTATGACAGGTGTAGAAGATACGAAGTTCTATGAATGCCAAGCGATGACGTTAGGCAGCTGGACTATACGTCTTATGCTTAATCCAAACCCTGATATGTCAGCTCGTCCTATTTATTCTGCTAGTTATCAACGAGTGCCAGGCAAGATGGCAGGTTATGGTATTGGGCAGATTATCCGTGATATTGAGCGGTCGTATATGGCGGCTTATCGTGGGCTTATCGAAAATATCGGTTTTAGTACAGCTCCTATTGGTGAGGTGGATTACGCACGTATTCAACGGTATATGAGCGATGATCAGTTAGGGCAATTGATGAGTGCAACGGTTATCCCAACAGACCCAGATATGGCTGGTGGAGGTCGTCCAGCACATTACTTCCATAATGTCCCCAATATTTCAGGTCAGCTAGTTAATGTGATGCAGTATTTTACCGAGCTTGCTGACCGCCATACGGGTATCCCTGCAGCGATGAGTGGGCAACCTGTTGGTACGGGCGTGAATCGTACATTCCGAGGCATTATGGCGCTGTATGGTAACGCACTAAAAGGTGTTCAATCCGCCTTAATCAATCTTGATAAAGAGTTGTTTGAGCCGTTGGGTAAAAATTATTTTGCCTACAACATGAAATTTAGCAAAGACCAGACAATCAAAGGCGATTCAATGGTTAGAGCTAGAGGTATGGAAGGCTTACTACAGAAAGAAATCGATAAGCAAAATTCATTAGAAAACCTACAAATGATTGCACAGCTTTCACAAACAGGTCAAGTTGATCCGAAAGTATTGAACTGGGCAGTCACTAAAGCGTTACAGACAAGCGGAGTGCCATTAGCTGAGTTGGGTGTTGATGATCAAGCTGAGATGCCAGCGCATCCAGACCAAATGGCGCAAGCTATTGGACAAGTACCTCCAAGCCCACCAGAAGCACTACCACAATGACGGAGAAATCAGTATGAAGCGTGAAGATAAAGAGTCAACCCTTAAACAAATCCTTATGTGGTTACCCGATACGTTGTATTCCATCGTGTGTGGAAACTTAGAGTGTACTTACTGTGCGTTCTATAGAGGGGTCGTCGTAGGGACACTTTTTTGGGGAGTAGTTAGCACTACGCTAATGTAGGAAAGTCTACGGCAAGGCTAGACTTCGCCAATATAGGAGAATTTTATGGATGGATCACCCATATTACTGAATGACCTCGTGTGGGATTTGTTACTAGGCACAGGAAAAGTCGTGGCCATTAATGCTGATGGGTCATTTGACGTTGAGTTTGGTACCAGACAGGCCACGTATCAAGCAGGTGGCATGCTGGCAGGAGTAAAACGGTTGTATTGGGCTAATCCAATACAGTTTGTGCCACCTAAGCAGGAAACTAAAAAGTGGCAAATTATCAAGAACGTGATTGAGTTATTAAAGCGAGAGCTATAGATGACAAAGTGCGAGATTAAAACAGGCCGTGTAGTTACCACTACCACAGATACAGCGCTAGCACCTCAAGCAGGTAATGGCACTGTGGGGTTTGTTTTGTTTGATAGCAAGTCAACCTCGCAATGGTCTGATGTGTTTAGGGTGGATGCCAGTGAAAGCTTATTGCTGAGTGCCTATGGTTTAAGTGGGCAGATAGTAGATAACGGTCCTGATAAGTGGCAGACATGTGAGAGCGTAGAAGTGTATCGTTTTTCACCTATTGTCCTTAGTATGCCGCAGGGGGATGCGTGCTGTGGTCCTGACGGTGTACCAGATTATTCCCTTATTAGAGAGCAGGTTAAAGCCTCTACTCGTTGTGATAGTTGGGAGCTTGTTTGTAGCTCACCATTTGGCATTATTGCATTGCCAGGGTATTACCGCCTTAAGTTATCTCATGAACATATGATTGGCCAGATTTATGTAGAGGGGGAACGCATGAAAGCCGTACCTCTACCAGAACGATTTATTTTCGGAGGTTGATATGGATTTATTTGATACAAAATCAACCTCACCAGTAAGTGATGTCTTTGTATTAGGTGAAGGAGAGGTAGCGCTCTTACAAGCATTTAACTTGGCAAACTCACAACGAGCCGTTGTGCAACGAGTACGGTTTACAGATGGCTATGTACCGTCTGGTAATGCTTGTAAAGAGACGATGTGTATTCCGCCATCAAAAATTGCGTTAGTAGAGGACATTACTCAATGTGGCGTATGGGCATTAAATCCATGTCAAAACGTAGCACTTTTGGCAATACCTGGAGTATATCGCCTTGCATTGGATGATGGTGAGGCAGAAAAAGAGGTTGCTCCAGGCGTACCTATTCCTGTAGCGAAAAGTACGGCAGTCGGCACAGCGATTATACAGATGACACGATTGAGTACAACGCATGCAGCGATCATTCCTAAAGATTTATTTTTTGGTGCTGTGACAGGTTGTCACGGTTGTAACTAAGGAGATTATTATGGCTGGCAAATGTTGCGGCGAACCAGAATTACCAAAGGTCATGAGCGATGTCACGCTTGTAGACCCACGAATCATTAATCCAGAGTTTGTAAATACGAAATTCACCACCGATTGTAAAGGGCGTGATGTTACGGAAGATACCCCAGTGGTGAGCTGTATGAATATCACGAAAGACGGTATTTTAGCATCGAAAGATGCAGGTAACGTTGTCAAGGTAGGCTCAGACGGTGGGGTATTTTTGAATGGCAATAAAGCGGCTACTGACCCTAAAACGGTTGCTGTAGTCGATGCCGCAGGCAATATCGGTATGCCGATTTCTAAAGATGCAGGCAATGAAGCTCGTAAGGGTTCTGATGGTGGATTATATGTTCCTGAATCGGTGACTACTATTACAGGAAAAGACGGCAACAAACATGCATCAGGCACATGTATCCCATCATGCGCACAAACACAGGACATGATTAACGCATCGATTCCAGATATCGCTGGTATTGCGAGAACAGTGGTCCACGATACCGTTAACTTTAAAAACTGTGCAGGTCAAGAGCATGCGTTAGATGCCACTATCCCATCATGTGCAGAACTTACTGACGCTATCAGAACAGCGATTGCAAAAGGCTTAATTAATCCTGCCGAGTTGATTTCAAGCGATGCAGGTAATGCGATTAAAGTAGGCAGTGATGGCAAGATATTTGTCGATGCAAGCTCAAGTAGTGGTGGAGGTAGTAATTACGGTACGATTATCTATGTAACGGCAGATTCATTTATAGCTACTGCACACGGTGGTAGACGCAGCTATGAATTTGAGGTTTCTGGACTAGAACCTAACACATCATACACCATCAAGGTGGATCATCCAAATGATCTTAACGATGGGTATCATGACGAGTGGAGAGGGTTTACAACGGACTCTACTGGTGCCTATCGAGGTAGTAGCACTAGCGTAGCAGGACCATCAGACACTCATATTCAGGCTAGTTATAGAGATTTGTTTAAATCAGGCACTACAACACGAGTTGGCAATCTGAGGATTATTCATGACGATAGAACCAGATCTGATACGGGTGGTGTACTCATAACAGACCAAATTGGTTAATTTTTTAAGGAGATTGAAAATGAAAAAGTATTGTTAGCAGCGGAGACAGTAGCCGTGACATTAGCCGCATGTTCTACGACAAAAAACCCAGAGGGGTATGTGGCACGTTTAC
>NZ_AYSV01000122.1 GCF_000506865.1 Pelistega indica
AAACAAAGTGGAGATGAAGGTAAAGAACAAGCATTAAAGCAGGCGGTGTMWRAAAGCCGTAGCGTTGGTGCAAAATGTATTGGAGCAAAATAAAGCGTCTGAGAAGAAAAGAACGGTGGCTGTATTAGTGCGTTCGCGTACACATTTAGAAGGGTTGGCAGAAGCCTTGAACCAAGCCAATATCCCTGTTCAAGCGGTAAAAATGGTGCCATTAGCACAGACTGAAGAAGTGAGTGATTTAGTACAACTCATCCGTGCGCTTAGTCATGCTAGCGATCGATTGGCGTGGCTGTCTTTATTGCGAGCACCTTTTTGTGGATTAACTTTAGCTAGTTTAACGCGTTTATTTGAGGGGAAAATAGAGCGTAGTATTCCTGCACAGATGCAAGCGTATCGTCAGACACCAGAAGCATTAGCCAGTATATTATCTCCTGAAGAGCAGCAACGGTTTTTATTTGCAGCTCAAGCCTTACTAGATATTCCGTATCTACAAAGCGATATGACTTTTGCTACCTATGTTGAGTTAGTGTGGGAGCGTTTAGGGGCGGCGAGACTTTACGCGAGCGAAGCAGCACAAGAAAATGTGATGTCTGTGTTAACTATTGTGGAAGAATTGGCACCCTATGGCAATCTAGATTTGCGGGAGTTTGATCAGCGTATGGCTAAATTATTTGCTGCGCCAGTCAGTGAAGAAAACGCTGTGCAAATCATGACAATGCATAGTTCAAAAGGATTAGAGTTTGATGAGGTTATCTTATTTGGTTTACATAAAGAGCCTCCACCAAATAAAGGTGATTTACTTGAGATTGAGAATGAACAAGGGCATTTATTAATGGGTTCTATCACTCATAAAGCAAAAGACATTGAAGACCCTATCTCAAGTATTATTAAAAGACGTAATCGAATTAGACAACGCCATGAGGTTGATCGTCTTTTATATGTGGCGTGTACGAGAGCAAAAGAAAAATTGCATTTAATGTATTTACGGTGTGAGGATAAAAAGCCAGCGGCATCAACCATGCTATCTAGTATTGAGGCGTTTATTGACCCTACCTTAGTTGTGAATGCAGACGACATTATCTTAGAAGAGGCACCTAGCATATGGGCATTTGAAAGTGAGGGGGTTAAGCGTTTTACACTTGACACTATTTGTTCGCTACAAAAAGAGTTAGTTAGTGAAGATAAGAAGGAGGAGACTGTGGTTTCTCCTTCTGAAAAGACAGCCATAAGTACAGAGAAGGAAAGTAATCTAGCCGAAGGTATGCCGTTATCAGAATGGGTGTTTGAAAATAGATTGCATTCAGCAATAGGAACGGTAGCTCATGCTTGGCTAGAGCAGATGGGGCGAGCTAAGTTACAAGATTGGTCGATAGAGAGGGTGAAATCTGGTGTAAAACTGATTAAACGACAATTACATCAGCTCGGTGTCTATCCTCAAGAGTTAGAACAAGCCTCTTCACGAGTGATACATTTACTCAGTGAGGTGTTGAATGATGAAAGAGGGCAGTATTTGTTAAGTCATCCACAAGCCACACAAGAATGGCAACTTTATAATGAAGATAATCAGCAACGTATTGTGGATTTAGTCTTGGCAACAGAAGAAGGATGGTTAGTGGTGGATTATAAAACAAATCAACGCTTACCTAATGAGAGTGATGAGGCATTTAAAGATCGCTTACGTGTTTTATATACCTCACAGCTTCAAGCCTATGCAGATTATCTCTCAGGCTTGGATGGGCGCGCTGTTAAAACGGCTATTTATGCTTTAGATGGTTGTCAATGGATTGAGCTTTTATAAAACTATGCTACAATCATTTTCGGTGGGCCCCTTCGCATGGGTCGGCAGTGAATCTGGTCAGGTCGGGAACGAAGCAGCCATAGCTGTGCGGATCTAGTGCCGGAGTAAGGCTCACTCCTTATTTATACCTACACTTAATCCATGACAACAAATAATTATCTAGTCCTTGCACGCAAATGGCGTCCCCGAACTTTTGAAACACTTGTTGGTCAAGAGCATGTGGTAAAAGCCTTGTCAAATGCGCTAAAAACACAGCGCTTACATCATGCCTGGTTATTTACAGGGACACGAGGTGTAGGTAAAACTACCTTAGCACGAATTTTGGCAAAGTCACTTAATTGTGAGCAAGGTATCACACCAACACCTTGTGGTGTTTGTCAAGCATGTACCGAAATTGATGCAGGTAGGTTTCCAGATTATTTAGAATTTGATGCGGCATCCAATCGTGGTGTCGAAGAAATGGCTCAATTACTTGAACAGGCGATTTATGCACCATCAGTAGGTCGTTTTAAGATTTATACGATTGACGAGGTGCATATGTTATCAGGAACGGCATTTAATGCCATGCTGAAAACATTAGAAGAGCCTCCCCCGCATGTAAAATTTATTTTAGCGACAACAGATCCTCAAAAGATACCTGTGACAGTGTTATCTCGTTGTCTTCAGTTCAATCTTAAACAAATGCCTCCTGATGCGATTGTGTCGCATTTGCAAACTATTTTAAAACAAGAAGAAGTTGAGTTTGATGCAGAGGGTCTACGCTTATTGGCACAAGCAGCGGCAGGATCTATGCGTGATGCATTGTCGCTAACGGATCAAGCGATTGCTTATTCAGGTGCTAATATCACGGGCAACGCTGTACGTGATATGTTGGGTACAATTGATCAACGTTATTTGGTACGTTTTTTAAATCAATTAATGAGTGGCAATGCGCAAGGACTTATTGATATAGCGACTGAATTAACGAGTAGGGGATTTTCTTTTTCGAGTGCCTTAGAGGATTTAGCCTCGTTGCTGTCTAAAATCGCTATTGAACAACGCTTGCCTGGAGTGATAACAGCCGAGGATCCAAGCTATGACGATATTTTATCATTGGCTAAAGTAATACATCCTGATGCGTTGCAGTTGTTTTATAGTATTGCTATTCATAGTCGTTCGGAATTAGCCTTGTCTCCTGATGAATATACAGGATTCATTATGGCTGGATTGAGGATGTTGTCCTTGGTGTCTCCACATCAAGTGCAATTAACCTCACCTCTCACTACTGCAGGTCAAGGTCAAACGGTAACTACGCAATCTCCTGTTGAGCATGTAGAGGCTGAAAAAAAAGATCCTGAGCAATTTGAGCAATCTTCATCTGCCATAACGCCTAACACTATCTCTTTGGCGCCAACCACTGAAATTGTTGATAAGTCTATATCTAGTGATGATACTGATACGGATATCAAGTTTGTCTCCGAAGTGGTTACTGATGCAGGGGCACTTTCTGAAGCAATAGTGCCAGAGTCTCTATCTGAGGAAATAAGCCCTGAGGAGTTGGAAAGAGAAATTTCAGCTATCTCTAACAGTGATACAGTGAGCCATATAGATGATGTGACAGAAGAAAATATGGCACCTTATTATCCGCCAGTAGATGAAGGATATTGGTATGATGGGGATAGTGTTACACCTCCAGCAGACTATATAATTGAACAGGAAAATGGGCAATCTAGTTCTTCTGTTCCAGAATCAGCACCATTGCAAGAGGATGCTATTCCTTTAAACCATATGACTCCTGACGCATGGATAGAAGTGGTTAAGTCATTAAACTTAAAAGGTATGGTCGGTGAAATTGCCAAGCATAGTGAGTGGATTGGTGTTGAAAATCAAACGGTATATTTAAGAATTTTAGTACAAGGTAGTGATAATTTATCCGCAAAAACTACTTTGACGACTAGCTTAACAGAGTACTTTAAAACACCGCTAAAATTGAAGTTTGAGTATGGTGAGGCGAATCAATCAGTACATGCGGTAGAGCAAGCTGAATTACAAAAACGTCAACAGAAAGCTGAACAGGATTATCAACAAAATACATTTGTACAGGCATTACAAGATGAGTTTCAAGCGATTTTGGTAGAGGACTCCATTAAGCCTGTATAGGGTAAACTTATATCGCAAATTATATAAAAGGATGAATAATTATGATGAAAAATCAATTGGCTGGTTTAATGAAACAAGCACAGCAAATGCAAGAGAATATGAAAAAAGCCCAAGAAGCTTTAGGTGATATTATCGTTGAAGGAGCGGCTGGTGGTGGCTTAGTGAAAGTCTCAATGACATGTCGTCATGACGTGAAACGTATCACGATTGATCCATCTTTGCTAGCAGATGCAGAAGAAAAAGAATTTCTAGAAGATCTAATTGCTGCTGCCGTGAATGATGCTTTACGTAAAGTAGAGACAACCTCAGCAGAAAAAATGTCTGCTGTGACAGCAGGGATGCCATTGCCAGGTGGATTAAAATTTCCATTCTAAGCTAAGGGCTATTATTAATGGCACTTTTACCTGATCCAGAACCGTTATTTGAATTGATTGAGGCACTAAATACATTGCCTGGGATAGGCAAGCGTACGGCTAGGCGTATGGCATACCATTTATTGCAGTACGATAGAGAGGGTGCGGCTAAAATCAGTGAAACAATTAATCAGGCACTTAACGAGCTAAAGCATTGCCAGATGTGCAATTCCTTTACAACAGAGGATATTTGCCCTATCTGTGCAAGTCAGAGACGAGACCATTCTCTATTATGTGTGGTAGAAACGGCAGCAGACTTGAATATGATTGAGGCAAGTCATGGCTATCATGGACTGTATTATGTACTTATGGGTAAAGTATCACCTTTGGATGGTGTTGGTGCACAAAAACTAAATCTTGAACGCTTATTTCATCGGGTGTTGGATTATCCTGTGCAAGAAGTTATTTTGGCGACTAACTTTACAGCAGAGGGAGAAACCACCGCTCACTACTTAGGCAATGTATTGCGAGATCAAGGGATAAAGGTATCTCGCATTGCTCGAGGAGTGCCTAGTGGTAGTGAGCTGGAATATGTGGATGCAGGAACAATTGCTTGGGCATTAACAGAGAGACGTACTGATTAGTGCATCTAACTTAATCGCATCGGCAACAAAAGTTCGAATACCTTCGGCTAATTTCTCAGTCGCCATGGCATCTTCATTCAGCAAAAATCTAAAACGCGATTCTGACAAAGTTAATGGCTCTATCAAAGCTTGTTGAGCACTAGAGGCATCTAATACTTTAGTGCTTAATGAACCTTCCTGTTGAGAGAGTTTGGATAAAAGGTCTGGACTGATGGTTAATAAATCACAACCTGATAGTGCGAGAATCTGATTGATATTTCTAAAACTTGCCCCCATGATTTCGGTTTTCACCGCAAATTTCTTATAGTAATTAAAGATTTGAGTGACTGACTTAACACCTGGGTCATTGAGTCCTGCATTAGCGTTTTCATCCCACTGTTGCCCAGCTTGTTTTTTATACCAATCGTATATTCGCCCCACAAAGGGAGAGATAAGTTGAACATTAGCATCAGCGCAGGCGACCGCTTGAGCTAAGCAAAACACCAAGGTCAAATTACACTTAATGCCTTCCTGTTCTAGAATACGTGCCGCTTGAATACCTTCCCAAGTAGCGGCTATTTTAATCAGGACTTTTTGGTTGGAAATGCCAGCATCATTGTATTTTTGTATGATACTCCTTGCGCGATTGACAGTGGCTGCTGTATCGAAAGAGAGGCGAGCATCTACTTCAGTGGAAACACGCCCTGGTACAATATTCAGAATTTTTTGTCCAAACTTAACTAATAAATAATCAACGACATCTTCCATAGAACTATTGGGATGTTCTTTAATCGTTTCAAGCAATAAAGGACGATAATTATCTTGTTGTACCGCCTTTAAAATTAATGATGGATTGGTAGTGGCGTCAGTAGGAGAGTGTTGTTGAATTGTCTCAAAGTCACCAGTATCTGCAACAACAGTAGTAAATTGTCTTAAGTAGTCAAGCGAAGTAGTCATATATTTGTTTATTGTCCTAGGGGAATTACTATTAAAAAATAACCTCAAATATCCAGTATATGGGTATTCAAATTTTTTTCCTATCTTTAGAATCTATAGACACAATAATAGCAAAAGAGTATTAAATTTTCATAACAAAATAGGCTATTTTTACATTAAAAATTGAAAAAAAAGTATAATCAGAAAGTTTACTTACTGATTTTGAAATTTGGGGTTTTATGGCATTGTCATCACTACTGAAAGGAAATCAAGATTTTCCTAGCGCTATTTTGGCCCTCGCTGATGGAACGGTTTTTAAAGGTGTTTCAATTGGGTCAACTGGCCATACTACAGCAGAGCTTGTTTTTAATACGTCTATGACAGGTTATCAGGAAATTTTAACTGATCCAAGTTATACACAACAAATTGTGACCTTAACGTATCCACATATCGGCAATACTGGAGTTAATACTGAAGATATCGAATCTTCAAAAATCCATGCAGCTGGTCTTGTTATCCGTAATTGCCCAAGTCTCTTATCAAACTTCCGTTCTACACAATCTCTTCCTGATTATTTAAAAGAAAATGGTATTGTAGCAATAGCTGAAATAGATACTCGCAAACTTACACGTATCTTACGAGAAGGTGGTGCACAAGGTGCATGTATTTTGGTGGGTGATGATGTAGAAAAAGCGGTAGCATTGGCTAAGGCCTATCCCGGCATGGTTGGGCAAGACTTAGCGACACAAGTTAGTGTAACGACAGAGCAGGAATGGCATCAAGGAACATGGCAATTGGGTAATGGCTATACAAAGCCAGAACAAGATAAATATCATGTCGTTGCTTATGATTTTGGGGTGAAATCGAATATTCTTCGTTTACTAGCAGATCGAGGTTGCAAAATTACGCTAGTACCATCTCAAACACCTGCTGAAAAGGTGTTAGCCTTAAATCCAGATGGTGTTTTTTTAGCCAATGGCCCGGGAGATCCGCAAGCAGTAGAATATGCGATTGAAACAGCAAAAATTCTTATTGATAAAAAAATCCCTTTGTTTGGTATCTGTCTAGGTCATCAAATTATGGGATTAGCGCTAGGCGCCAAAACAGTTAAGATGAAAACAGGTCATCATGGGGCAAATCACCCAGTCAAAGACTTGCAAACCGGTCGTGTGTATATCACTAGCCAAAATCATGGATTTGCTGTTGATGGCGATACCTTACCAAATAACGCTCGTGTAACACATGTCTCACTTTTTGATGGAACGTTACAAGGGTTTGAATTGACAGATCGTCCAGCTTTTTGTTTCCAAGGACATCCAGAAGCAAGTCCAGGACCACACGATATTATTGAATTATTTGACAAGTTTATTAGCCATATGGCGAAGTAGGGAATTATGCCAAAACGTACCGACATAAAAAGTATTTTAATTATTGGCGCTGGCCCTATTATTATTGGGCAAGCATGTGAATTTGACTATTCTGGTGCTCAAGCATGTAAAGCATTAAAAGCGGAAGGATATAAAACTATTCTGGTAAATAGTAATCCAGCTACTATCATGACTGACCCAGAAACTGCCGATGTAACCTATATTGAGCCTATTACTTGGCAAGCCGTAGAAAAAATCATCGAAATTGAGAAGCCTGATGCGTTATTACCAACCATGGGTGGACAAACAGCCTTAAACTGTGCACTTGATTTGGCACGTGAAGGGGTCTTAGCAAAACATGGCGTAGAGCTAATTGGTGCTAATGAAAAAGCCATTGAGAAAGCGGAAGACCGTTTAAAATTTAAAGAAGCGATGACATCTATTGGCTTAGAGTCTGCTAAATCTGGCGTGGCTCACTCAATGGAAGAGGCTTGGGATGTACAACGTAAAATTGCGGCAGAGATTGGGACATCTGGCTTCCCTGTTGTGATTCGTCCTAGTTTTACACTAGGTGGTTCTGGTGGCGGTATTGCTTATAACCCTGAAGAGTTTGAAACGATTTGTCGTAGAGGTCTAGAGGCTTCTCCAACCAATGAGTTATTGATTGAAGAGTCTATGCTAGGTTGGAAAGAGTTCGAGATGGAAGTTGTTCGCGATAAGGCAGATAACTGTATTATTGTTTGTTCAATTGAGAACTTAGATCCAATGGGTGTACACACTGGTGACTCTATTACAGTGGCACCAGCACAAACCTTGACTGATAAGGAATATCAAATTATGCGTAATGCCTCAATTGCGGTATTACGTGAAATTGGTGTTGATACAGGTGGCTCTAATGTACAGTTTGCGGTTAATCCACAAAATGGTCGTATGATTGTGATTGAGATGAATCCTCGTGTATCACGCTCCTCTGCATTGGCTTCTAAAGCAACAGGTTTCCCTATTGCTAAGGTAGCCGCACGTTTAGCTGTTGGTTATACGTTGGATGAGCTAAAAAATGAGATTACTGGCGGTGCCACACCAGCATCATTTGAACCGACCATTGACTATGTCGTCACTAAGATTCCTCGTTTTGCGTTTGAGAAATTCCCAATGGCAGATTCTCGTTTGACGACTCAAATGAAATCTGTTGGTGAAGTGATGGCAATGGGAAGAACATTTAAAGAGTCTTTCCAAAAAGCTTTACGTGGTCTAGAAGTTGGTGTTGATGGCTTGAATCAAAAGACAATCGATCGTGAAACATTACAGGTAGAATTGGCTGAGCCAGGTCCTGAGCGTATTTGGTATGTAGGTGATGCGTTTGATAAAGGCTTTAGCTTGGAAGAAGTGCATCAATTGACTAAGATTGATCCTTGGTTCTTACAACAAATTAAAGAAATCGTTGATATTGAATTAGCCTTAGAAAAGAAAACCTTAGCTGATTTAGATGAAGAAACATTGCGCCAGATTAAAAGAGCGGGTTTCTCAGATAGACGTTTAGCGTATTTGTTGGATACGTCAGAATCTGAAGTACGTAAAGTACGTCATCAATTAGGTGTTCGTCCTGTGTATAAACGCGTGGATACGTGTGCAGCAGAGTTTGCGACAAATACAGCCTATATGTATTCGACTTATGAAGAAGAGTGTGAGGCTCAACCAACTGATAAGAAAAAAATTATTGTTTTAGGTGGTGGTCCAAACAGAATTGGTCAAGGGATCGAGTTTGATTATTGTTGTGTACATGCGGCGTTGGCATTGCGTGAAGATGGTTATGAAACAATCATGGTCAACTGTAATCCAGAAACAGTATCTACGGACTACGATACATCAGACCGTTTGTATTTTGAGCCACTTACATTAGAAGATGTATTAGAAATTGTTCATGTTGAAAAACCTGTCGGTATGATTGTTCAATATGGTGGACAAACACCATTAAAACTAGCTCGTGCATTAGAAGCTAATGGCGTACCTATTATCGGTACTAGCCTGAGTCTATTGATATCGCTGAAGATCGTGAACGTTTCCAAAAACTCTTACAAAAATTAAACTTAAAACAACCACCTAATCGTACCGCTAGAACAGAAGCCGAGGCGATTACGCATGCAGAAGATATTGGTTATCCATTAGTGGTGCGTCCTTCCTATGTATTGGGCGGTCGTGCCATGGAGATTGTGCATGAGCAGGCAGACTTAGAGCGTTATATGCGTGAAGCGGTGAAGGTAAGTAACGATTCGCCAGTATTGTTAGACCGTTTCCTTAATGATGCCACCGAAGTGGACGTAGACTGTATTTCCGATGGTGAAGCCGTCTTTATTGGTGGCGTGATGGAGCATATTGAACAAGCAGGTGTTCACTCGGGTGACTCAGCATGTAGTTTACCTCCTTATTCATTATCACCGGCGATTATTGAAGAAATCAAACGCCAAACGCGTGTTATGGCTAAAGCATTAAATGTAAAAGGCTTAATGAATGTGCAATTTGCAATTCAGAAAGATGAAGTTTATGTGCTTGAAGTAAACCCACGTGCCTCTCGTACCGTACCTTATGTATCTAAAGCAACAGGCTTGCAACTAGCGAAAATATCTGCAAGAGCAATGGCTGGTAAGACCTTAGCTGAACAAGGTGTAACTAAGGAAGTATCGCCAAGCCATTATTGTGTGAAAGAAGCTGTTTTCCCATTTGTTAAATTCCCGGGCGTGGATACTATTTTAGGTCCAGAAATGAAGTCAACCGGTGAAGTAATGGGTGTGGGTGAGACATTCGGTGAGGCGTTTGTGAAGTCACAAATTGCAGCGAGTGTTAATTTACCTGAATCAGGTCTAGTGTTTATTAGTGTTAAAGCACAAGACAAGGCAAAAGCAATTCCTGTTGCACAAGGTCTCGTGAAGTTAGGCTTCAAGATTGCGGCAACAAGAGGAACAGCGGCTACTCTATACGAAGCAGGCATTCCTGTTCAGGTAGTTAATAAAGTGACCGAGGGGCGCCCACATATTGTGGATATGCTTAAGAATGGTGAAATTAGCCTAGTAATTAACACGGTTGAGGAGAGACGTAATGCTATCAATGACTCGCGTGCAATTCGTACACATGCCTTAGCAGGTCGCGTTACGTTCTTTACGACGATTGCAGGTGCCCGTGCAGCTGTTGAAGGTATGCAATATCTACGTGAAGGTAAAGGCTTACGAGTATATCCTTTACAAGCTATGCATGCAAAAGTGAATAAATAGTATGATGATTATTTAGGCTTAATGTAACTCTTAATAAGAGTCAATCGTATTTACCAACTTAACGGTAAATACGATTTATTAGAAAATTAAAATAACTATGGACTACAATAAGAACATAGTTATTTTTTTAAGGGGTATATCGTGAAAGGCAGTGTAAAAGTTATTGACTATTTCAATTTTTTAATCGCTGGTGAATTGGCTGCTCGTGATCAGTATTTTATTCACTCTCGTATGTATTCAGAGTGGGGATACTCAAAGTTATTTGATCGCCTAAACCATGAAATGGCAGAGGAAACAGAGCATGCAGAAGCATTGATTCGACGTGTATTAATGCTAGAAGGCATTCCTAATATGAAGCCTGAGGCATTAAATGTAGGTAAAGATGTTCCTTCCATGTTGCAAGCTGACCTTGATGTAGAACTCACTGTACGTGAAAACTTGAAAAAAGGTATTGAACTTTGTGAGCAAGAAAAAGATTATGTTAGCCGTGAAATCTTAGTTGCTCAATTAATAGATACTGAAGAAGACCATGCTCACTGGTTAGAGCAACAGTTAGGCTTAATTGAGAAAATGGGTCTAGAAAATTATCTCCAATCTCAACAATAATGACTACTCAGGAAAAATCATTACGTGTATTTATTACAGGTGCAAGTAGTGGCTTAGGGAAAGCCTTGGCTCAGGTTTATGCCAGTCAAGGGGCTACACTTGGGTTATTAGGGCGTAAAGAAGATGCCTTACAAGCGTTAGCACAAGAATTACCCGGTCAGCACAAAACCTATGTTGTTGATGTGGCAGATAGAGAGGCGTTGCATGCCGCTGCTTATGACTTCCAGACGCTAGGACCAACAGATATAGTGATTGCTTGTGCAGGCATTAGTGTAGGCACGGTGACTGAATACTTAGAAGACTTTGAGACGTTTCGTCGAGTTTATGAAACCAATGTTTTTGGGTTGGTCGCTACGTTTGAACCTTTTATCGCTAATATGAAAAAGGCGAAGAAAGGAACGTTAGTCGGCATTAGTAGCGTGGCTGGTGTACGTGGTTTACCTGGTGCTAGTGCTTATTGCTCATCTAAGTCTGCCGTGAGAACGTATTGTGAAAGTTTACGAGTAGATTTATACAATACTGGTGTCAAGGTGGTGACAATAGCCCCTGGCTTTATTGATACGCCAATGACTAAAGTTGATCCTTATAAAATGCCTTTTTTAATGCCAGTAAATGATTTTGCACAAGTGGCTGTTAGCACTATTGAAAAGGGGTGCTCTTATAAAGTTATTCCTTGGCAAATGGGTGTAGTGGGCAAATTGCTCAGATTAGTTCCTAATCCTGTGTATGATTATTTTGTCTCAAAAAGAGGACGTAAACCTCGCCAGCATGAGATGCCTAAGTAAGTCCTATCATTCCTATTATTACCAATAAAAATGCCAGTCTCTTTTTTGCTAAGACGACTGGCATTTTGATTGTAGGCAAATTTCTTATCGGTTTTGATGTGCCTGTTTTTCATTGCATTTTAGCGTTAGAATCCACAGAGTTTTAACTTATATTTTGATGAATTTAGTATAATTTCTGATGAAATTTTCAACACATCTCTTTTAGGACTTCACTCTTATGTCATTATTTTCCTGTAATGGCGCAAASTCGAGCAGATCTGA
>NZ_AYSV01000123.1 GCF_000506865.1 Pelistega indica
CTTTTCTTAATCTACCTCACTCAGCTGTATAGCTGAATATTCATAGTGTCTTAATCCCCTAACCATCGGGGCTTTTCTTAATCTATGGCTAACGGCGAACAATGGCGTCAACCCTCTAGTCTTAATCCCCTAACCATCGGGGCTTTTCTTAATAGCTTGCAAAGCAAGCTAGTAAACAGAAAAGCTAGCAGTCTTAATCCCCTAACCATCGGGGCTTTTCTTAATTAAATACGCAAAAAAATTTAGAAGTTTTAACTGAAGTCTTAATCCCCTAACCATCGGGGCTTTTCTTAATTTGCAAAAAAAGCTAGTAAACAGAAAAGCTAGCAAGTCTTAATCCCCTAATCATCGGGGCTTTTCTTAAATGAGAAAGAGATCGAAAACCTAATATTAGACTGTCTTAATCCCCTAATCATCGGGGCTTTTCTTAAATAGTACATTAGCGAAAAAACGCCATAATTTTGCCAAGTCTTAATCCCCTAATCATCGGGGCTTTTCTTAAATCCATGGAGATAATCAACTTGACTCAGCACGTAGCGTCTTAATCCCCTAATCATCGGGGCTTTTCTTAAATCTCAAAGTCAAACAGTAGTATAGTTTGACTTGTCTATTGTCTTAATCCCCTAATCATCGGGGCTTTTCTTAAATTTGCAAGCGATGAAGTAAGCATGCACGCCATATATGTCTTAATCCCCTAATCATCGGGGCTTTTCTTAAATTGCTCTTTAAAATCGTGATGCAAGATGTAGGCTTAAGGTCTTAATCCCCTAATCATCGGGGCTTTTCTTAAATAAGATGAAGAGGAAAGCAACGGAAACCGTAAAAGTCTTAATCCCCTAATCATCGGGGCTTTTCTTAAATGGATTTACCCGAAAAACACCGTAAGCAGTTAATCGGTCTTAATCCCCTAATCATCGGGGCTTTTCTTAAATGACATAGATTTTTACGTCGAGGTTAAAGAGGGTCTTAATCCCCTAATCATCGGGGCTTTTCTTAAATGCATACTTTAGTCACCCTAATCGTCGCCCGTGTCAGTCTTAATCCCCTAATCATCGGGGCTTTTCTTAAATCGAGGTATCGTCCTATAACGCTAACGCCCAGCTGTCTTAATCCCCTAATCATCGGGGCTTTTCTTAAATCCCGTAAACCCCAACAAGTCAGAGGCGGCTATTAGTCTTAATCCCCTAATCATCGGGGCTTTTCTTAAATCGCTACACCAACGAATAACGGTGAAGCATGGCGCCGTCTTAATCCCCTAATCATCGGGGCTTTTCTTAAATTTAACAGCGCGATGCGGCGCAGTGTTAGCAGCTACGTCTTAATCCCCTAATCATCGGGGCTTTTCTTAAATGGACTTGCCCGAAAACTACCATAAGCAGTTGGTCGTCTTAATCCCCTAATCATCGGGGCTTTTCTTAAATTTAAACAGCAGTACGTTTAACTTGTCTTTTAAGTAGGTCTTAATCCCCTAATCATCGGGGCTTTTCTTAAATCGAAAAAACACGCATTAAATGCGCGTCGAAAAATGGGTCTTAATCCCCTAATCATCGGGGCTTTTCTTAAATTTGGGTTTGTACCCTCTCTCGCGCGGGAAGACGCAGTCTTAATCCCCTAATCATCGGGGCTTTTCTTAAATGGAAAAACAACAAATTCACGCACTGGCTAGCGGTCTTAATCCCCTAATCATCGGGGCTTTTCTTAAATTGGGATTATATTGTAAAACTAGCCATAGCTACTCCGTCTTAATCCCCTAATCATCGGGGCTTTTCTTAAATTTCTAACCCTATTATATTATAATATAATATATTAGTCTTAATCCCCTAATCATCGGGGCTTTTCTTAAATAAATCGAACTTCTAGCTTTATCTGAAGTTAGCAGTGTCTTAATCCCCTAATCATCGGGGCTTTTCTTAAATTCTGTAAAAACTCAAAAATTTGAAAATAATCAAGCGTCTTAATCCCCTAATCATCGGGGCTTTTCTTAAATCTAACGGCGAAATGTGGAAACAGCCCCAAAAACTTCGTCTTAATCCCCTAATCATCGGGGCTTTTCTTAAATGTAGAGTATGCAGACGGGCGCCAGTCTGCAGAGTCTTAATCCCCTAATCATCGGGGCTTTTCTTAAATCATGTAGCAAAATGCTCTTTAACAGCGCAATGCAGGTCTTAATCCCCTAATCATCGGGGCTTTTCTTAAATATAGTGATATCTATTGTATCCTAGCCCGTGGGGAGGTCTTAATCCCCTAATCATCGGGGCTTTTCTTAAATAAACCCGTCTTCATGAATAAGGCTGGCAGTGAGGGGTCTTAATCCCCTAATCATCGGGGCTTTTCTTAAATACCAGCAACTGCAAGAGTTGCAAGCTAGAATGTTGTCTTAATCCCCTAATCATCGGGGCTTTTCTTAAATAGCAACTACTCTATTTTTCTTTATTTTTCAATAAATTAAAATACTGTTTTCCAATTTTTTTGTTTATTACAAAGTTAATCATTTTTTTACTTCTTGCAATACATACCGACCATGTCCGAAGACTGTTTGTTTGCCTATATGCAACCATTGCCCTATATACAATAATTGACTAAATTCAACGGGTATATTCAATAGCTCCCACTCGCCTATTATACCACCCAATATCATTTCTCTTTGTTGACGATTGGAATAACGTTTCCAGTCTTGCCACTTCAAATGGCATTCAGATTGAACATTGTCAATTTGTTGCAATGTATCCTGATTCAGCTCAAAATTGACTTGCATATACAAAGACGATATTGTTTGCACACGTCTCAATACTTGTATTAATAAATGACGAGCAGTGATTTTTTCAACCCCTAATCCTGATCCTTGGCTTTGTATTCTCATCGGTGTTTTGATGGTGAGCAATACATGTGAAGAATACGCTTGCGGCAATGTAATAGTATTAATATGGTTTTGTAATACCTGTAGCTCTGGTGAATAAATGAGCTCCCATTGTTGATTATTCTCTACCCATACTTTATCTAGAACCGCAGTCCCTTGCTGAGCACCGACACCTTTTTGCATCGCTTGCTGTAAAGCGAAGGTAATGAGTGCTAACTGTCCTCTAGCAGCCCCCACTAAAACCAAATGAAATGTCAATATTTCTCCTGGCTGATAGTGTCGTTTTTGATCTTCTGATGCTTCTAAGATATAAGGATTGGGTGGAGTATGTTTTTGACTATGCCCTAACTCCTGTTTTTCAGACATTTGGAAAATATTAGTATATGGGCAAGTTCGTTGTAGTGGACAGATATGACAGTCTTCCATTTTGGTCATACAAGCAACTCTTCTCAAAGCATGACCAAATACACCTCTCAATGTTGAACCAGCATAAACAGGTAACAACATGGGAGAGGTAACCCTAAAGTCAAACCGATACCGAGCAATAGGAAGCTCTAAGGGTAGATTTAATGGATTCATAAATGTTTAAGCTTCTCGCAATTGCTGTAAAAGAGATTTTATTTCTTTCTCTTTATTTCCCACCAATAATCCTTTTGCAATAGCTGCAAGTTTTTTATAAGCCAACTCATTAACAACAATCTGCTTTTCATTTAATGAAAATTGTTGAGCCACTATCAATGCTTCTTTGAGCTCAGAAAATTTAGCATCATTTTCTGATTGATTACGCAGATTATATGTGAAATTTTCAAATAATAATTTGATATTATCCACACATAATGTTCCTTCTGACATAGCAGCACGTTTTGCTTGCTGTTCTTGTTTTTGTGCCAACTCTTTTGCTATTCTATCTTCTTCCTCTTTTTTCCGCTGCTGTTCAGCCTCTTGCTCCTTTTTCAATTGTGCTTGTTGTTGTTCAATTTCATGAAATCTATCCTGCTCCCATTTTTGATGTACCTGCTTAATCCTATTAAGCGAAGAGTGGTTTTTTTCACACCATGCCTTAAGAGCTCTGTTATCACCTTGTGGATTAATCTCTATAATTGCCCAACCAAATGGGAGCATTTTTTGAGCATTTTTAGATTGGGAGTCTGATGCTAACCATACTGTTAAAGTTTCTTGAGCAAAAAAAGCAGCTCCTTTTGATGGTTTTATCCTAATATGAGCAAGTTTTTTTATTGTCTTGTTCTCTGCTCCACCGTATTTTCCCAGGCGAACTAACATAATTCTACCTTCTGCCATCGCTGGCTTCAAACTCTCCAATAATATTTTTGTACTAGATAACCAATTATCATCTACACAATCTAATTCTACTAATAATTTCATCTCTTACTAAAATCGAGAGTAATGATACAAATTAGTAGCTTTAGCCATGGATGATAAATCCGTATTTTTTGCTATTGTACGAGGTAATACTTCTAAGGGTTTATTAACTCGTTGCCCCAATTCAGAAGAAAATTGTTGCATAACACTTGTACCTGTAAATGCTCTATATTGCCCCATAACAATACTTTCTATACGCACTACTGGTGCATGAGAAGGCACTCCTATATTTTTTTTACGATTTATAGCAAATTGAATATTACTAGCTACAAAATTATTTTGTGCTGACAAATCAGAAACTTTCAATGCACGCATAGCATCTGATGAAAAGCTACCTATTAATCCTTTTTCAAAGTTCGTGTATTTCCTTGAGAGATCAGCCTTTTGAGCAAGCGTTAATTCTGGCTTGTTGCCAGATAACGCTTCTAATACAGCCGTTCTTATCATCCCTTTGATAGCACTTCCTGGAATAAAATTATTTAGCGTATGACTCTCATACGCAGAGCGTTGAATTTGCATGTTCTTAGGCTCGTTTAGAGCAGGTATGTTATCTAAATAATTAGTATATTCCTGCTGAATACCAGACGTAACTGCCACCAGACGGTGTGCATGCGGTTTAAACAAATCTTTATTATCTTTAAAAAATTTTTGGAGCTTTAGTAAATCTGTAGCACTACTTTTTAAAGTTTTTCGCTGTTGTTCTGTTAAGGCTACTCTTGATGGTTCAAAAACGTACATAAAGCCATCATCTATAACATAGTTAGTTACTTCATAATCTTCACCTATGCCTAGATGTATAGGTGACAAAGGTGTCAATACCAATTGATAGTGTTTTAAAAAGTCACTCATAATGTCTCCGTTGATACTGTGCAAGATAATATTTCTAAGCGTTTTGTATTCATCGCAAAGGAAATTACTGGCGCATACCCTTGATGAACAGCTTCTATTTGAGACATAGATATCTTGCCAATACCCTGACCTACATATCGTGTAGTATTCGTTGAAAATACAGCACCTGTTTTTGCCATTAATATTGGTTTTTTAAATGGATTTCCTTTAATAGCTTCTACATTACCATGACGACCAAATCGTGTTTCTGTCTGATAAAAACTAAATGCACTATCAAATGGTAGCCCCTGAGGACACGCTCGTGCTAATGTAAAAACGGCATTACCTGTTTGATTAAATAAAGGGGTCTCTTCACACGACACAATATCAAACTTACCAAGCCCTACAGTAGCATCTCGTCCGTAACCCATTTGTCCTATATCATTTAATGCCTGTTGTAACTGTTCAATAGGTAATGTTGAATTGTCCAGTAATACAAATACTTGCCACTTACTCTCTGGTGCAAACCAGAGCTGATAATTACTATACGGTGCAAATTGATTACCTGCACTGGTTGTATGCGTTTGACGATTAATAGTATTATGCATTTGCATATGTTTACTCATTAAGTCATAATTTACACTAATATGCTTATCTGACTTAGCATAGTTCTGCCATTGTTCACTAGGTCGTGATAATGCTTGCTCTGGCAGCCACTGCAATTTTTTAAGCTTTTTACGATCACGCTCCTCACCCTCACTCCAATACAATGATGGTAAGTGTGGCAACGGTACATAGCCTTCAGGCATAGCATCAGACACAATCATAAATGGATTACCTTGAGTATAACCTGCTAAACTTCGTTGCAAATACTCAATACCAAACCGTTCTCTTAATGCCCAACATAGCTGTCCGAATAGAGTATCACCCACCAATGGTGTCCCAAAAGCTGTTTTCGGCTGTAGAATTATTTTGTATCCTATCATAAAAGACCTACTTAGAAAGGCTGGATTTCATCAAATTTTTGCTGAGCATCTTCACCATTAATGGTTAATTGACTAAACGAAATCTTGCCATAACCTCGAGAGCCTGATCCTCCTAGACTATCCCACTCTAGCAATTTCAATCCTTTTAATAAAGTATTAAGCAATGCCTCATCATCACCTTCAAACTGTTTGAATGACAATGTAAAACTAAACTGAGTCCCAGCTGGTACTCTCTCTGTTTGACGAGGATTACTCGCCGTTCCTGAAATACGATTAATACTGTTTTCTGTTTTGGCTTCTGTATAAGGGAGATTATTTTCTTGTAAAAAGTTCAAATACTCTTTATCTATTAAGCAATCCCAAAAAGACACCCTAGTATGACCAATTTCTGCAGAAAACTCACTATCGTTAGCATCACCACTAGCACCAAAAATTTGCAAAATATGCTTGACTTCACGTGCTTGATTTTCATTACCATTTTTTTTCGCTGAAAAAAAGTCTTTTTTTGCCAATGGTGCTTCTTGTACCACTCCACTACGCCACTCCAACAAACTACGTACTTTGCCTTTCAAACTGCTACCTGGAATATAAGGTTCATTCGTTAACGGGTGCTTAATTACTGCATTATCAATACCGCCAATATGAATCTCTGTATCCCCACCTCCGATATGTAAGCCACTTTGTAACGTTAATGTTGCTTGGATACGATAAATTGTAGAAGTTCAGACTTCATCTGACAGTTCCCCGTTTGACAAGCGGTGTCTGTCAGATTAGATTTAGCTCATGCTTTTTGCTGTTCCAAATCTGTTTACCATCAATCAATGTTTCTATGGGTGTTCTGCCCACAGCACATYCTTCCTTGATGAGCTGA
>NZ_AYSV01000124.1 GCF_000506865.1 Pelistega indica
ATTTCTATAATAATGAACGAACTCATCAAGGAAAGATGTGCTGTGGGCGMWSACCCATARGAAACATTGATTGATGGTAAATCAGATTTGGAACAGCAAAAAGCATGAGCTAAATCTAATCTGACAGACACCGCTTGTCAAACGGGGAACTGTCAGATGAAGTCTGAACTTCTACACGTTATGAGTGGCTTAGTTAGTGTTAATTAAGCCACTTCGATTAAGTTTGTTTATTATTGCATTAATGAATTAAATGCTTGTTCTAGGTTTTTATCGGAGGCATTGAGTTTTTGACGTGTTTGTTGTATCCATTGAATATCAGCACTCAATTTATCCTTTGCCTCTTTTAGCATTCTTTCTACTTCAATTGCTTGTGGCCCCCCTAAACCTACACGGGTTTCCACCATATATTTAGGTGATAGTGTTTGACGAAAAGCTTTTTCGGATAAAGGTAACTCAGGGGAACTTAATTTAAATTTTTCAATTGCTTCTATATAAAGTTCTTTGGCTTTTTCAAAAGGGAATTCGCTTGGTTTCCAGCCATTATTTCTTGCCTCAGTAACGATACTTGAGGCAAAGTGATGGCCTACTCGGAATGGTATAGAAAAATCTTTTTGTAATGTTTCTGCTAATTCCATAGAGGTCGTCCAATCATTTTCTAACTCTTCAAGGGCTCGTTCAGGATTGATCTTAAGTGCTTTGATGACAACAAGAGTATTGCCTAGCATTTTCATTGTTTCGGGAAATAAATTTAAATCATCCCATGCTGATTTGTAGTCGGTCATACCTGGAGTAACATTATGATTTCTTATTGATACTGCTTGAACCAGTCCAAGAACATTAGAAGCAGATTCCCTTGCTCTCATAATAACGCCAGGGTTTCTTTTTTGAGGCATTGCACTACTGGTGTAGGTGCTACTTTCGTCTAATAAAATCCATGGTTTAACTTGATGGTATTGTGTATGAATATCATTAAGTAACATGCCAAGACGGATAGCTGTTGATGCAGGTAAATTAGATGCCTCAAATGCAATATCAGAAGGTGCAATTTGGCTCGCATCATAACTATTTTCAATTGGACCATCAAAACCTAATAGATTAGCAAGTCGTTGGCGATTCAGAGGCCAGCTAGAGTTAGCGAGTACTGCAGTACCCATAGATGCTTTGTTCATACGCTGATAAAGCGAGATAAAACGTTCTTGATCTCTGGCAAAAGAGGCATTAAAGGCGAGCAGATAGTGTGCGTAGCTTTGAGGCATAGCTTGAACTCCATTGGTATATGCTGGCACTATCGTATGAATATGCTGAGAGGCAAGGTTAAGAATACTAGCTCGGAGTTTAAGTAGGGTTTCTGCATAATCGAGAGATTGGTTACGTAGTTTTGCCATTCGATAGGTCGAATACATATCTTGACGACTACGTCCAGTATGGAATAAAAGAGGCATCAGGACCAATTTTGTCTTGGATGATTTTTTCAATCTGGAGTACATCTTTAGGGCGTTTGCCATTAGGCTGTATAGATTGTTCATTTGTATAAACTATCCCTTCAGCTAGTTTTTTTGCGAGTTCAGAAGAGATGATTTTTTCTTCTTTTAGCATCACAGCAGATGCTTTATTGATTTTTTGTAACCAGTAGAACTGATCTTCTTTTTTATCATTTTCACTTGTGAAATCATTGTTCTTTAATGAGGCTATTCCAGCCTTAGCAACTTGTGCTAAACACTCATCAGTTGTTTTGCAACCTTTGTCTGCAGGGTTATCAGCGTAGCTTTGATTCACTAAGATAGAGAATAAGATAAAAGAAATTAGTTTAAATTTGAACATATTTTTCCCTCTGTATAAAATATTTTATCTATTTAAAAAGGATACTCCCTTTTATTTGTAAACAAAATAATGGTTTATCAGGAGTAAAACATCCCCCACCAACTTATAACTCTCTCCCAATACACTATCTCTCTATATGAACTTTATATGACAGGCCTTATATCTTAAGCATGAAAAATATTTTGTTTTTAGAATAAGTAAACCAATTAATAAGGCTAGTTTATATGCACCCTAGAAATAATCTTAGCGTCATTATTATTACGCTGAATGAAGAAAGAAATTTACCTAATCTTTTAAATGATTTAATAGCGCAATCTTATCAGCAATTTGAAGTAATTGTGGTTGATAGTATGAGTACTGATAGTACGGTAAGTGTTGCTGAAAGTTATAAGGATCGTTTAAGTCTTTCTACGGTTGTTATGTCAAGCAGGGGGGTGAGTTTGGGGCGTAATACGGGGGCAGCAAATGCGAATTGTGAAAGGCTTCTTTTCCTAGATGCTGATGTTCGATTAAAGCCAGATTTTCTTGAGCGGTCACTAAATTATTTGGAGAAGAAGCAGTTACTTATTTCTGGTGGAAGGATTGGTAGCTGTGGTAATGATGGATGGGAGATTCGTGCAGGTATGGCTTTATTTGATTGGGGAATGATGGTGATGCAATATGTATTTCCTACCTCAACAGGTGCATGTATTTTTAGTAGCCGTATCGTGCATGAAAAAATAGGAGGATTTGATTTATCTATCCAGCTATGTGAAGACTGTGATTATGTTAGTAGAGCGAGCAAGTCTTTCCGTTATCGTATGCTTCCGTATCATTTTGGCTTTAATTCTAGACGATTAAAACAAGACGGTCTCATAAAAACAGGTTTTACATATTTACGTGCAAATACTCGACGTTTGTTTATCGGTGAATTAAGAAACAATGAAATTGAGTATAAGTTTGGACATTATAAAGAAAAACAATAACTTATCCAGAGACAAAAAATTAGCATTTTTCTAGAAAAAAGCGTAATATGTACGGTTTCTAGACGTAAGCACATAAGCACAGATTGTCTGGTTAAGTAGTGTTTTCGGCGTGCAGGTTTTTCAGAGCCAACTTGATTGGTTGATTTTTTGTGGCTGGGGCAGAAAAACCGGCACGTCAAAATCGCCAAATTGAGATAACGCTCATGAAGCAAGTGTTTTCGGCGTGCGGGTTTTTCAGAGCCAAACGTAAGTTGTTATTTTTGTAGTAGAGGCAGAAAAACAGGCACGTCAAAATCGCCAAATTGAGATAACGCTCATGAAGCAAGTGCGCTCACGAAGCAAGTGTTTTCGGCGTGCGGGTTTTTCAGAGCTAAACCTAGATTATTGATTTTTTGATATCTGTGCTGAGAATCTGTACGGCAGAATTCTCAAAAAGGTTTTCCAATATCTGTGCTTATAAGGCGTAAGTGCATTGAACGTATATTGAGCTTACGAGACGTAAATATATAAGAAGAATAGCATGAATAATTTAAAAAATATCACGGTTTATTGTGGCTCAAATTTTGGTGAAATTCCTGATTATTATGAAGAAGCTAAGCGACTTGGTGAGCTGATGGCTAAAGAGGCTATTCAGCTTGTTTATGGCGGTGGCAAAATTGGTTTAATGGGAGCTCTCGCCAATAGTGTATTGCAGCATAATGGTACTGCCATTGGTATTATGCCGACTTTTTTAAAAAATAAAGAAATGGCTCATACTGGCTTAACTGAGTTAATCGAAACACCTACGATGTCAATTCGCAAAGATAAAATGATGGAAATGGCAGATGGTTTTATTGCGATGGCTGGAGGCATTGGTACGTATGAAGAATTGTTTGAGGTATTTTCTGCACTACAGCTTAAGCAACATACTAAACCTGTAGGTCTTTTAAATGTAAAAGGTTTTTTTGATCCTTTATTAACTATGTTAGAAAGTACGGCTAAGCAAGGGTTTATGCCTTTAGCAAATATGAATTTGTTGTGTGTGGCTGATAACGCAGGTGAATTGATTGAAAAAATGAGAAATTTTCAGTTTGTAGATGTACCTAAATGGGTAACTCCTAAATGGGTAGAAGAGATGAGAAAAGGCGTATAAGCAGAGATCATTGCTAAAGAGTAGTTAATAAAAGAGTTAATACTAAATAAAAAATTAATAATAAAAAGATAACGAGCAAAAGAGCATACTAAATCAAAAAGCCCGTACAGCATATGCTCTACGGGCTTAAATCTGGTGGCCTGGGGCGGAATCGAACCGCCGACACAAGGATTTTCAATCCTCTGCTCTACCGACTGAGCTACCTGGCCTTGAAGAAAATAATATTAACCCAAAATTTCAAAAAAGCATAGTCTTTTTTTATTTTCATAATAGGTATCTTGAATTGTCCCTTGAAAACATAGGTCTTTTTTATAAAAACAGTTGTTTTTTTGATACAAATTGCTGTAAGACTAGGAGTATAATACTCAGTTAGAAATTACGATTGTCGCGAGTTAGCTAGCAATACTTATGGTAGATGTCTTTACTTTCGGTCTAAATCATCACTCAGCACCTGTATCTGTGCGTGAGCGTGTATCTATGTCTGGAGATTTAGTGCGTCCGGCGTTAGATGCGTTGCGCTCTGCTTTTGGCTCTCGTCTCAAGGAAGCGACTATTCTCTCTACCTGTAATCGTACAGAGCTGTATTTAGCGGCAAATCCTGAGATTGTTGAGCATGTTCCTACATGGTTGGCTGATTTTAATACGCTAGACTCTAGTTTAATAACTCCTCATTTATATCAATACAATCAAGATCAAGCTGTGCGTCATGCTTTCCGTGTGGCATCAGGCTTGGACTCTATGGTGCTTGGTGAAGCACAGATCTTGGGGCAAATGAAAACAGCTGTTCGAGCCGCTAATGAGGCAGGAGCCTTGGGGACTATGCTGAATCAGCTGTTTCAAAAAACATTCTCTGTCGCTAAAGAAGTACGAACCCAGACAGCAATAGGTGCTCAATCGGTTTCAATGGCTGCTGCTGCAGTACGTCTAGCCGAACGCGTGTTTGGTGATATCGCAGATACCAAGGTGTTATTTGTGGGTGCTGGTGAGATGATTGAATTATGTGCAACACATTTTTCTGCGCATAATCCTAAATCAATTATGATTGCAAATCGTACTTTAGAGCGTGGTGCTTCGTTAGCAGCACGTTTTGATGCACAAAATATGCGTTTAGTGGATTTGCCTGAGCACTTGCACGAATATGATATTGTGGTATCGTGTACGGCCTCTGCTTTGCCTATTTTAGGCTTGGGGATGATTCAAAAAGCCTTGCGTCAACGTCGCTTTAATCCTATGGTGATGGTAGATTTGGCTGTGCCACGTGATATTGAGCCAGAAGTAGGCTCTCTTAGCGAAGTTTATTTATATACTGTGGATGATTTGGGTCGTGTTGTACAGATGGGAAATGATGCCCGTCAAGCCGCTGTTGTCCAAGCTGAAGCTATTATTGATAGCCGAGTTCAAAGTTTTATGCATTGGATGCAAAATCGCAATGTTGTTCCTATTATTCAAGGATTGCATAGCGGTTCACATAAAATGGCAGAGTTAGAGCTTGAAAAAGCTCGTAAGTTATTAGCCAAAGGTGTTAGTCCAGAAGATGCATTAGAGCGATTAGCCAAGGCATTAATTCAAAAGTATATGCATGCACCAGTGCAAGTGCTCAATCGCAGTCAAGATGAAGAGAGAGCAGTAATGGTAGATATATTGCCTAAGTTGTTCCCTTATCAAGAGACTGAAATTGCGGCACTTATTGAACAAAACGAACATTAGCAAGTTTGTTTCTTTTCCATAATTATATTGAATGTTTTGTGAATAGCTAGATATAGTCATAAGAGATTACTTAAAAAATAAGCATTGATTTTCAAGCGGCCTAGTTATTTTAAATTTAAAATTTTAAGCATTCTATCTTTTTTAAATATCAATTATTTTATAGAGAGTTATTATGAAATCATCTATGCGTTCACGCTTAGAGCAATTGAGTCAACGTTTGATTGAGGTTGATGCGATCTTGGCAGAGCCAGATACAGTAGAGGATATGGATCGCTTTCGTAAGTTATCACGTGAGCGAAGTGAAATTGATCCTATAGTTGCTTTATTTAAAACCTATACAAGCACAGAGGCTGACTTGGCGACGGCACTTGAAATGATGGCAGACCCTGAAATGAAAGAGATGGGGGAAGAAGAAATGAAAGCAGCTAAAGCTCGTATTGAAGAGCTTGAAGCCCAGTTACAGTTAGAGTTACTTCCTAAAGATCCTGATGATAATCGAGGGGTATTCTTAGAAATTCGAGCAGGAACAGGTGGTGATGAGAGTGCTATCTTTACGGGCGATTTGTTTAGAATGTATAGTCGTTATGCAGAGCAAAAAGGCTGGCGTGTTGAGTTGATCAGTGAGAATCCTTCAGAATTAGGAGGGTATCGAGAGGTGATTGCTCGTATTGAGGGTGACGGTGTTTATGGACGCTTGAAGTACGAATCAGGAGCGCATCGTGTGCAACGAGTACCAGAAACTGAATCTCAAGGCCGTGTGCATACCTCAGCATGTACAGTGGCTGTATTACCTGAGGCAGATGAATTAGCTGAAGTAGTATTAAATCCTGCTGACCTACGAATTGATACTTTCCGTGCGAGTGGTGCAGGGGGGCAGCATATTAATAAAACGGACTCTGCTGTACGTATCACACATATTCCTACTGGTATTGTGGCTGAGTGTCAGGATGATCGTTCTCAGCACAAAAATAAGGCAAGAGCCATGAGTGTTTTGGCTGCACGGATTAATGATATTCAGCGCCAAGAACAACAAGCCAAAGAGGCGGCAGAACGTAAAAGTTTAGTGGGTACGGGTGACCGTTCTGAACGTATTCGTACGTACAACTATCCTCAAGGTCGCGTGACCGACCATCGTATTAATTTAACCTTGTATAAATTAGCACAAATTATGGAAGGTTCTTTGGATGAGTTAACAGGTGCTCTCATTGCTGAACGACAAGCTGAATTATTAGCGGCATTGGGTGATGATTAATCCGTGTATTAACCTTAAACAATTTTTTGCTTTATCAGGGTTACCTTTATTGGAAGCAAAAATGTTGGCTGAGAAAGTATTGGGCGTTAATCGGGCTTGGTTGATTGCCCATGATACAGATCAATTAAGTGAATCGGTACAACAAGCGCTACAGTCACTGGTAGAAAGACGATTAGCAGGTGAGCCTATGGCATATATTCTTGGTGAACGAGAGTTTATGGGATTGCTTTTTCAGGTTAATCCCAAAGTGCTGATTCCAAGACCTGATACGGAAACGTTGGTAGAGGCTGCTATTCAATGGGTAGAGCAACATCAGCCACAAGCAAGAGTGCTTGATTTGGGAACGGGTAGTGGGGCTATTGCTGTATCCATTGCTCATTATTGTCCTAAAGCGCAAGTAAGCGACGCTATAGATATTAGTCCTGATGACCTTGGAGGTTGCAGAAAGGAATG
>NZ_AYSV01000125.1 GCF_000506865.1 Pelistega indica
CCGATGGATAATAATGCGGTAGAAGAATTTGGATACAGTTCCACTCGCGATTGGTCGGGCAAGAATTGGCTCTTTGTAGGTTCTAGAGAAAGCGGGTCGACGTGCGGCTGCGGTGATGTCGTTAATTCAATCGGCTAAGCTCAATGGCCATGACCCTTATGCTTACCTTAAGGATGTGTTGGAACGATTGCCGACACAGAAAGCGAAGGACATTGCTGAGCTTCTGCCTCATCGTTGGCAAGCGCCAAACGACACCAAGAATTAACACAATGCCCCGACAAAATCGGGGCATTGAACGTTTAAAAACGGAAGTCAATCGGAGTTCACCGGACGCTTACTTTGCTAAAGCAGCAACTTGGAATGTAGATCTGACAGGCATATTAGGTTGCTCTGCTGTCCCAAAGAATTGTGTATAGCCTTCCATAAAGCCTTTGAAGTCCATTTTATTTTCTTTGTTTTTGTCAGCAACTAAGTAAACTTGCATTTTTACTACGTCACCCATTGTTAAGTTATATTCTTTTAGCTTCGCTTCGATTTTTTTAAGAACATTAATTGTTTGCTGTTTTGTGTCACCAAAAGATTCACCTTCTTTAGAAGGAACAGTGCCACTTAAGTAGTAATTTGTAGCAGCAGAAGGCACTACAACGACTGAAGAAATTGGGAAATTAGGAATTGGCTCGCGTTTAATCTCTGCTGCTTGAGTGATAGATAGAGGTAGTGCTAAAGCAGCCATTGTAAATACTGTAGATAATAATTTCATAAAAAGCTCCTAAAAAAATTAAACGGAATTTAGCGACATCTTCAGCTGTCACTTTGTCGGTATAATGATTGCCAAAGTTAGAACGTACATAATTAATTGTTTCGGCAATTTGACTGTTGGTTAGTTGATCACGGAAAGGAGGCATTCCTTTTTGACCATTCATCACAACGAATTTCATATATTCAGGGGTCACAAGTTTGTGATTGCCCGCAAGTGCTGGGAAATGCCCTGCGCCTGTTGCTCCTTTTGCATCTTGCATATGGCACGCTGCACATACATGGTGGAAAATATCTTTACCTGTTGTATAAGGGTAAGGAGAAGAACTAAGATCAATCACGGCACTATCAGCAAAACTTTGAGAGCTTAGTAAGAGTGTAGTAGCGAATGAAAATAATAGTTTTGATAGCTTCATGAGATATTCCTTAAAGGGATTGAACTTTTTTATGCAAACGAGTGATAGCGTCAATAGCGGATGTCACTGCACCTTCTTGCCATGCTGGAATGTAAGAAGCATGTTCACCAGCTAAGACAATACGTCCATCAATTTGACATAGATTTTCATAATGTTGTTTGCGTTTTTCTTCTGTCCATGCGCCATAACAACCTAAGATCCAAGGTTGACGACTCCATGCCCAGCTAAACCCATTTTCAAATTCTTCTTTAATTTGAGGGTGAATTTGAGCACCTAACTCAATCGCTTTAGCTACACGTTCCTCGGGTTCCATTGCGGTAAATTCTAATGCTTTAGGTCCAAACATATAGGCATTTAGTAAAATGCCTTTACCTGAGGAGAAATAGCCATGATTAGGATAAGCAATTTGTGTAATTGGTAAGTTTGTATAAGAAATACCACCATAGATATGCTCATCTTCTTCCCAGAATCTACGCTTATATTGCCCAGCAATTTTGACTGAAGAAGCATAAGGAACACTGTTAATAGCGTCTTGCATAGGCTTACCTACATTCATTGGAATTTGTGAAAGCACAGAAAGAGGGGTAGTATTAACACACCATTCGGCTCGTTCTTGTTTAAGCTGACCACCTGCTTGATTGTCTTTATAGAAGATAGTGACGCCTGTATCGTCTTGTTTAATCTCTACTACTTGAGCATTGTATTGGATGATATTGCCAAGCTCCCGACCAAATGCCTCTCCAATTTTACCCATGCCTCCTTCTGGTTCAAACATAGTATGTTGGAACTCATCAAAGAAATGGATATTCATGTTTTTCCATAAATCACTTTTCACAATCTCATTGAGAGGAATAATTTCTGAAGCTTCAGGTAATGCACTTAAACCACCACCAGGATGTTTTTTATAACCACGATAAGCACTAGTTTCTAGGCTAGTTACATAGTCAAACTTATCGTTTAGGACACCGAAGCTTTTTAATGAGTCCAATAATTTTTCTTTGTCTTCTTTTGAAAAGTTCAAATCTAAAGCATTTTGATTAATAGATTTAGATAAGAGTTCAGAGAGCCCACCTTTATAATCATTAATAATTTCACGATAACGCTGAGGCTTTCCATTAAAAGCATTAGTATTATGTAAGTAGCTATTAAAGTTTAATTGAATAAATGGAATCATCTTGACGTTTAATCGTTTACAGTACTCCAAGATACCATAGTGGTTATAGGGGATACGCCAAGGACCAGGGTTAAAATAAAGACCTGAATCAAAACGGCATAATTGTTTAGTGCCATTGATTTCAGTATATTCCTTACCTCTATAAACACTGATATTACGACCACCAGAACGGTTTTGATATTCTAAGATTTTTACTTGATAACCAGCATTACGAAGCTCAAGTGCAGAGACCATACCTGCTATTCCCGCACCTAGAATAATAATCTTTTTCCCATTCCCATTACCTTCTAATTTAATAGGCCCAGTGTAGTGTGATTCAGCAGCAAAACCTAGACTAGTCATAGCTTGATACATGGCGGCACTACCAGCGGTATAACCAATCATAGCTAGCAATTTACGTCTAGAAATATTAGGGATTATGTTTGACATACTTTATGTACTCCTAAAAAACGGCGTTGTTATTTTTATAAATAAGCAAATAGCATGCCAATATTTAATATTTAATTTAAATTTAAAAAAAACACCAATAAATCAGTTGTTTATTTAATTAATTCAAATTTAAATAAAAACTAGTGAAAATCTTTATGCACTAAAAAGAGCTGAATGCACAAGTTTTAAACATATGCTTGATGCTTTATGGTGCAGCACAGCAATATTAGTTTTTAATTCTGATGAAATTGTCATGGAGACTAATTTTTTGTCTAAGTTAAAAAGGAAAGTGAGTAAAATACTGTCAGATTAGATTTACAAAGAGGTTTGTTCATGTCTGAAAACCAATTAAGATGGATTGCTGCACGAGTGGATGATGTGAGAGAGGTTAATCCGCAACAGATGCAGATTGGGCTTTTTTTACCATCTTTTGCCCGGTTTATACAGCTTCCTGAGCAGTCAGTTATTGATGTTAAAACACCATCTGGATTGATACGTGAATATCCTATCGTCGCCATTGAGGCATCTACACAAACAATTACTATTGAGGTCATAAGGCAAATTAATGCAGCTGGAGAATCTACAAGTTTGCTTGATGGTATTGATCTAGACCAAATCATTGAAATTAGTGCACCTAGAGAGTCGCACAAATTAACGCAAGAAGATATTGATTTTTATGTTACCTTTGCACGTAAAGGTGTGACCATAGCCATTCCTAAGGAAATGAGTATTGCTGATGCGATGCGTGAGCATCATTTAACAGTTAATACATCCTGTGAATATGGTGTTTGTGGTACTTGTTATGCTACTGTGTTGAGTGGTGAGATTTTGCATGAAGACACTTATTTGACAGAAGAAGAAAAAAGCAAACAAGATTGTATGATGATATGTGTTTCAAGAGCAAAGCCAGGCACAACCATAGTATTGGATTTATAAGGATAAGCATAAAATAAGGGGAATAGCTAGCAATACGCCTCTTTCCCCTTATCGCCTAGCGTTAAAAGTGCTTTATTTTAGGCTTGATTGATCAACTCATCAGTTTTTGCTGCCATAATAAAGTCATTGCGGTGCAATCCTTTGATGCTATGGGACCACCAAGTAACAGTGACTTTCCCCCATTCTGTTAGAATGCCTGGGTGATGGCCTTCAGATTCAGCAAGCTCAGCTAATTGATTGGTAAATACCATCGCTTGTTTAAAATTCTTGAATTTGAATTCACGTTGTAATTGCATGATGTTATCGACCACTATGGCTCGCCATTCTGGAATCATTTTGATCAGTTCAGCAAGTTCTTCATCGCTTACTTTTGGTGCATTGGCTTGACATGCTTCACATGTTTGTTTGTTTAAGGGTTGCATAGTGTTTTTCTCCTATATGGTAAGACTAGGATGAGGAGAAAAAAGGCCTTTCTCCATCGCTATATGAATCTCTGACATTAAATCAGCTTGAGCAAGTTCAAATAATTGATCTAGATGATTTAGAACATAATAAATCGGTTGAATTCTATCAATACGATAGGGGGTTCGTAGTACGTCTTGAAGAGAAAATTCTCTATATTCAGGCTCACCACTTAAAGCGTATACCGTTTCTTGAGGAGAACTGAGAATACCACCACCATAAATGCGGCGTTGCGCATCGTTATTGCCGACCAGACCAAATTCAATAGTAAACCAATATAATCTGGCAAGAAAAGAACGTTCTTCTTTGCTAGCAATAAGACCTAATTTGCCATACGTTTCATTAAAGGCCGCAAAGGCCGGATGAGTTAAGAGGGGACAATTGTAACCATCCCCTAAATTAAGACAACAAGAAAGTAGAAACTTTTTTGAACGTTACCGTAAACTTATTTCAAAGGAGTTTTACCATAGAGTAAACGTACTAGCGAAAGCCAAATTATCAACATTCTTAAACAAGCCGAGGCAGGCACCCCTGTTCAAGAGTTATGCCGTCAACATGGCATTTCTTCTGCCACATTCTACAAATGGCGAGAACGTTATGGGGGGATGGAAGTCTCTGATGTAAGACGCTTAAAAGAACTCGACTGAGCTGA
>NZ_AYSV01000126.1 GCF_000506865.1 Pelistega indica
CAGAAWTTTTTAAATATCCAAACGATGTTTTGGAACGTTTGTATAAAGAGTTTGTAAACCTAGATGGTGATGTAGCTGATTATTATGCTAAGTCTGGCAAGTTTTCTCTTGCACCAGAAGCTGCAGACTCTATTCAAGACATTAACGATATTGGCGCAATCATTGCACCAGAATATGCACAGAAAGCCAAAGAGCTGCGGGCAACGCGCACGGATAGCGATGGTAACCCTAGAACAGTAGAACAGAGTAACGCTGAAGCAGAACGTATTATTACGTCCATTAGTGTTAAAGAAGCACTTGATGAGCTTTATAAATACAACAAGGAGGCGATGGAGGCTCTACCAGAAGAGACCAAAGAATGGGCTAATAGTTTGGTTGACCTGAACTAAAAAATGGTCTACCTCTATTGGTACCGCCGCTGACTTACGACGTGATGCAAAAGACTTCGCTCACCGTTGGGCAGGGATTGATTCCACCGTCAAGTCGTCGGAGTTATTGGATATCTTGAATAACCATGCCGACTACGTTACAGAAAAGGCGAAAAAACAAGCGATTAAGCTTAAAGCGCAGGCTAAAGGCAAGTCTAGTGAAGATATAGTGGACAAAGAAGAGACCACTGGCGATACCACCAGTAAAAAGACGAAGCGAAAAGGTGTAGCACTTAAACCTAAAGCGACAGAAGTGACGTCTATCGATAAGTCGTTAGCTGAAGAAGATGCCCGCCAGAAAGCTAAAGAGGAAACGCTAGATAAAGTGGCCACGAAACGTGCCAAAAAGAAAAAAGAGGAAGAGCAAAAGGTAGATACGGCACAGGTGGAAGAAGCTGTACCAGAAACACCTGCACCTAAAAAAGCAAAATTGGGCAAACAAGGTAAAGGGTCGAAAACCTCTAAAGCTGAACAGCCTGTTAACGAAACGGTAGAACATCACACGAAACCAGTTCCTAAAAAGAAATCTAATAAAAAAGAAGAGCCAGAAGCCGTTCCAGAACCAACACCTAAGAAAGCTAAACGTGGTGTCAAGCTTAAAGAGAAACCTGCAGATAAACCAACAACTAGTGATGCCATTAAGGCGTTTACTAAACGGATAAATTCCGTTAGCTCTCTAAACATGGACGAGTACTTGGATATAGAGTCAGAGGGCGACAAGCTTAAAAAAGCATTGGCAGCTGCCCGTAAAAAAGGTGAGATTGATGGTGCTGACCAAGAGACATTGGTCGATGCGATTGATGAAGCATTAAGTATTGCCGACAGAAAAGTAGAATACTCACGTGGCGATGGGACTTCCGTTGAACGGCCATTAACTTCTAAAGAAGATATTAAAGCGGCATTATCTAAAGACTCTAAGGCAAGTTTAGCACCAAGATTAACACTTGGTGAGAAAGGGGAACGTGGTGGCGTTATCCTCGTAGAGAACCAGTCACAATTACCCGTAACAGTCACTTCTGTACTTGGCGATGGGGATGTCATACAAGGAGCTTACGATGAGGCAACAGGGCTGACCTATATCGTTGCCAATAATGTGACGGCGTCTAATGTAGAGGGGGTTTATCTTCATGAAGCTTTTCATGGCAATCCAAATGATGCTGCCGTGGCCGAAGCTACTCGGTTACTAGCCGATGCAGATAACATTGATGGTGATGCAGGGGAGTTTTTTAGAGCTGTGCGTGATCATATGGATGAGCGTGGCGAGCTTGGTAATCCTGATGAATCTGTACCCTATATTGTTGAGCATGCCGTACAACTAGGACATATAAATGGCTTTTCTGTAATTGATGGTAGATTTATGGATTGGGTAGATGCAAATCTACCACCTGTAGTTGGTAAAATTCTACGAGATATTGTTGCCAAGCTACGGGCATGGCGATTATCCAAAGGGGCAGACTATACGCCTACAGTAGATGACATGGTGGCATTAGCTCGACGCAGTGCTAGAGACTTAAGTAAAGCATCGCAAAATGATGCCACGGTTAAGTTCAGTCGTGGGACTAGACCATCTATTACCACAGCGGCTAAAGCAAAACTTGATGCTCTAAAGACACGAAAAGGCGGAATTATCCCCTCCATAAAACAGTCCGACTTTGGTGACAAAGCTTCTGGCACGGTACCACTTCGCTCACATAAAACATTAGCTAGTGTAGCTGTAGATGCAGTGCGAACGTTAGAACGTAAGTTTGTGGATAGGTTCGAGCCTGTGCGCCGTCTAGACCGTACGTTGCATACTAAGCTTGAGATGGGGCAAGCTCTACGCAATAACTTATTGGCCACATTCTCTGAACAACATATGCGACCTTATGTGGAGTCTATTACGGAAGCCGCAAAACAACTTCGCAAAGCTACAGCAAAAAATCCTGCCTTGGCAGCCTTTAAGCACTTGACCCCTCATGAGCTATCTAACTTTGTAGGTGAGTATGCCGTACTACGATATGCGGCACAAGCTAATATGGCTAGGGCAGATATGTATCTGACGATGCAAGATGAAGCAAAAGCAAGGACAACTGAGATTCTAACAGACCATCCAGAGTTTGCTATTTTTGCGATAAAAGAAGTTGGCGACTTATCACCAGATAATAAAGCCATCCTTGAGCAATTGTTAAACATTCCTAACATCGCCCCAGACCAAGAAGCCGTCACACTTAGACCATTGGTTAAAAGCGCCATCGACATGCGAGGTAAGGCTAAATTAATTGCTGAGCTAGCAGAGCTTGAAGACACAATCGATATGACCGATAGAGAAATTCAGCTCTATATCCAGCATGATAACGTCAATATGACGCAGGAAGAGCTTAAAGAATCTGGCTATAGACCAATTGGTGGATTTACTACTGCTATGGCAAATGTGGAGCTAGATAAGATTGAGAGCAGTCCTCTATATCCATTCATCATTAGTAGCTATGGCAAGCTAAAAGATATGCAGTCAGCTATTACCGAAATGGGTGACCGCTATGGGGTATACACCGATATGGATAGACTCGGCAGAGATGGCCTTGACTCCTATGTCCCAACAACAGGTGACTCAACTAAATTGCGTAGTATTGAGGAGGTAGCACAAGGACAAGCCGACCTGCTAGACGATTTAATGCGAGCGATGGAGAATGAAATTCAGTTTGGTGTGGGGATTAATAACCGAAACCTATTCCGCAAACGTGAGGGGCGTACAACACCACCAGACCCAGCAGATAAATCCATTATTGACCGATTATATTTGATGGTAAACCAGATTGGTGCCAAGCAGTTTAAAGATGAAGCCGTAGCTAAAGCTATTGAGAGCCTTGGTGAACCTCAGTTGGCTATGGATATTCGCAACGGTGTAGCTGACGATAAGGCGGTTAGGAAGCTGTTGTCTGCGCCACATGCACCAGATGCTCCTGTAGAAGCGATTGAGGTTGGATTGGATGGTCCTGGTAAAGTGGTGTCCGATGCAGAAATTCGTCACATGTTAACGGTTACCGACAGTACAGGGACAACCTTCCGCATTCCAGTATTAATCCGTTTTAACACTCCAGGAGTGGCAGACGCTTTACGAAATACCACAAACTCTAGAACCGAAGGTATTATGCAGCCTCTTGGGTCGCTGAACCGATTCCATGAACTACTCATTACCGCTCTAAGTCCTGTGTTCCCTGTTGTAGCAGCTGCTAGGGATATCAATGAAAGGGTGGGAAATTTAAGCGCTAGAAGCGATTTGATTGATGCTAACGGTAAGCCGATAACTGTTGGCACAGTGTACGACCTATATCCTGTGTGGCGTAATGTTGTCAGACGTCTACCAATTCTTACTGCCAAGCAACGAGCTGAAAATGCAGTATGGCAAGCTGCTGTCCATAGAAATTATCTAGATACAGAAGATGGACAATTCCTAAAAGAGTTTTCGTTAGGGCTAAAAGGCTCTGGACTTTCTACACGAGCAGGCATGCTAAGTGGGGCGTTAAATGATCGCTCTCCTGTGTTTAACCGTATGGTGGGGGTACAAAGCAGCCACAAATAAGATTATGGATATTGCGAATGCGTGGAATGAATACTTTGGATTATTGACAGCGTACGCTACATACAAATTCTTGCGTGATAAGGGTATGACTAACGACCAAGCATCTGAAGCCGTGTTAAATACCATTAACTTTAACAGAAAGGGCGAAGCTATGAATGCGCTTCGACCGTTGTATTACTTCCTCAACCCGTCGTTGCAAGGGGCTAACGTTGCTCTTAAAAACATCATAGGGGATGCAGAACGGGTAGCTGATGCTCGTAAAGCAAATAAATCATTACTTGCTGCTGGGCTTGCTGCTAGAGGGTCAATGGCTATCGCCAAATGGTTCTTCCTAAGTACAGCTGTACAAGGACTAGTATCGATGATGTTTGGCAGTGATGAAGATGATGACACATTAGGTCCCTTATATGAGCGTATCCCGCTATCACAACGTATGCGAGAGTTCTCAATCCCTAACATCTTGAGTGATGACCCTAACGATATTGTCACGATACCAATTGGTTATGGTTTTCCTGGTATTGGCTGGGGCTTAGGACAAATTGCCAATGACTACTATAAAGGAAAGTTATCTAGTGGGGATGCATTATCTGATATGGGTAAATTGCTAGGCAAGGAACTTTCTGGATTACCTTTAGCAGAAACCAGTTTTACGGAGGACCCTATCCAGTCCATCATGCGTACCCTCATGCCGTCTGTGGCAGGAGGCTTATTAGACGCTACGACAGGCGTGAACCGTTTTGGGTCACCTATCGGAATGCAGTTCCTCAATGAGAATAGAGCAAGGGCAGTACAAGGTAAAGAGAGTACAGAGCAGTTCTATAAGTCTTTCGCAGAGTTTATGCTTGATGCTACTAGCGCCGATTACACGCCAGAGCAGTGGAAAGCCGTCATAAATGGGGTATTCCCAGGGATGTTTGGTCGAATTGTGGCAGGAGCTGACAAGATGGATACAGACCCAGTTAAAGGGATAGTAATGTCTATTGGGTTAAATCCATTCTACGACACAGGGTCTGATTCTGCCGTGGAAGCAGCATACTACTCCAAAGCGAAGGATATTCGCTACAAGCTTAAAGACTTAAATCGTATTACACCTTATACAGGGTCAGATACGGAGTCAGTGTCAGAGTTATATCAGCGTGCTATCTTCAGCGGACTATCGCAAGACGATGCGATGCAAATTGCTTACCTTAAAAATACAGAACGACAACTACGAGGCAAGCCAAAAGAGCTTCGTAGAGAAATCATGAAGCAGTTTATTAGGAGTACTAAATGAACATTATTTTAACTAAGGATGTACGCAAAACGTGGTTCACCATCAGAGAAGCCAGTACTGCGTGCGAGGATGTCAAACGATGGAAAATCAGGGTGTCACGACAAGCGTGCCCAGATGTTAACCCAATCATAACCACTTGCATAAACGCATGTAACGTGAATTTCTGGTTTGATAACTGTACCACCAAAGCTCCTAAGTTTAACCAAGAGACTACGCTAGAGTATGACGTGCTGGATGTAGATGGCGATAGGTTTTGTGTGTACTGGGATGACCTTATCCATTCTCAACCAGCGGGTCGATATCGAGTAAGTGTTATTGATCATCAGAATGAACAGATTGGTGGCTTTGCTATCGTTATTCCAAAAGAAAAAATGAAGGTTTCTGGTGCGACCCATAATAGCACCTCATGTTGTTAGGAGATACTATGACAATTCCAGTTAAAGAGGCGAGTAAGTTTGTTACCGTTACAGGGTTTTCAACTACCCTAAATACTACGCTAACAAGATACGACAAACAGTTGCCTATCGAGATTACCCCAATGCTTAGAAACAAGCTAAAAGGGGGTGCATTCACTTTTATGACCATCAGCAATCACGTAGATTCAGAGGTCGTGAAGGTTTTTCTATTTGACAATAAACTATTAATCGAACGAGGACAAGATGACACAGAAGCCACAGCTTTCCCTAAAGGGTCTTGCATCAATGCCAATCCAACTTGGGCAGGCATTAAAGAACTTATTTGTACGTTGGACTGTTGTGCCAAATCAGAGTCCTCTGGTGAGTGAGGTAGCTATTATGACACATCAAACAGCCGTAGCAACTTCTGCAGAAGGGATTAAATTTATCAGCCGATGGGAAGGCTTTTCTGCTAAACCTTATAGAGATGTAGTGGGGGTACCGACTATTGGTTTTGGTGCAACATACTACCCAAATGGCAAACGCGTAACGTTAAATGATGCACCCATCACCAAAGAGCAGGGTATCGAACTACTTAAACACACCGTCCAAGATTTTGAAGATGCTGTGAATACATATGTTACTGTTACCCTTAACCAAAACCAGTTCGATGCCATAGTAAGCTTTGCCTACAACGTAGGTATCGAAGCCTTTAAGAAGTCTACCTTGCTAAAGCTATTAAACAAAGGGCAACCATATGCGGCTGCCCAAGAGTTTCTAAAATGGAATAAAGCAGGTGGTAAATCTATCGCAGGACTTTCTAATCGCCGAAAAGCAGAGAAAGAGTTGTTCTTACGGTAATTTACGTAACTGTTTAAAGATAAGACTACTTCCCACAGAGGTAATTTGTTCTGAAGCTATACGTGCGGCCAGAAGCCCGATACCTTCAATAAAGGACTCCATGTCGGGCTTTATTTCAGGTTTCTGTAAATTAGAAGCCGTGGAGCAACTTGCTTGAATAGCCGCTTTAGCCACCATACCACCTGACCCTGTAGTGACATACCCCACAACTCTATGGAACAGAAACACTTTTGATTCTTCGATAATGTAGCCAGATGCATTGACAGCAAACATAATATGCTCGTTAGCTATAATAAACTCACCATTTAATGAATTAATATCCTCAATAAATGGCTCCATATAAGCACGTGCACTTCGCATCATATCACCAACTATCGTATATAAAGCTCGGCTAGTGGTTACTGACGTCAGTTCCATGGCAAAATCTGGCAACACTTTCCTAACTGCAGTCACCACTGGCATAGACCCAGCAAGACCAACCAACAGTCCGTCAAACTCTACGATCTTTGGCTCTGAATAGGTTATTACCTCATCTTTATCTGTGGTTACCTGACCATCTGCCACCATAAAGGTGTTGCCTTCTGCTCGTATAGCAATAATACATGTCATACTGATTCTCCTGAATTATCATCAAATGATTCGACTTGTTTGATTATACGAACGCATCGGATTGGTGAAGATGCGGCTCGTAATTCCATAATACCTTGCCCAAGTGAAAACCTACATTCTCTATCGTAGGTAATATCTCCAAAGGTTTCAGCTTGATTTTTAATGGAGTTAATAAACTCTTCATAGCGTATATTTCTCTGTGCACACCAACGACGTACCGCTTTCTTCGAGATATGGGTTACCCCTGTGGTGGCATTCGCTCTAACCAATACGGATTGGACTGGCAATCTAACCACGGCAGAGGGGACGCTACCAGGAAGCTGTAGACCATTGTTATTGACCACAACAACAGTATGAGGCCACATATCATGTAAAAACTCACCAAGCCATGTTTGGTCATTGGTTCGTACAACCCCTACAATATCTCGTTGGTCGTCGATAATTGTGCCTATTGTCTCAAGGATAACTTCTGCATCAATAGAATGAAGCCCAGCAGCTCTCGACAATTCCATACCTGTATAAATACTTGTGGCCCAGGCTAACCAATAGCGCTCTTCCTGTGTGAAATTAAAACGTTTAGTTAGCATTGCTTTATGCATCTCGATGACAGCTTCTAGACGGCCAGAGCTAGCATTCTTTGTTAAGAATCGTGCATACTGCATACCTGCGACACCATAATTTTTATGCATAATCTTGATGTCATTCACATACATATTGCCATAATCCACTCTAGGCAAAGTGAACTCTATAATACGCATTAAGTGGGGCGTACTATTTTCTAGCGCATTCTGCAATTTTGACCGCAATGAGCTGTTAGACGTAGCCAATGCAGAGGTTCGCCAACTACCAGAATTTTGAAAGTTACTGGCAGAGGTTAAGCGTCGTTTCTCTTCACCAGATGAAATGTCATACACGTAAGAGGGGACATAATCCTCACTCCACAATGTAGCTTCGTCAATATAAAATGGTAGATTATGGAGTACCGCCGCTTCTTTAAATAGGCTATGCATGGTTGCCCCAGTATGTGATTTTGCATCACCAGCGCCTTTAGGAAAGGCAAATGGTTGCGCCCATATGGACCACATTAAGCTGGCCAATGTCGATTTACCAATACCTGTTTCACCGACCACAAACGTTAGCGTGGTTTCTGTGCCGTAGAAGTAGCGCATGAGAGGGGCGCTAAACCCGTGCAAAAACATGAGGGCAGGTAACGCTTGCTCTTTTGGTGTAAACATATGTTTAACAGCCGCTACCCAATCTTCCAACTTACCATCTTGTGTAACTAAGGTAGTCCAACGACCAAATGGCATACCTGGTATTTCGCTAATTTTGCCATCTGGGTAAATCACTTTATCCCCGAGCACAAATTCATTCTCATTCCCCCAACCTAGGTGGGTATACTTATCTAAATCCATCATTGCTCCTGATGTTTTAACTTTATATAAATAACTTCGTATAAAGTCCGCCATTACTTTCGGCGATGCTTTATCTAATAGCATCAATCCTTTGTCACTGAACGCCTTGATAACGGCATTAGGGTCGTGGATATCCGCCATCTTCATCTCTACCGTCTCTGGTGGTTGTCCCTTAGCGTAATATAATGCCCAGCCTGTTGTACGAGACCCTGTGTCATCTCTTAACATAGTTAACGGTTTAATCACATAAGGTGTTATCTGAGATTTTTTAGTGCCAGTATCATCCATTGTGATAAGCCAACAACCGCCTTCATTAATCTCGTATCGAGTATCTTTCCATTCGGTAGCATTAAATGTAAACGCTTCTGTTAAGGCAACGTTTGGTAAATCAAACAGCTGCCCCTCTGTTGGTATAGGCGTATGGATAGGCTCTGGTGATACTTCTGGTACTTGACGCTCTACCTTAATAGGGATTGTCTTGACACCTAGCTGAATAGGACTTGTAATAGTCTGCCAGTGGACACAGCGGTCACATACACCAGGGCGTAACCGATTAAACTCGGCACACGTAGTCGCCATGCTCTGTGAGACATCAATCTTAGCTTGAGTTACAGCGGCATCATAACGTTCCGTGTCTTGAGCTGATATCACATGGATAACCTCGTCACCCTTATTGCACAACTTCATAAGGTTGATCATCCGATGCCATACTGGTTCGTCTTGAAACCCAGCTTCTCTTACTTGCTGGCAAGCTCTTACGATTGGCCCTGCGATACGCTCTTGTCCATCTAACGCCCCCTCAGGCACTGTCAACATTGTGACTAGCATCGGAGGTAACTCAGTAGTATCTTTTGGCGCTTCCTGTTTTGGTACACGAACAGATTTGATATGCTCTTTAAACTGACCACTTGCCTTATCCAATAACTCACGCAACGTGGCATTATCCGTAGCTTTACCAGATAAAATAACTTTAACGTCTCGACGACTATTGCGCTTTAAATTAACCGTTTGTGGTGGTCTAAGAACACGAGCAGAATCTGTTGTACCACTATGATCAACCTTTAGTCCTAGCCCGACGCAGATAGCTCGTAGTCGTTCAGCCATAAACAACCAGTCTGCAGGTTGGACAGCAACGTCTAATGGCCAATAGACATGTAATCCATAACCACTGCTAACAATAACTGGCTCTGGCAGATGTGTTTTTGTCACAAAGTCTATTAATGCCGCTAAGGCTTCTTTAGTCGAAGCGTAAGTATCTTTTTTAGTCTGACTAATATCAATATCAAGACGTAAAGCCTTTAACTCGGCTACATTGTTTTGTGTCCGTCTAAATTCGTCTCGCTCTTTAGTTGGGTTCCACTCAGATTCTCGTTGATAACTAGCTGTACCATACCAAACATCTCTATCCTGTGAGGCTACATTCACGCAAACCGTTGCTAACTCGTGCAGTGTTTTATGAGGTGTATTTATCCAGCCGCCATTAGAGCTTCTAGTAGCAGAACAGTAGATACCTGTCGGTGGTAAAACCAGTTGTAAAAAAGTTAATAAGTCCATAAGTTATCCGATTATTCATTATTATTTCCTCGATGCGATAAGCATAGTGCTAAAGCTTCTGACCACGTTCTAGGGCGATAATGCTTAGCATCTAGATAAGGCAATACTTCTTCAAGGTCATCTAATACTTTGGATAATCGGATAGCTAGTACGGACGTTTGATTGTCATCGTATGAACCGTTTAAAAAGTGTGTCGCTTCGTTCTGTGAAATCTTAGCTAAGCGACAGATTTGTGGCACTGGCACACCATATGTTTTCGCTAACGTAGCTAGGCGATGGCTCAGTAATCCTTTCTTTGATGTAGAGGTTGCAATAGCTTCCACATTCTTAGAAAGATAAAAATGCCCTAATGAATTAGGGAGTCGTATAGATTTTGCGTTACTCATAATAAATACCCCCCACTTTCGCAGGGGGTTTCAGAAAGGTTAGAGATTAGTCGTCGAAGTCGCCTTCCATTAATGCTTGCATACCATCGGCAGCATAGGCAGTATCATCAATAGAGACATCTACTACATCAGCATCTTTGACGTTCTCTTTCTTCTTACGAGTACGTTTTGGTTTTGCATCATCGGCAGCTACCACTTCTGCTGGCGTTGGTACCGCTGGCATTACTGGTGGCGTTGGTACTGCAGGTGTTGCAGGTACTGCTGGGGGGGTAGGAGGAGTTACTACATCTTCAACCTCTACCTCAACCTCTTTACGAACAGGTTTAACGGCTTCTGGGAAATGCTTAGCCAATTGTTCTGCCACTTGCTCACGGGTCACACCTGGTGTTGTCGCCCATGCTTTCCACTCGGCTGGTACGGATGGGTGGTTCTCCATTAGTGCAGGCTCTTCAACAATGCGTTTTTCTATACGCACTGATTTAGCCGCAGCAGGGGCAGGTGGTACAGGTGCTACTGGAGGTGCAGGTGGAACAGCAATTTCAGATGGAGGAGCAGGTATCGCTGGTGCAGATGGTGCCACTGGTGTTGATACTGGCTTAGGGGTGTCCAAATTGGCATCATCATCTACAGCTTCATCTGCTGCTGTCTCCATCATATTACGTACATCTTGCTCAGTACGACGGTGTTCAATTCGAGCGAACTCTTCTGCTGTTAGCCACGTTGCACGGTTAGCACTACCTGGTGATGGACCGAAGCGTAATACAGGTACACTTTCTGATGGGTCAAAGCTTAAACGTGTCACCAACGCATTGGGTGGTACACCTTTAGTACCTGGAATGGTCGCTAAGAAGTTGGCGTAACCACGCAATGAATATTGATGTAGAGCAGGGTTACCGTCGCCAAATAATGATAACGCTTTAACATCCAATGTATAAACATCACCAGCGAGGTCATCTGCTAGCACAACAGCAATACGACGGACATAGCCACATGCACGACCACCATTTTGTCCTGACCCTCTGATATTGTTAGGGCATTCAGCACAGCTTTTTACTGGACGAGATGTGCCATCTGACAAGAATACAACAGGCTTAGTTTCTGCACGAGGGTCTGGTGTGATGCCATCATTAGAGAAACACGCTGGCTTAATCTTAGAGTCACGAACATATTGAGTATTGTAGTAAATACGACCAATGGCTGATTGGATATCCACGATAACTACGTCAATAAACTCGGCAGATGATTGCTGGATAACTTGTCCATTCTTAATGGCATTCCATTTAGAGTTACGAATACTAATGCGATTAAATCCACCAGAAAATCCTGCGTTCATTGCTGAGGTTAGGCTACTCTGTGTGGTGGCTAAGTGAGCTGGTAATGCTGCTTGTGAAAATGTTTGTAGGTTACTCATTGTAAATTCCTGTTACGTGTGATTTGTTGGATAAATTATTTAGCGGTGCGAACAGATAGAGAATACTCTGGAAGCACATTGATAAATGGAGGAGGGGTATCACTTTCCTGCATAAATGCTTCTACTTCTGTAGACGATACTCGTTTCTGTAAGAAACTAAAGATTTGCGTCGGATCTCCTCCAGCATCGGCAATAGTTTTGGCACGATCCAAAAGCCATGAGAAGAACATACTCCAGTCAGCACAGCTCACATTGTTGCGAACGGTGCGGGTAACTGTAGCAACGCCATCTACTTTAAATGAACTCGTACCAGAAGCTTGCATATGTTTAAGCATCGCCTGCTCAATCTCGTTCATTACTTGTTTACATTCTGCCGATTTGGCATCAAACCCTGACTTAGCTTGTCTAAACTGCATATAACTAGCGGCTAGGGTGTCTGGGGAGCATGTGCTCCAATCAAATGGTTCGGTCATGATAAGTCCTTTTTGGTTAATAAATACTACTATACCTATAAACTATATTAGTGTCAATATAGGATTTCAAAAAATATAGGTCGGATTTCAATTTTATAGGATTAAATTTTATCGTGTTCGATAATCTCTTTAAATAAGTCTAGTACTTTACTGTTAATGTCGATACCTTCTTTTAGTGCCTTAAATAAGCGGCGCTCCATATAGGAAGAGTGCAAGTGTATGACAGCAGGGGTTTTAGATTTCTGCAGTTTACTGTTAATGCGTTCTATCGCTTGTTGGTACACAAACGCCCCATTTAAGGGTACGCCCCAAAAGACAATCGTATCAGCTACAGCAAGCTCTAGACCAAAGCTCATGGTCTTAGGGTGAGCGATTAATACATGAGGGTCTTTCGCTTCTCTAAACTGTTGGAAAATTGCATCTCGTTTCTGGCCAGTTACCCGTCCATCCACAATAGCGCAAGAATAATGCTTACTCAATTCTCGTTTAAGTAAATCCAACGTTGCCGTGAACGGTGCAAATACAATAACCTTGTATTCAGTATCTCTAATAATTTCCAACAACACATCAAGCCGTGGTTTGATATCTAAGTACTTAACCTCTGTCTCATTAATCTTAACTGCTCCAGAAACTATCTGCATAAGCTTAGTGGTCATCACTGCAGCATTAACGGCCGTAATCCCTTCTGCATGTGCCCCACGTTGCACAGCTTTATAAAGTACCTCTTGCTCTTTGGATAGTGGCGCCTCTCGATCAAACTGCTGCAGTGGAGGTAAGTCCATAATGTCATCCTTCTTAAAACAAATGGTAGGGCGCATCACTTGATTAACAAAGCCAAGATAATTATGTCTAGGTTGCCATTTAAATTGGGTCGCCTTGTACATGGTCTTATCTCGCCACCAGTTAAATGACCCTGTCATATTGGCAGGGTTAACCAGTTTAATCATTCCATACATTCCCTCAGGCCCTCCTGGTGTACCAGTTAACCCCCAAACATATGGACATTCTTTTGTGATCGCACTGGCTACTTTCCATCGCTCAGAGGTAGCATTGGCAAAGTCCGTCAGCTCGTCGATAACGACTAATGAAATACGACCAGATTCAACAGCTTGTTGTAGCTCTTTCCCAATAACTTTTATACCATCTGGATTGATGATATATACATCGTAAGTATCAGCCAACAGTTTTAGCCGTTGTTGTTTGGTCCCATGTAAGACAGCCACGGTTGTTGACGGAGAAATGCCAAAGATTTCTGATTGCCATACGTCTCGTAGACAAGACATAGGTGCAATAATAAGGGCAGAGCCTACCACACCTTGCTTGCGTAAGAAATCTTGCGCAATGATAATAGATGCCGTCTTTCCTGTACGTGGTTGGTTCGTACAGAACGCTCTTGGGTTTTCACTCAAAAAGCGTGCGGTCTCTACTTGATGTCGCATCGGAGGGTACTTACCCTTAATGCTTGGTAGGTTATAGTAGTAATCAATCGGTGAGCAATTACTCATATCTATTCTAAGATTTCGCAATACCCTAACCGTATCAATCGTATGCGGAAGGCGTATGATATACCATCCTTCATCAGTCTTAACCATCTTTATCTTAGGAAATACCTCTTGGATAACAGACGGCTCTTTTATTTTAAGGAAGATAGATTTTTTCTCTGGTATTACTAAAGCCATAAACCCTCTTTATATCTCCATCTTATCTTGGTCTCGTCGAAAATCTTTAGTGCGATAAATGTCGACATCCTGCAGCCACTCCTTAAACACATCAATATTCGACCTATCCACAACAGCGATACCACCGCCAGCTTTGAGTATCTTATCTAACTCAAGGCGTTGCAGGATTGTTGTCTTATTTTTTGGCGTGCCTTTACATTCTATACCGAAAAAGTGACCATCTTTACATACAACAAAATCAGGCACACCACTGCGACCATAGCCATGTGTTGCTGGCATAAACCAATATGCATACCGC
>NZ_AYSV01000127.1 GCF_000506865.1 Pelistega indica
CTTAAATTTAGCTMAGCAATTAAAAAATGTGTACGCAAGCATGCAAAATTATGGGCGTATCGAGGGATACATTTTATCGCTATAAAGAATTGGTTGAAGAAGGCGGTATAGAGGCACTCATTGATCGTAATAGACGGGTGCCTAACCTTAAAAATAGAGTGGACGAAGCCACTGAGTTAGCGGTGATAGAGATGGCGATTCATTATCCTGCCTATGGTCAACTAAGAATTAGCAATGAGTTGCGTAAACAGGGAATATTTGTATCACCTAGTGGTGTTCGTTCCGTTTGGTTGCGGCACAACTTGGAGAACTTTACCAAACGTCTAAACGCCTTAGAGGCGAAAGTACAGCAAGAAGGAATTATTCTGAATGAGCAACAAATACAAGCTCTTGAACGCAAGAAAGATGAAGAGCAAGCCATGGGTGAGATTGAAACCGCGCATCCTGGCTATTTGGGTTCACAAGATACCTTTTATGTGGGGCATTTAAAAGGGTAGGACGTATTTATCAGCAAACATATGTCGATACTTACAGTAAAGTAGCGCATTGTAAGCTATACACCTCTAAAACCCCTATTACTTCTGCAGACTTACTTAATGATCGTGTATTACCTTTTTATGCAGAGCATGATTTACCTGTATTACGCATTCTGACAGATAGAGGAACAGAGTTCTGCGGTAAGGTAGAGCATCATGATTATGAGCTTTATCTAGTTATTAATGAAATTGAGCATACAAAGACTAAGGCTCGATCACCTCAAACCAATGGTATTTGCGAGCGCTTCCATAAGACCATTTTGCAGGAGTTTTATCAAGTAACGTTCCGCAAAAACTCTAATGCTGATTTAGATAGTTTGCAAAAAGACCTAGACGAATGGCTTGATTTCTATAATAATGAACGAACTCATCAAGGAAAGATGTGCTGTGGGCGAACACCCATAGAAACATTGATTGATGGTAAACAGATTTGGAACAGCAAAAAGCTGAGCTAAATCTAATCTGACAGACACCGCTTGTCAAACGGGGAACTGTCAGATGAAGTCTGAACTTCTACAAATTATAGTACTACTAGCCTCTTATATATTTGTCAACAAAATGAGCTTTTTGAGTCTCCATTTAATAATAAAAACAACAATTTATTTATAAGGTTTTGTCTTGATTGCACAAGATAAAATCCTTTCATTCTATAAAATACTATTTCTTTTTACGCATCTTCTTTTTTACCGTTGGTTTTGTTATTTTAGGTTCTGTCACAGGAATATTTTCTTTTTTCTTATCTGGATATGTGCGTACACCATCATGAATTTCTGATCCATCATTACATTTATAATATTGATACTGTATAGGCCATAAAAATTTAGAAACACTCCAGCAGCCAAGGCTAGGATAATATGTTTGACTAGAAAAACACCCTGTTAAACAGAACGCTGTCATCACTGTTACAAATAATAATTTCATACTATTTTTCCTCTGATAATTAAACTTTTTTAATAATTGAATTTTTGATGAAATGCGATAGACAAGCTATTTTTCTATAAGTCTTTAAGATCATCCAACACTATCCCCTCTGCTTTCGCTGAAATACCTAATGTCCACACTCTTGCCTGCTGAGGAATAGGATAAGCTCTTAAATCATCCACATGTAGGTTAATCTTACTCAACACCCCACTCATACAGTCATCAAACTCATCACTAGATCCTGTAAAAAGAAAAACACTTTTTTGAATTGGTAAGGCGTTATTACATAAGTATCTATATACTTTACCTAAACGTTTGGCACTAGAAATATCATAGCTAATAATCCACCTCATTTTTATCCTCTATACTATAAATATCAGGTAATTCAAAAATACTGCTATCCTCACATTGACTAAATAAACGCATATCTTGCAAAAGCTCTCTTAACAGTTCGCGCATAATCTTTCGAGATTTTTTAGCTACTTCTTCATACTCCTCGTAAAACCTAGCTCTCCCTGCCTTGCCCATTACGCATGCCTCTTCTTTAAAACTAAAATCTTCAAGACGTAAATTTCTCTGAACAAATTGTTCACGTAACCATTGGTCATACAGTGCTCTTACTGGTTCAATCAAATCACAAGCTAATGATGCTCTACCTGTGTATACTGTATGATAGAAACCACTATATGCATCAAGCCCTGCCAAATAGCACTGCCTAACTGCCTCGAAATAAAGCAATGTATAACCCAATGAAAGTACGGCATTAAAAGGATCTTTCGGCGGTCTTCTATTCCTACCACTAAAGCCTAAAGAATCAGGTAATACTTTGGCTAATAGCTGAAAATACTGAGCGGCTACTGCACCCTCAAATCCTCGAATAGAGTCTATATTGTCAGCTATATTGATAGACTCTTGACTGTTGTGAACTAAGGAAGTAAATTTATTCACATCAAGAACAGAAAGTGTTGAGTGTTCTCCTAAATAATGTATGAACTTTAATTGTTCTTGTAATTTTTTAATAATCCATTTTTGTGCCTGCTTGAGACTAAAGGACAATTGATTTGCCAATACATATTGCACTTGACGACGCTTGGCATCTACATGTTGATTAGGCATCAACATTACTGGTTCTTTTTTATATCCATTCAATACTAGAATACCCACACCTTGCTCACCCAGCTTACCAAGTACAGATGCTGAGAGTTGCAACTCACCATAGATACAAACCCTTTCTAAAGAGTGGATAGGTATAGTCCCAACACGACGATTTTCATCATAAAAAATTAAAGCTTTCCCTTCTGTTCTAAGACTTAAACCTCTACGATCAATGCATAGCGTGCTCATATATTTGTCTCCTAGATAATCAAAAAAGGTTCAAACTGCATGGGTTTAGCTTGTCCCCAACATAAACTTTCTATTTTTTCTCCTAAAGAAAAAGCATGAAATTTATCATTTTCTGCTTTGCTAATAATGCTTTCAATTTCAACTAAAGTATGGTGTAGTTCAACTTCAGTTAACCAGCATTCAAATAAGGATTTTTGGTACCCAATGGCGACACTTTGTAAGATACGTCTAACTTTGGCTTGTCGTTTTGGGCAAGTAATATCATATGCAATCAGAAAAAGAGAACGATTTGCCATTAAAGCCTCTATGAACTAATGATTTAATAAACATCATAGAGTAGAAACTATCCTGAAAAAAGCATAACAAATTTGTTGTCATTATCATATCTATGTATTTAATACTCTTTCTCAGGCATATTTACCGACAAATACCATTACATAGCGATTACATATCCTTAATATAGTTTGGTGAAGATATGTTTGAGTGAACAACTTTTTGATTGCTTTACTTAGCCAGCCTCTCTATTTCTAAGCATTTCTTGATAAATAATATAAGTCTTTTGCCAAAAAAAGGGCTCAAGATGAGCCCTTATATCTCAACGTAATCCGTCTAACCCGTGTGGCATATCGAGTATACTCGCCCTACTTTGTTCAAAGACAAAGCCGAATAGTACGACGGAGACTTACATGGGATAAATCAATAAACCATACTAACTTTCATATCACTCAAGCAATTGTCGATTCTGTTTATACAAATCATCTAAATACTGCTGTATCAAACGGATATTGTTTTTTGATACACCAAAATTTTTCGCATACTGCTGGAACATTGACAAAGCATCTACTACTCCTCTAATAATAATTCTTGCTTCACTCCATGAGTCAAACCCTGCAATATCTGCTAATTTCTGTATAGTCTTTAAAGCAGGCTGCTTACCTTGTCCTAAAAATGCTGTAGCATGTTCCCCAAATTTTTGAGGACTAAATGTTGCATCGTAGAAAGGAGAAAGTTGCCATTGAGCATTATCTTGCTGTAAAAATGCCCAGTTTTTACTGTGATCATCTTGATTAGCTGCAAATAGATTAAACATAGCACGTAAAAATTGCTGCTTACTGGCTTGTGTATCTTTAGTTAAAATTTTGCTGGCTTTAATTAAATCAATATAATCCAAACTAGGTAATCTAAAATCAGCATCCAATAAACCTGCTGCACTCAATAAATGCAGACGACCTGCGTTTGCAGGTAACCAGTCAAAACGTTTAACAGCTAACCAAGCATTTGCTCCACTTTCTTTGGGTGCAGATAATAATTTCCATTCTGTTGTCTGTATCCCAGCTATCTGTGCCATTGTTAAATACACAGCTTCACATATACCTTCATCATGCCCCAAAGCGAGTTGGTGTGATGTAAATTTAATCAACCATGCATCATCACCTTTTTGCCCAATAGTTCGGCAAAATTTTGTTAAATCACTATTACTATAAAGTTGTGCTTTGGGACGCGCCCCACCTGAACTACCAGCAGCAATTAGCGTCTGTAGCACTTCGTCTGTTTGCCCATCAAATACAGCTTGTGCTTGCAAACCCAGTTGCGCAAATGAAGTTTCATTATTTTCTGACTGCCATATCATATATGGTTCATAACTTAATGCTCCCATTGCTGACTGCCCGACAAAAGCAAGTCTATCCATTGCAGTTACTTGGGATGGTGCAATACCTTTGCTACGGAAATATCGGTCTTGCAACAACAACCCCCAACCATCTGGCAAACTATCCGCAAAAACGCCATGCAAGCCACCATGTAACCCAGCTAAAGCAAGCTGCAACGTACTATTTGCTTGTAAACGAAAAGGTGAAAGATTATCAAATTTCTCTAGATAATCAGACTGATATTGAAAATAGACACCTTGTTTATTCTGTGCTAGCTCACCTACCAATACTTTTTGACCAGTACTCAATGTTCGGTAAACTGCTAGCTGACGTGTAGGATTAAAATTTGTCATTTAACACCTCTTCGATGCTTTTAGGTGCAATTATTTTTTCTTTTGTCTGCTGACATAATATATTAAGTCGTTGAATATCATCAAGCACCAACCATAGCTGTAGAAATTGACGTAAAGAGATTTCTGATGTTGCTTCAAAACGCTTAATTGTGGGCGCAGGAACACCACTACGCAGAGCCAATGCCTCACGAGATAGTTTCATCTCTTTACGTTTTTGCCGTAAATAAGCAACGAGGTTATTCTGTGTATCACGATTATCCAGCAAATTAAAATTAGATATTATATTATCCATTTTTCTTATTAAAATATTATTTTAGACACTATATTATCCATTTTATCAAAATTAATTATTATTGTCTTGATATTAATTCTTGATACCGTTGTTCCAAAAAACCATAAAGTATCTCAGTAGCATTAGATTTATTTAATCCCCTAACCATCGGGGCTTTTCTTAATCTAAACGCTGAAGCGAAAATCGCCCAGCTTCAAGAGTCTTAATCCCCTAACCATCGGGGCTTTTCTTAATAACGAGCATTGCACGACTCGTAGACGCATTCCTATGTCTTAATCCCCTAACCATCGGGGCTTTTCTTAATAACTGCCTACCTGACAGATTCCATACCAGCTTTCTCGGTCTTAATCCCCTAACCATCGGGGCTTTTCTTAATATTTATGCTAGCTTCTCCTTTGGAGAAAAGGTTAGGTCTTAATCCCCTAACCATCGGGGCTTTTCTTAATGGGAAACCTTTGTAAAATATTATATGGTAGCCCGTTGTCTTAATCCCCTAACCATCGGGGCTTTTCTTAATACCGCGCTGGTGCTGATGACACCTGTATATTTGAGTCTTAATCCCCTAACCATCGGGGCTTTTCTTAATCTAATAGAGCTGCTTACCTTTAATGAACTCCCAACGTCTTAATCCCCTAACCATCGGGGCTTTTCTTAATCTGAGAGCCAAGTTAGAAAAGC
>NZ_AYSV01000128.1 GCF_000506865.1 Pelistega indica
TCGTAATTACCACGTGCWCGCTCTTCAGGTGCCGCATCAATCGCCGCATAGTCTTTCGCTTCACCACCGAACTCTTTCGATAAGACAGTAGTAATCGCTGCTGTTAATGTGGTTTTACCGTGGTCTACGTGACCAATTGTACCTACGTTTACGTGCGGTTTGGTACGTTCAAACTTTTCTTTTGCCATGACCCAAGACTCCTGAAAATGTCTTTGTGGAAATTAATGAATAATGAAAACTTGCTCTGGTGCCCATGGCGGGAATCGGACCCGCGACCTCTCCCTTACCAAGGGAGTGCTCTACCACTGAGCCACATGGGCAAGTTAATTTGGAGCGGGCGAAGGGAATCGAACCCTCGTCATCAGCTTGGAAGGCTGTTGCACTACCATTGTGCTACGCCCGCAAAATTCTAAGCCCTAATTTATTTATAAACTAAATATGAAAATTTACTTTAGGAAATAAACAAACTGGTGGTAGAGGTTGGATTCGAACCAACGTAGGCGCTAGCCAACAGATTTACAGTCTGCCCCCTTTAGCCACTCGGGCACTCTACCCCAAAGGAATTTGAGATTATGAACTGATTTCTATAGCTTGTCAAGAAGCTTGTAAGAAATCCTCATATATGGGATGCGAACAAAATTTTGTGTTGTATTTTTGTTGCAAGAATGAAATTTTATCAAATTTCACAAAAATTACAAGCCTTTTTAATAAACACTTCTCAATATTCTTTTAATTATTCTATTTTCATCTTTTTAAATAGTTTATTAGTTGTTTAAATGCCTAAAAAAATAACTTGTTTACGAATACCACTTGTCTCTAAACTTCCAGCCCACTTCTATAGACTTTATGTATATTGATAATCATTAATAAATCATAAAAATCATTTTGAGTATTTCCAAGTTTCAGCATGTGTTGTTCCCTACTACTTTTTACATCGGGTTAAGTAAATATGAGAACTTTATTTACCATATATCCCGATGTAAAAGCGATGAGAGAACAACAACGCCTATTCATCAAATACACTTGATAAACCCATTTTTTCTAGTAAAGAATTAATGTGTTCACTATTACTAAAGTCAATAATCAATTGTCCACTACCTTTTTTGCCCATTTTAAAACTAACAGTTGTGGCTAAATAATCAGATAAATTTTCTTGTAAACGATCTAAATCTCTATTAACAGCTTTCTTTTTATTAGTTGCTGGTTTAGCTTCTTCCCCAGCTAGAATTTTATTAACTAATTTCTCGGTTTCTCTAACCGATAATTGTTTTGCGTGAACTTGATTTGCCACGATAATTTGCTGAGCATTATCTAGGGATAATAATGCTCTAGCATGCCCCATATCAATATCGCCAGCATTAAGCATTGTTTGAACTGGAGCAGCTAGGTTTAATAAACGTAATAGATTAGTCGTTAATGACCGAGAACGACCAATTGCTTGGGCAGCTTTTTCATGGCTAAACTTAAATTCATCAATAAGCCTTTTAATTCCTCTTGCTTCTTCTAATGGATTTAAGTCCTCACGCTGCATATTTTCGATAAGCGCCATGATAGCAGCATTTTGATCGCTAACATCTTTGATTAATACGGGGACTTCTGTTAATCCAGCTAATTTTGCTGCTCTATAACGTCTCTCTCCAGCAATAATCTCATAGCGACCATTTGCAATAGGACGAACTAAAATAGGTTGCATTAACCCCTGTTCTTTAATGGAGTCTGCTAGCTCTATTAAAGCCGTTTCGTCCATATGGCTTCTAGGTTGATATTTACCTGCTTGTAACACATCCAATGCTAACTTACTTGTTTCAGCACTCGGCTTGTTTTGCAATGCATCAAAAACGTCCTTGTCCTCACCAAGTAGATTTTCCAAACCTCTTCCTAATCCTTTTTGTAGGTTTTTTGGCTGTTGCAACTTTTTTAGCTACAGTTTTTGATGCTTTACTTGTTTTAGTTACGCTCATTGTTTTTTATCCATTGCTTTTACACGTTTAATAAGTTCAGCACCAAATGCTTCATAAGATTTAGCGCCACGCGAAGATTTATCATAAATAATGCCCGGTATTCCATGACTTGGAGCTTCGGCTAAACGAACATTTCTTGGAATAATAGTTTTATACACATTTTCTTTAAAATGTGCGACTAACTGTTCCGAAACCTGCTGCTGCAGAGTTATTCTAGGATCAAACATGACTCGAAGAATACCTATTTGAGTTAATTCTGGATTTATATTCTTATGCACTCGCTTAATTGTACTGACTAAGTCAGCCAAACCCTCAAGCGCAAAATACTCACATTGCATAGGAATAATTACACCATGTGCGGATCCAAGTCCATTTAATGTTAACAAGGATAATGTTGGCGGGCAATCGATAAGAATAAAATCATATTGCGAATCTACTAGTGCCAATGCATTTTTGAGTTGGTGCTCACGATTATCCAAATTAACTAAATCAATTTCAGCACCAGATAATTCTCTATTTCCAGGTAATACATCATAGTTTCCTGTTTCAGAGCGTACTCTCGCCTCTTCTACAGTTGCATGATTAATGAGAACTTGATAAATAGTCGCTTTAACAGTATTTTTATCAATACCACTCCCCATTGTTGCATTCCCTTGAGGATCAAGATCAATCAACAATACCTTTTTCTTATGTGCAGCTAAACTAGCTGCAAGATTAATCGCTGTGGTTGTTTTACCCACACCACCTTTTTGATTTGCAATACAAAAAATCTTAGCCAACTTAGTCTTCCTTAACGTGTCGTAGATAGATTAAACAACGCTCTGCTTCTAATTGCGGAACGGTGATAGGTATGCATTTTTCAATTCGCCATGAAGTCTTTTCTCTTAACTCTTGTACTTCTTCTTCCAGATAATGTCCCTTCATCGCTAATAATACCCCATGAGGAGCTACATGCTTACCTGCTAGATTAGCAAAATCAGCAAGTGATGCAAATGCCCTAGAGATAACTATATCCACTGGTTCTATATCATAATTCTCAATACGAATATGATTAGACTTCAGATTAGGTAACTTTAAGATACCAGCAACCATAGTAATAAAACTAGTCTTTTTTTCAACAGCATCAATACATTCGATCAGCCAAGTAGGATTCATTATCGCCAAAACAACACCTGGCAATCCACCACCAGACCCTACGTCTAAAATTCGAATAGTTTGATCTAATTCAAATAATTGCCTGATGGGTTTAACGACAGATAAACTATCTAAAATATGATGAACCAATACTTGTTGCTTAGTCTTAAGCGCAGTGAGATTATAGGTTTTATTCCATTTAAGCAATAATTCCATATACTCCATTAAATGATGCTTTTGCTGTTCCGATAACTCTAAACCCAAAGCATTTGCGCCTAATTCAAGCCTTTCTAAAATACCATCCATAATATACAAATCTTTAAACTGTAGTTTGCATACGTTTTAATTGAATTAATAATAAAGAAATTGCAGCAGGAGTTACCCCTGAAATTCGACTTGCTTGACCAATTGTTTCTGGACGATGTTCTTTCAATTTTTGTCTTACTTCAAAAGAAAGATTTGTCATTGAATCATAATCAATCGAGGAAGGAATTTTCTGGTTTTCATTATTCATATGCCTGCTAACTTCTTCTTGCTGTCGAGCAATGTAACCCGCATATTTCAATTGAATTTCCACTTGCTCAATTTCCATTTTTGACAAAACAGTTTCTGGTAAATAATTATTTTCTGAAGGCAAACTTAATAACTGATCATAAGTAACATTAGGGCGCTTCAACAAATCAGCAAGCAAATAATCACGTTCGAGAGGTTTACCAAATGCCGCTATAGCATCTTCTTCTTGATATGTACGAGGACTTACTCTAATGCTTTGTAATCGTTGAATTTCTTTTTCAATGTTGTCACGCTTCCTACAATATACATCCCAGCGATCATCTGGAACTAAACCTAAGCTACGACCAATTTCAGTGAGACGATAATCAGCATTATCTTCTCGCAAGCTTAAACGATATTCAGCACGAGATGTAAACATACGGTAAGGCTCAGTAACTCCTCTGGTAATTAAATCATCAACCAGCACACCAAGATAAGCTTGATCACGTCTAGGCGTCCACGGCTCAAGATCTTTGGCATAACGAGCCGCATTTAGCCCTGCCAACAGTCCTTGTGCAGCAGCTTCTTCATAACCAGTGGTTCCATTAATTTGACCAGCAAAAAATAAACCTTTTATCACTTTTGTTTCTAGACTTGCTTTTAAGCCTCTAGGATCAAAATAATCATATTCAATAGCATAATCCAGGCCTTAAAATATGTGCATTTTCCAAGCCCGGCAAAGAATGTATTAGATCTAATTGGACATCAAATGGAAGACTAGTAGATACGCCGTTTGGATATATCTCATTCGTTAGCAACCCTTCTGGTTCCAAAAAAATCTGATGAGATTCTTTATCAGCAAATCGTTTGATTTTATCTTCGATAGAAGGACAATAACGTGGACCCACACCATCAATTACACCTGTATAGAGAGGTGATCTATCTAATCCATTTAGAATAATATCGTGAGTTTTTAAATTTGTATGAGTAATCCAGCAAGATACTTGCTTAGGGTGCATTGACTCATTACCCATATATGAGAATACAGGTATTGGGTTAGTATCGCCCGGTTGTTCCTGAAGTTTAGAATAATCAATTGTTCTGGCATCAATACGTGGAGGAGTACCTGTTTTCAACCTTCCCTGAGGTAAATTCATTTCTTTTAAGCGGTGAGCCAAACTTATTGAAGGAGGATCACCTGCCCGCCCAGCCGAATAATTACGCAGCCCAATATGAATTAAGCCATTTAAGAAAGTACCTGCTGTCAATACAACCGTTTTTGATCTAAACTTTAAACCAATTTGCGTTACAGCACCAACAACTTTATCTTCTTCTAGAATCAAATCATCAACACCTTGCTGAAATAGATAAAGATTTTCTTGATTTTCTAACTTACTTCTAATTGCTTGTTTATATAGCAACCTGTCGGCTTGCACCCGAGTAGCTCTAACTGCAGGACCTTTTGATGAATTCAATATTCTGAATTGAATCCCCCCTTCATCTGCTGCAAGCGCCATTGCACCACCCAAAGCATCGATTTCTTTAACCAAATGCCCTTTCCCAATCCCACCAATAGAAGGATTACATGACATTTGACCCAAGGTTTCAATGTTATGTGTTAATAATAAAGTTTTTGAGCCAGTCCGAGCAGCCGCTAATGCCGCCTCAGTACCAGCATGACCGCCACCCACTACAATGACGTCAAATTCGTCTGGATAATTCATGAATTAGATTTGATGAACAAAGAAGATATTATGAAGTTGTTCCACGTGGAACATTTTCGCTATTTTAACATTCTTTGCTTAATTTACCCAATTTATTAAAACAAAATATCACTTTTTAATTTTTATAGAATTTATTAATGTTCCACGTGGAACAATTTGTGGATAACTCTGTGAATATCTTATGAATAAAGGTTAGATAATTTGTTAATAATATAATTGTTTTCAAAGGAAAACTAGTCTACACTTACCTAACAGTGATTATTAAATAATTAAAAGGTTTGCTATGCTTAATTCTAAACTTCCTGATGTTGGTACAACCATTTTTACCATAATGAGCCAATTATCCGCAGAACAAAAAGCGATAAATTTAGGTCAAGGTTTTCCTGAATTTAATCCTGACGAAAAATTAATTGCTTTAGTTGATAAAGCGATGAAAGATGGTTATAACCAATATCCATATATGCCTGGTGTTGCTCCACTAAGAGAAGAAATAGCCTTAAAAATGTCTACTCTATATGCGGCAAAATATGATCCTTTAACTGAAATTACAGTTACTAATGGAGCAACTGAAGCTATTATGGCTACTATTCTTGCCGCTGTATCCGTAGGCGACGAAGTTATTGTATTAGAGCCTTGTTATGATTCATATGTTCCTAGCATTCGTTTAGCAGGAGGTACGCCTATTTTTGTGCCTTTAACTGCTCCAAAAAATGAAGGGGAATCTTTTAGTATTGATTGGGAAAGGGTTGAATCAGCTATTACTGAAAAAACAAAATTACTTATTCTAAATTTTCCTCATAATCCTACAGGAATTACACTTAAAGAAAATGATTTAAATATTTTAGAAGGTATTCTTGATAAGCATAATATTTTAATATTCTGACGAAGTATATGAACATATTGTTTTTAATAATAA
>NZ_AYSV01000129.1 GCF_000506865.1 Pelistega indica
AWCAGWACAATAACGATAGATACCGGCTTCACCTAAACGATGCCAAGGCAGCCCCAAGGCTAAGGCCTGCAGTTGTTCTGCTGACAGTGCCGGATTCATCCGTGAGCCTGCACCGTGAAAGCGTCCTTCATGTAGTCGACGAACACATAGCCACGACCCCATCGCATCGTGCATGAGTAATTTAAGAAGCGTGTGCGTGCGATTCATAAACACATAGGCTTCGTGAGGTGCCACCTGACCAAAGCGCTGAATTGCCTTAGTGCGCAAGGTATCCATCCCTGCTCGTAAATCTGTCGCCTCACTCACCAGGATGATTCTATCTAGTGCCAGTAGGCTAGACGCTTGCTCTTGAATTCCCACTCGTTGGGCGGTCTCGATACGCATTAAAGACGGCATTGATTTCTCCTAACATACACAAAACCTTAGTGTCGCGCAATTTAGCAGGAATGAATACATGTGTTCACCGGACGCTTACGAAGCGCTTAAGCATAATGACCTTAGAAGTGGTCTTGAATGAGACTAACATGATCCCTAAGCAAGTAAGTGACGTGAAAAGGGATGAATGACATCAAGGAATTGAGCTTACATGACTTGTGCAAAAGCATCAGCTACATAGTCAATATTAGATTCATTTAGCCCAGCTACACACATACGTCCAGAGCCCACTAAATAAATCGCAAATTCATCTTGTAAGCGCTGTACTTGTGCAGGGTTTAAACCCGTATAACTAAACATGCCTCGTTGTTTAATGAAGTAATCAAAATTACGGTTTGGTTGTTTTGCTGTTAAGGCTTGGTGTAATTTTTGACGCATGTTTTTAATACGATCTCGCATAGTGGCGACTTCGTTTTCCCATTCCGCAAATAGCTCTGGTGTATTTAGTACTTGAGCGGTGATAAAACCACCATGAGCCGGAGGGCTAGAATATACACGACGGACGCCTGCTTTTAATTGACCAAAGACAAGAGCTGCTTCTTCACTGTTTGGGCAGACAACGCTTAAACCACCAACACGTTCACCATAAAAAGAAAGATTTTTTGAGAAAGAGTTGCTGATAAAGAGTGATAAGCCTAGATCAATCGCTTTTTGAATGGCGTACGTATCTTGTTTAAGGTTATCTCCAAAGCCTTGATAGGCAATATCCATAAATGGAATCAGCTGTTTGTCTTTGATGACTTGTAAAACGATATCCCATTGTTCATGGCTTAGGTCAACACCTGTCGGATTATGGCAACATGGGTGCAGGATGAGGATGCTTTGTGGGGCCAATGATTTAAAGAAATTGAGCATTTCTTCAAATTTCACATCAATTTTTTCAGCATCATAGTATGGGTATGTACCTACTTCAAAACCGGCACCTTCAAAAATACTTCTATGATTATCCCACGTTGGGTCACTGACATAGGCTTTGGATTGTGGGAACCATTTTTTTAGAAAATCAGCCCCAATTTTCAGGGCACCAGAGCCACCTAGTGTTTGGATGGTGGCGATGCGATTTTCTTTTAAAGCTGGATGATCAGCACCGAACAGAAGGTTTTGTACGCCAGTGCGATAGGTAGCTAAACCCTCCATCGGTAAATAGCCACGAGGGTGTGCTTGTTTCGCTCTGTCAATTTCAGCTTTTCTTACACTAGAAAGAACGGGGAGTTTGCCATTCTCATCAAAGTAAATACCGATACTTAGATTGACTTTATGTGCTCTAGGGTCGGCATTGAATTTTTCAACTAAGCTGAGAATGGGATCTCCTGGATAAAACTCAATATGTTCAAACATAATCTTTTTCCTGTAACTTAACGAATTTCTGGTTTTGCTTCTCTGGTCAATAACTCATGAACAGCTTGAGTCGGCGGATAGTTGTCAAAGAGTATATGACATACAGCTTGGGTAATTGGCATGTCAATCTGGAGTTGCTGAGCGCGTAAAAAAGTATCTCTGGCGCTTCGAACGCCCTCTGCTGTAATTCCTGATGCCACTATATCGGATAGTGTTTGTCCTTTTGCTAAGGCTAGTCCCACTTGGCGATTGCGTGATAGATCACCAGTTGCTGTCAGCACTAAATCACCAAGCCCAGTTAAGCCAGCAAATGTTTGAGCGTGTCCTCCCATAGCTAGACCTAAACGCGTGATTTCTGCTAGTCCACGTGTAATGAGTGCGGCTCTAGCGTTGTGACCTAGTCCTAAACCATCAGCAATGCCACAAGCAATGGCAACAATATTTTTGAGTGCTCCTCCAACTTCTACACCTATAATGTCATCACTTTGGTAAATACGACAAAAATGATTATGTAACACTTGGGTGGTACGCTCTTTTACTACTGTGCTATGACTCGCTATAGTGAGAGCAACAGGTAATTGTTGTACCACTTCTTTAGCAAATGAAGGACCTGATAAGACGCCATAATATGGAAATAGGCTGACAGACTTTACCACTTCGTGAGGTAGTAAACCACTGCTTTGCTCAAAGCCTTTGCATGTCCAAATAATTGGAATATGGCTTAATTGTTGGTTGGATAATAACTGATACCAATGAGCAACCGTTTCACGCATGGCTACGACAGGGACCCCAAGAATAATTAGTGCTTGGTTGGGTTGTTCTGCCAAAAAATGGATAGCGAGTTGTTCATCATGAGTGGCTTGTAATGATGGGGGGAGGGGTAAATCAGGTAAATATCGTGGGTTGGTATGGTGAAGGCTAATATGCTCAGCTTGATCTTGATGACGGCACCATAACAGCGTATTGCTATTGACAGAAGACGCTGCAGCTAGGGCAGTACCCCAGCTGCCCGCACCAATAACGAGAGTACGTAAATCGGATGCGGTTGCTATTTTCATGTTACTGTTTTGTTTCTTGTTGAGCAGCTTGGATATTTTGCTCATATAGTGTTTGGAAATTCACCTCAGCTAGGTGCAATGGAGGTAATGAAGTACGATTGATAATATCGGCAACATTAGCACGTAGGTAAGGGAATAACATAGAAGGGCAAACAATACCTAATAGTGGGTCAAGCTGTCCATCATCGAAATTGGCGATTTCAAAGATACCTGCTTGAGTTGCTTCTAATAGATAAACAACTTGCTCAGCAATCTTTGTGGTGATGGTAACGCGTACAGTTGATTCAAACACTGTTTCTGCAAGACGTTGACCACCCACATTAAGCGCAATTTCTACGTTTGGTGCTTCTTGTTCTAGGAAAATGTGAGGTGCATTAGGCATTTCTAATGACACGTCTTTTAAATAGACACGTTGTAGCGCAAAGGCTTGCTGGTTTTGTTCTGCATCTGGTGTTTGTGCTGTATTTTCGGTTGTCATCTTAATTCCTTATAGATATAAATGGTTGGACTATGCTGAAAGCATAGATACGAGTTTGCCTTCTGCATCTAATGCATGAATATCATCACAGCCACCAACGTGAATTCCATTAATAAAAATTTGAGGAACAGTAGTACGACCTGATGAGCGCTCAATCATTTCGGCACGAGCCTCACGATTTGTTTCGATATTAATTTTTTCTAAATCTGTTACGCCTCGCTCTTTTAGCAGTTTTTCTGCACGCATACAATAAGGGCAAGTTGTTTTATAGTACATCGTTACTTTACTCATAGTTGTCACCTTTAGAGTCATTGTAGAGTTATGCTTTTGAAGAAGATCGACTTTTAACTGGTAGACCTTCACTCAACCATTCATTTAACCCACCTTTAATCCAATAGACATTCTCAACATTTTGCTTTTTCAATAGTTTAGCGGTTTGTTGTGCGGTAATGCCTTTGTCACAGACGAGAATTAAAGGTTTTTTAGGAAGATCGGCTATTTTACTTTCGATACTATCCTTGGGAAAATTCTTAGATTGGGGTATAGATGATTTTTTAAAGTTCTTCTTGGGGGCGAATATCAATAAATTGAGCTTTTTCGGTATTTGAAAGCTGAATGGCCTCTTTGGCAGAAAGTGCTCCTTGACCGTTAGCCCCTCTTTTGGCTGTAAAAAGTAGCATGAAACCAGCAATAGCGCCAAAAATAAATATAAAAAATAGTGTTTTGATAGTATAAAAAATCCACAGCTTTGTCCTATTTAAGGTAATTTTTGAACTTAATTTAGTGATTATAAAGTAGCTAAAGATTTATAGAGAATAGTTCGCTAAAATATACGAAAATTGTTTAACTTTTTTTGGAAATAAAAATGTATAAAATTGTTTTGATGCGTCATGGTGAAAGCCAATGGAACTTAGAAAACCGTTTTACAGGTTGGGCTGATGTCGATATTACTGAAACAGGTCGTCAACAGGCTTGGGATGCAGGTAAGCTATTAAAAAGTGAAGGTTATACATTTGATGTGGCTTATGTTTCTGTCTTAAAGCGAGCTATCCGTACCTTGTGGACAGCGCTTGATGCTATGGATATGATGTATTTGCCTGTGAAAAAAAGCTGGCGATTAAATGAGCGTCACTATGGTGCTTTGCAAGGGTTAAATAAGGCAGAAACAGCAGCAGAATATGGTGAGGAGCAGGTGCTTATTTGGCGTCGTGCCTATGCGATTGCACCGAATCCATTAAGTTTAGATGATGAGCGTCATCCTCGCTTTGATGCACGTTATGCAGGTTTGAAACCGGAAGAGTTGCCACGTACTGAATGTTTAAAAGATACGGTAGCTCGTGTGATTCCAATTTGGAATGATGAAATTGCGGCAGATATTAAAGCGGGCAAAAAAGTCTTGATTACGGCACATGGTAATAGTATCAGGGCATTAATCAAGTATTTAGAGGATATGAGTGAAGAAGAAATTTTGAAGCTAAATATCCCAACAGGTCAGCCATTGGTTTATGAGTTGGATGAAAATTTAAAGCCAATTCGTCATTATTATTTAGGTGATCAGGAAGCTATTGCAGCGGCATTAGCTGCTGTTGCTGCACAAGGTAAAGCTAAGTAAACGTGAAACGCTGTATTTTTGTTTTAACAATATTGGGTTGGACTGTGCCTGTTTATGCACAGTCCATCTCTAGTCTGAGTGCTCAACAAGCACAAGTAGAAAAGCAACGAGCCGAACTACAAAGTCAGATTAATAAACTTAACACCCAAATCAATAAACAAGAGACAAATCGTAAAGATGTCCTTGAGGATTTACGTCAATCAGAAAGTGCTATTTCTGATATGAGTCGTAAGCTTGATAGTTTGCTAGACAAAGAGCAAGAAGCTAAAAACGATTTAAGTGACGTGAAAGAGGAAGAAAAAATACAGCAAAATATTCTAGAGGAAAGTCTTAATGATTTAGCTGAGCAGCTAAAAGAACAATATACGAGTGGTATATCACCATGGTCGGCATTATTATCTGGAAAAGATGCGCAAAAAATTAAGTCGAGACTTTATTTACCTTAGCTATATTTCTAAAGCGCGTGCTAAGTCAGCAGAAAACCTCAAAAAAGAATTAAACCGTTTAGCCGCCGTTAAAAAGAAGGCTCAAAATCATCAGAAAAATTTGAGCAATTTAGCGAGTCAAACAGCTCAAGCGAAAAAAGATTTAGAGAAAGAGCAGCAAAGTTATCAGAATAAACTGAGCAAAATTGAAGGTGACATCAAAAAACGCCGTCAGCAAGCGGGTCAGTTAAAAGAGGATGATGCTCGTTTAACTCGAATTATCGCTGGTATTGAAAATAATATCCGTACACAAAGAAGAGGCATTAAGGCAAGCGGAAATTCGTCGCCAAAAACAGGCAGAAGAGCGGCGTAAACAAATTGCTGCAGAGCGTGAACGAAAAGCGGCTATTGCTCAAGAACAGGCTAGACTAGCACAAGAGCAATTACAAAAAGCGAAAATATTAAGAGAGAAAGCAAGACAGGCTCAGATGGAGGCGATTGCAAGTCAAAGAGCGGCTGCTGCGAATGTCAAAAAAGCAGAGCAGGCGTTTGGTTTTGCCTTAAGTCCAGCAGAGCAAGAAATAGCTAAGAAAAAAATACAAGAGGCACTTGATCAACAAAAACGCGCGCAACAATCTATTACCTTGGTGCGTCAACAGTCGGAAGAAGCAGAGATTGAGCGAGCGAAAGCAAGAATTGCACAAGAAAAAGCGAGAGAGGCACAGTTATTATTAGCTAAAGCTAAGGAAGATGATAGACGTGCAGAAGCTTCTTCTAGTAGTGATATTAGTAAAGGGTTATCACGTGGATCTCCATGGCCTATTCGTGGTAGTTTGGCTGGTAGGTTTGGACAGACACGACCTGATACGGGTGATGTTTGGCGAGGTATTTTAATTAATGCATCGGCTGGGGCTCCAGTTAAGGCAGTTGCAAGTGGTCAAGTGGTATTCGCCAATTGGGTAAGAGGTTTTGGAAATTTGATTATTGTCGATCATGGCGGTGGCTATATGAGCGTTTACGGTTATAACCAGAGTTTGTCAAAAGGTGTCGGTGATACTGTAAAAACGGGTCAAGTTGTTGCTAGGGCTGGCTCGACTGGTGGCCAAGTTGAACCTGCTGTCTATTTTGAAATTAGACAAGGCAGTAGACCTGTCGATCCATTACAATGGTTAGCACAATAAGAGGAGAATTAAATTGTTAAGCCGATTATATCGAATAATTATTATAGGGCTTTTCTCTAGTGGCTTAGTCTATGCTCAGGAAGAGGTTAAAGGAACTACTATTCCTGATTCATTGCAAGCGACACCAGTAGATGCTGAGCATGATCCAGCACAAGCTTATGAAGAGTTGCGTCGATTTGCACGAGCTTTTTCGTTGGTCAAAAATCAATATGTTGAGCCTGTTAGTGATAAAGAGCTGATTGATGCAGCTATAGCAGGTATGGTGGACAAATTAGATCCTCACTCTGCTTATCTTGATAAAGAAGATATGATTGATTTACAAGAAGAAACCGACGGTGAGTTTGGTGGTTTAGGTATTGAGATTGGTGAAGAAAAAGGTTATATCAAAATTATTTCACCTATCGAAGGGACTCCAGCGGCTAAAGCAGGTGTTTTGCCGGGAGACTTAGTGGTAAGTATTAATGATGTTAATACAAAAGAAAAAGATATTAGTGATGTCATTAAAATGTTACGTGGAGAACCAGGTTCAGCCGTGACATTAAAGGTGAGTCGACAAGGTAAGCTATTAGATATTCATTTAAAAAGAGAGCTGATTAAAGTCAAAAGTGTCCGTAGTAAATTAGTGGGCGATATTGCTTATTTCAGGTTATCACAATTTCAAACAAATACCGTTAATGACTTAGTGGCACAGATCCGGTCTATTAAAACTACACCAAAAGCCATTGTATTAGATTTGCGTAATAATCCAGGGGGATTGTTAAATGTATCGGTAGGGGTGGTACAAATTTTTGCAAATACACAGGGTTCAATCGTATCAACCAAGGCTAGAAATCAGGTGGTCGAAGAGTTTTCCCGATATATACCAGATAATATCTTGCAAAATACTGCCGTACTTAAAAATCTCCCTCCGTGGTTGCACTCTGTGCCAATGGTGGTATTGATTAATGTTGGATCGGCTTCAGCATCAGAGATTGTGGCGGGTGCTTTACAAGACTTTAAACGAGCTACTATTATGGGTAACCGTAGTTTTGGTAAGGGGTCTGTCCAAGTTGTTATGCCGATTGATGATGAGACTGGTATCAAATTAACAACAGCACGCTACTATACTCCGAGTGGTCGTTCAATTCAGGCGACAGGCATTACACCTGATGTAGTTGTGTCTGATACAGAAAAAGGTGATTTATTTTCTTCGCCAAGAGAAGTAGATTTAGATGATCATTTATTGCATGAATCTGTCCCAGAGAAAAAAGCTGAAACTAAGCCGGTTGATAATACAGAGGTAAAAATTGTTGATGCCAAAAATATGTATGAGTTTGGTTCAGATCAAGATTTCCAGCTTCAACAAGCGATTCGGTTTTTGAAAGGAGAAAAAGTCAACCAAGGCGTCATTCAAGCTCAATCAGACGGTGCTACGGTGAGTGGTGTGGATTCTCGAGTGGGGATGAAGCATGAGAGTAGGGATGCTAAAGAAGTGACTAAGGACGCTAAAAATAAAGAACTCTCCGATAAGGGATCATCAACCTCGGTACCTTCTTCAAACTTAAATAAAGTACCAGAAAAAGCTTTGGATAAAGCCATTGATAAAGTGCTTGAGCACAAAGGTGACTGACCAGAGATGAATGATGAATTCATGTTGCGTTATGCTCGTCACCTAATGCTAGAAGATTTTGGGTTTAAAGGGCAAGAACGTTTAAGCAATAGTAAGGTATTGATATTGGGTCTTGGTGGGTTAGGCTCACCGGTCGCAATGTATTTAGCTGCAGCTGGAGTGGGGCACTTGACGTTGGTTGATGATGATGACGTGGAATTAAGTAATTTACAGCGTCAAATTATTCATAAAACTGACAATATAGGATTAAGAAAAGTTGACTCCGCTCGTCAAACGTTATTAGCACTTAATCCTTTAGTTCAAATAAAAACTTTTCCTAATAGGCCATCTTTAGATGATATGACCGTACTGATCCAAGAGGTGGATTTAGTTTTGGATTGTAGTGATAACTATAATACTCGTCAGGTACTTAATAAAATTTGTGATTGACTTAAAAAAGCCATTAGTCGCAGGAGCAGCCATAAAGTGGGAAGGGATGGTGACGAGTTTTGATTTTAGGGAACCTACGAGTCCTTGCTATGCTTGTCTATTTGATCCAGAAGATAATCTGGCACCTGATAATTGTGCTACGTTAGGTGTTTTCTCTCCATTATTGGGTGTAATCGGCAGTATGCAAGCGGTGGAAGCTATTAAACTGTTGATTGGTGAGGGTGATACTCTAGTTGGGAAATTAGCCATTTTTAATGCCAAAACAAGTACTTGGCACTATCTCAATATAAAAAAGAACACTTATTGTGCTGTGTGTCAATAAGTGTTCTTGATGTGCTTAATAATGTGATAGCTTAAATTTTTTTAAGTACAAACTTAATATCTTTAGTTTGTAATGTGCATTTAAAACATCTTAATTCATCGCGTCTAAAAACATGGATATCTAGGGTATCATCTGGGCGATATCGTTTGAGTAATGTATCTAGATTTTGCCCATCAACACGGATATAATCAATAGCTACCAAGAAATCTCCAGCTGATAATCCAGCTACATGGGCATTACCACCTTCAATGACATGTGTAATCTGACATTGACCATTTATATTTTTAGTCTTTATTTGTAGGCTGTTGTCATTTATATTTTCTTTTTGAAGTTCGACTTTAAATGGCGCCCAAAGAGTATCTAATGGAATATCTTCTGTCCCAAGAGCATAACATTGAACGAAAGATTGTGTATTGACTCCTGTTGCTTCATGAATCAAATCGACAACATTCTCTTCTTTTAAGCCCTTTTGAGTGGCTTTCTTATAGAAATCACGTCCATATTTTTTCCAGAGTAAACGCATAAAGTCATCAAGAGATTTTTTGCTCTCTGTTTTATGACGAATCAGTAAATCCAACCCTAATGCCACTAAAGAACCCTTCGTGTAGTAACTGATAATGGCATTTAGAGAATTCTCATCTTGTTTGTAGTATTTTGTCCAGGCGTCAAAAGAGCTCTCAGCGACACTCTGTTTTAAGCGCCCAGGGCTTGTATATACTGAGTTAATCGTTTTTTGGAGTAGGCTTAAATAGCGTGTTTCATCAATGATGCCTGTGCGTAAGAGCACTAAGTCATCGTAATAAGAAGTAAAGCCTTCAAAAATCCATAATAGCGGTGTTGGAGTCGCTTGTGTGAGATTGTAGGGAGCAAAGCGTTGTGGTTTTATGCGTTTGACATTCCATGTGTGGAAATACTCATGACTAATCAAACCCAAGAATTGGCAATAACCATCAGTCATGCCTTCTTGTCCAATAACCGGTAAATCGCCACGAGAGGCAACTAGTGCCGTACTTGATCGATGTTCTAGGCCACCATAATCTGTTCCTGTCACCATCGTCATAAATACATAACGGTCACTACTGTCTAAAAAGGGAGCTTGATGTGTTTTAGGCTCAAAGAAGTTAATTTGATACTCACAAATTTTGGCTGTATCTCTCGCAATTCGTTCTAAGTCTACATTTGGGATAAGTCCCGTAAAGACCATTTCGTGACGAGCTCCACAAACAACAAAGCTAATAACTTGTGGCGTACCCATTTCAACAGGGTGGTCAATCAAGGCATCGTAATTTGGGGCAACATATAAACCAAAGCCATGATGTTTTGCTCCCCCTTTTTCTTTATTTGCCTCTGGGAGACTAGTATAGACTTTCCAGTCTTGACGGTGGGTAGGAGGATTGATATCCAGATAACAAGGAGAGTCTTCTTGTCCATGTACTTGTAAAAAAACACTGCTACCATTAAAAAAACCATGAGTTTCATCTAAATGGGCAGCACGCACAGATAAGTCCCAAGCATAGACGAGATAAGAGACGGTAATGGGATGTTTAGTGCCTTCAATTTGCCAGCTATGGTTATCTAACTTGGCAATATCCAAAACTTTTTTATCAGTGCGAGCAGTGAGTTTTTGAATATGACGAGAAAAATCACGTACTAAATATGAACCAGGAATCCATGTGGGCAAACTAAGAATTTGGCCATTCTTTTCTGGTTTTTTAATGTGAATTTCAATAGAAAAAAGGTGTCCAGCAACATCAGCAGGAAAAATACGGTACAAAATGTCTTTCATGTGAATTTCTTCTAAAAAAGAGATCGTTAAAATGGTTATATATTATGAATATATCCTGAATTTCACTAATTGCATAGTCAAATGCTTTTCGGGATAATAATTGTTGATTTATATTTAAAATAGTTTACTTTTTGTGGTGTATAAATTATCGGAGACCATTATGTCAGAACAGTTAGTACTCTCAACTATCCAAGGTAAGGTAGGTATTCTTACGCTTAATCGTCCTAAAGTGCTAAATGCATTAAATAATGACATTATGCTTGCCCTAAGTAATGAGTTGTTAGCATTAGAGAAAAATGAAAACGTACATGTTATTGTGCTAACAGGTAGTGAAAAAGCATTTGCTGCAGGTGCTGATATTTCGGCGATGCAAAAATGGTCATATATGGATGTTTACAAATCTGATTATATTGGTGGCTTCTGGGAGACAATGAAGACTAGCATTCGTAAGCCCGTTATCGCTGCTGTCTCAGGGTATGCGCTAGGTGGTGGTTGTGAATTAGCCATGATGTGTGATTTGATTTATGCTGCTGAAAACGCCAAATTTGGTCAGCCAGAAATTAAGCTAGGTACGATTCCTGGTCTTGGTGGTACTCAACGGCTTACTCGTGCCGTAGGTAAAGCTAAGGCAATGGACTTGGTGTTAACAGGTCGTTTTATGGATGCTCAAGAAGCCGAAAGTGCTGGTTTAGTTGCAAGGATATTGCCTAATGAGAATTTCTTGGATGAGGTTATCAAGATTGCTGACGGTATGGCAAATTTCTCTTCGCCAGTACTAATGATGGCCAAGCAATGTGTTAATGCGGCACTAGAAACAACCTTGGAGCAAGGCTTAGCTTATGAGCGTCGTGTATTTCATGCAACATTTGCCTTAGAGGATCAAAAAGAAGGGATGTCAGCATTTGTAGAAAAACGTGCGCCAAACTTCAAAAATATGTAACGAAATTACTTGAAATATTTGCTTTTGAGGCCGAAACAGGCTATACTCTACAAGATTGAGTTTTTGAATCAAGTGTAACTTATTTGACACTTAATGTATTGATTTTGTGATCAAATAAACGCAGGCGTTAACATAGGAATCTGGTTTGACAGCCGTAAAGCTAAGCACAGAAGAACGCATTCGTATGAATGCCCATGCAGCAAAAGGGCTGGTGCAGATACTGATGGCACAATTAGCTTTGCTGATTGTGGTGTCTCTGTTGGCTGGGCTAATTTCAGGTAAGTTGCCTATGTTATCGGCTTTTGCGGGTGGGATGGCGTATTTCATTCCAACAGCATTAGTGGTAGTGAGGATGTTGATGCGGTTGTATGCAAATGCAGATGCATCAGCTGGTACGCTTTTTATTGCTGAGGGCATAAAAATTGTTGGTACCATTCTGTTACTAGTATTGCTGGCAAAGTTTGCTGCTGGTTTTATTGTTTGGCCGGCGTTGTTGCTTGGTTTGATTTCGGTCATGAAAGCATATGTATTGTTGCTTATGTTTCGCAAGATATAAGCAAGGTTAAAAATTTATCTTTGGTCTTTAAGAGATTGGTCTTTGGGGGAATAGGGCAAATGGCTGCAGCAGAAGGCGTATCACCACAGCAGTATTATATTCAGCACCATTTAGTACATTTTAATAATGTAGGTGAGAAGCAAACCAATATTGCTGATTTTGGTATTATTAACTATGACTCTTTGTTTTGGTCTATTGCTACTGGATTAGTTGTTATTTTTGTGCTTTATTTGGCTGCTCGTAAAGCAACTAATGGTGTTCCAGGTAGATTCCAAGCTGGTGTTGAAATGGTTGTTGAAATGGTTGCTGATCAAGCAAAAAGCATTGTCAATAACGCAGAGTCTCGCAAATTTATTGCTCCACTGGCGTTAACAGTGTTCTTATGGATTGTTGCTATGAATGCGCTGGACTTGGTTCCGGTGGATTTGTTGGGTCAAGTATTCTCATGGATTGGGCTAGCTGGTGATCACCATCATCATGGTCCTTTGTATTATCATCGTATTCTTCCTACAGCGGATTTAAATATTCCGTTAGGCATGTCTTTATGTATTTTGCTTCTTTCTTTTTACTATGGTATCAAAGTAAAAGGTGGTGGTCATTTTGTTAAAGAATTGTTTACTGCGCCATTCCATGCTCATGGTGTGGGCGCTATCTTATTAGTTCCAGCTAACTTTTTATTAAATTTGATTGAATATGCTGCAAAAACCGTTTCGTTAGGTATGCGACTTTTTGGTAACATGTTCGCGGGTGAATTGGTGTTCATGCTTATTGCCTTGTTGGGTGGTGCGTGGACTGGCTTTAATGCATTGAGTCTTAGCTTGGGCGTGGGGCACGTGTTAGCGGGATCAATCTGGGCTATTTTCCATTATTTTGATTATCTTGTTGCAAGCATTCATTTTTATGATGCTTACACTGGTCTATTTAGGCCAGGCGCATGAGGGTCACTAAAGGTTTGTGCCTATAGACGGGGTATTCTTTGTCTATAGGCTCTTCGGTAAGGCGATTTATTGATTGTCTTAGTTAATTTAAGTAGTTTTTTCATCTTTTTTATTTAGGTTCATTACCACAAGGAGTTGTTATGGCCACATCAGCTTTCGTAGCTCTTGCTTGCGCTTTTATTATTGGTTTAGGTGCTATCGGTGCGTGCATCGGTATCGGAATCATGGGAGGCAAATATTTAGAAGCTTCTGCTCGTCAACCAGAGTTGATGAATGCATTACAAACTAAAATGTTCTTGTTAGCTGGTCTTATTGACGCTGCGTTCCTAATCGGTGTTGGTATTGCGATGTTATTTGCGTTTGCTAGCCCATTTGGTGCTTAATAACTAGCAAGAAATTTACCATCAGTTTGGTGGTTAGTGAACTGGATGAAGTGATGTAGGACTAAAAAAGTCCTCATCCCACTCAATTCAGTAAGAGAATTCCAGGTGTTGCGTGCTAGTGGCACCTTAACAATAGCAAAAGGGAAACGACCGTGAATTTAAACGCGACGCTCTTTTTCCAGATGATTGTCTTTTTCATCTTAGCTTGGTTCACAATGAAATTTGTGTGGCCTCCGCTAATCAAGGCAATTGACGATCGTCGACAAAAAATTGCTGAAGGCTTAGCGGCTGCCGATAAAGGTAAGTCTGATTTGGCCCAAGCACAAGCTCGTATTAGTCAAATTGAGCAATCAGCCAAAGCTGATAATCAATCAAGATTAGTCGAAGCTGAGAAACAAGCGACTTCTATTGTGAGTGCTGCTCGCGAAGAAGCGGAAGCAGAACGTGCTCGTATTCTAGCTCAAGCAAAACAAGATGCTGAATTAGAGATAGAACGTTTACGTGGTAGCTTACGTGATGAAGTAGCTGCTCTTGCCGTTAAAGGTGCAGAGCAAATTCTTCGTCGTGAAGTCGATGCAAAAACCCATGCTGAGTTGTTAAATCAACTTAAAGCACAGCTTTAATCTAGGATCATCATGGCTGAATTATCAACAATTGCTCGTCCATATGCTGAAGCCTTGTATGAGGCTGCTAGTGCGAAAAATACCATTTCGCAATGGTCTACTGCATTGAATGAACTAGCTCAGATATCTTCAAATGAAGATGTTAGAGAAGTGATGACTGACCCACGATTATCTAAGGTGCAGCGCAAGGACTTATTGCTTGGTTTAGTGAAAAGTGCTATGCCAGCAGATGCATCAAATTTTATCGATCTATTAGTCGAAAATGATCGAGTAATCACTTTACCCGAGATCGCAGAGCAATTTGAGGTTTTGAAAAATCGCCATGAAGGTTCTGCTATTGCAAAAATCGTTAGTGCTTATGCATTAAGTGATGAGCAAGTTAATGAATTATTAGTGGGTTTAGAGAAAAAATTTGGTGTTAAACTTAAGCCCGAAGTAACAGTAGATAACTCAATTATCGGTGGCGTACGCGTTACCGTGGGTGATCAGGTATTAGATACATCCGTGCAAGCACAATTAATACGTTTGCGCGATACATTGGCAGCTCAATAAGCGCCATAGAATAACAGGATTTCAGGAGTCTTGAATATGCAACTCAATCCGTCAGAAATCAGCGAATTGCTAAAAAGCCGAATCGAAGGCTTGGGTGCTTCTGCCGATGTTCGTACACAGGGTACTGTAGTTTCAGTAACCGACGGTATTACACGTATCCATGGTCTATCAGATGTGATGCAAGGTGAAATGCTTGAATTTCCAAACAACGTGTTTGGTCTAGCTCTTAACTTAGAGCGCGACTCAGTTGGTGCGGTTATTCTAGGCGATTACACTGGCGTATCTGAAGGTGACTCAGTTAAAACAACAGGTCGTATTTTAGAAGTGCCTGTTGGTCCAGAACTTTTAGGTCGTGTGGTAAATACATTAGGTCAACCAATTGATGGTAAAGGACCTATCAACGCAAAACAAACAGATATTATTGAAAAAGTAGCGCCAGGCGTTATTGCGCGTCAATCAGTATCACAACCAATGCAAACAGGTATTAAGTCTATTGACTCTATGGTACCTATTGGTCGTGGGCAACGTGAGTTGATTATTGGTGACCGCCAAACTGGTAAAACAGCTGTTGCTGTTGACGCTATTATCAATCAAAAAGGTACAGGCGTTAAATGCGTGTATGTTGCGATTGGTCAAAAAGCTTCTACAATCAACAACGTTGTGCGTAAGTTAGAAGAGCATGGTGCTCTTGAGTATACAATTGTTGTTGCTGCTGCTGCATCTGATTCTGCAGCGATGCAATACTTAGCTGCTTATGCTGGTTGTACAATGGGTGAATACTTCCGCGATCGTGGTGAAGACGCTCTAATCGTTTATGACGATTTAACAAAACAAGCATGGGCATATCGTCAAGTATCATTATTATTACGTCGCCCACCTGGACGTGAAGCGTATCCTGGTGACGTATTCTACTTACACTCTCGTTTATTAGAGCGTGCTGCTCGTGTAAATGCTGAATATGTAGAAAAATTCACTAATGGTGAAGTTACTGGCAAAACAGGCTCACTAACAGCGTTGCCAATTATTGAAACACAAGCTGGTGACGTTTCTGCTTTCGTACCGACAAACGTGATTTCTATTACTGACGGTCAAATCTTCCTAGAAACAGACTTATTTAACGCAGGTGTACGTCCAGCGATTAACGCGGGTATTTCGGTTTCTCGTGTAGGTGGTGCAGCACAAACTAAAGTTGTTAAAAAACTTTCTGGTGGTATCCGTACTGACTTAGCTCAGTATAGAGAGTTAGCGGCATTCGCTCAATTCGCATCAGATCTTGATGAAGCTACTCGCCGTCAACTAGAACGTGGTAAACGTGTGGTTGAATTATTAAAACAACCTCAATACGAGCCACAAAAAGTTTGGGAACTTGCTGTATCACTATATGCAGTGAATAATGGTTACCTAGATGACGTAGAGGTGAGCAATGTATTGGCTTTCGAGAAAACGTTAAAAGACGAACTAAGACACAATCATGCTGACTTAGTAGATCGCATCGAGAGCACAAAAGAGCTTTCAAAAGATGATGAAGCGGCGTTAAAAGATATTTTAGCGAACTTCAAAAAATCGAGCTCTTTCTAAAGACTCAAGGTGGGGCATACCTAAGTAATTAGGTATGCCTAGGTTAGCAATCTCCTAGGAAAGCGACATGGCTGGAATTAAGGAAATCCGTACTAAGATCAAAAGTGTACAAAATACACGTAAGATCACAAAAGCGATGGAAATGGTAGCAGCATCTAAAATGCGTAAAGCGCAAGATAGAATGCGTGCTGGTCGTCCATACACGGAAAAAGTACGTGAGATTGCCATGCACATGATGATGACGAACCCTGATTACACTCACCCATATTTGGAAGAGCGTAAAGAGGTTAAGAGCGTTGGTATCGTGCTGGTAACCACAGATAAAGGTTTATGCGGTGGTTTAAATACAAACATTACTCGTTTAGTATTAAATCGCTTAAAGGAATTTAATGCAAAAGGAATTAGCGTTCAAGCAACGGCTTTTGGTAACAAAGGTGTTGGCTTCCTTACTCGTTTAGGTGTGAACTTAGTTTCTCAGCAAGTAAATCTTGGTGATAAACCAAATTTAGAATTATTAATCGGTGCACTAAAAGTGCAGCTTGATGACTACATCAATGGCAAAATTGATGCCTTGTACATTGCGACGAGTGATTTCGTTAATACAATGCGTCAAGTTCCTACTTTTGTTCGTTTGCTACCATTACCTGATGGTTTGCCTGATCCGTTTAATACAGAGGCTGGTAGTATAGTGGCAGATGAAGGTTCAAAACATGAATATAGCTGGGATTATATTTTTGAACCAGGTGCAAAAGAGGTTATTGATAGTTTGCTACACCGCTATGTTGAGGGTGTGGTATATCAAGCAGTAGCCGAGAATATGGCGTCTGAGCAATCTGCTCGTATGGTAGCGATGAAGGCTGCATCAGACAATGCTAAAAAGGTTATTGGTGATTTACAATTGGTGTACAACAAAACACGTCAAGCGGCAATTACCAAAGAAATTTCAGAAATCGTGGGAGGAGCCGCTGCGGTTTAGTCCGTACGGTTACTTTCATAGCGTTAACAGTAAGGAAACAACATGAGTAACGGAACCATCGTTCAGTGCATCGGCGCCGTGGTGGATATTCAGTTCCCACGCGACAATATGCCTCATATTTATGAAGCACTTGTTCTAGCAGACACCAATGAAAGTGGATATGCTGAAAAAGGTTTAACATTAGAAGTACAACAACAACTTGGTGACGGTGTTGTACGTACAATTGCACTTGGTTCAAGCGACGGTTTACGTCGTGGTATGTCAGTAGAGCGTACTAATGCACCAATCTCTGTACCAGTAGGTAACGGTACACTTGGTCGTATTATGGACGTATTAGGTCGCCCAATTGATGAGGCTGGTCCAATCGCTCACGAAGAGAAACGTAGCATTCACCAAGCAGCTCCTAAGTTTGATGAATTATCACCATCTGTTGAATTGTTAGAAACAGGTATTAAAGTAATTGACTTAGTTTGCCCATTCGCTAAAGGTGGTAAAGTAGGTCTATTCGGTGGTGCCGGTGTAGGTAAAACCGTAAACATGATGGAATTAATTAATAACATCGCTAAGCAACACTCAGGTTTATCTGTATTCGCAGGTGTTGGTGAGCGTACTCGTGAAGGTAATGACTTCTACCACGAAATGGAAGAGTCTAACGTACTTGACAAGGTAGCGATGGTATTTGGTCAAATGAACGAACCACCAGGAAACCGTTTACGTGTTGCCTTGACTGGTTTGACCATGGCTGAAAAATTCCGTGACGAAGGTCGTGACATTTTATTCTTCGTAGATAATATCTATCGTTATACACTTGCAGGTACTGAGGTATCAGCACTGTTAGGTCGTATGCCATCTGCTGTAGGTTACCAACCAACACTAGCAGAGGAGATGGGTGTATTACAAGAGCGTATTACATCAACTAAGACTGGTTCTATTACGTCTATCCAAGCGGTTTATGTACCTGCGGATGACTTAACAGACCCATCTCCAGCAACAACGTTCTTACACTTAGACTCTACTGTGGTATTGTCACGTGATATTGCTTCTTTAGGTATTTATCCAGCGGTTGACCCTCTAGATTCAACTAGCCGTCAGTTAGACCCACACGTAGTAGGTGAAGAGCACTATAACGTAGCTCGTGCTGTTCAACAAACACTACAACGTTATAAAGAATTACGCGATATTATCGCTATTCTTGGTATGGATGAGTTATCTCCAGAAGATAAACAAGCGGTGGCACGTGCTCGTAAGATTCAACGTTTCTTATCACAACCGTTCCACGTTGCTGAAGTATTTACTGGTTCTCCTGGTAAATATGTTCCACTTTCTGAAACAATCCGTGGTTTCAAAATGATTGTTGAAGGTGAGTGTGATGCATTACCAGAACAAGCCTTCTACATGGTTGGTTCAATTGACGAAGCCTTTGAGAAAGCTAAAACCTTATAATAAGGATTAAGTATGTCGACTAAATCAATTAAAGTTGACGTGGTCAGTGTAGAAGAATCTATCTTTTCTGGTGAGGCAAAGATGATTGTTCTACCTGGTGAATCTGGTGAATTAGGTATTCTTCCAGGTCATACGCCACTGATTTCACGTATTCGTCCAGGGCAAGTAAAAATTGTTCATGTGGATGGTTCGGAAGAACTAGTTTTTGTGGCTGGTGGTCTTTTAGAGGTTCAACCATATGCAGTAACTGTGTTAGCTGATACGGCGATTCGTGGTGCTGATCTTGATGAAGCTAAAGCGTTAGCTGCTCGAGAAAAAGCTGAAGAGTCTCGTCGTAATGCTAAGACTAAAGAAGAAATTGCTGTTGTTGAAGCTGAATTGGCTATGTTAGCGGCGCAAGCACAAGTGGCTCGTCACTATGCAAAAAGTAAACAACGCCATCATCAATAATTAGTGTAATTGTTGCATTTAATTGTACAAACCCACATCTGTGTTGAATGGATGTGGGTTTGTTTATGGTGATTTTTAATAATTTATTAAGATTGGCTACGTAAGCGTCCGGTGAATACATGTATTCATTCCTGCTAAATTGCGCGACACTATGGTTTTGTGTATGTTAGGAGAAATCAATGCCGTCTTTAATGCGTATCGAGACCGCCCAACGAGTGGGAATTCAAGAGCAAGCGTCTAGCCTACTGGCACTAGATAGAATCATCCTGGTGAGTGAGGCGACAGATTTACGAGCGGGGATGGATACCTTGCGCACTAAGGCAATTCAGCGCTTTGGTCAGGTGGCACCTCACGAAGCCTATGTGTTTATGAATCGCACGCACACGCTTCTTAAATTACTCATGCACGATGCGATGGGGTCGTGGCTATGTGTTCGTCTGACTACCTGA
>NZ_AYSV01000130.1 GCF_000506865.1 Pelistega indica
CAACAGACGTAACAGGTACAATTACGTTCAWGCGGATAAAGTAGATGGTATTGCCAGGCGATAACGTAGCGATGGATGTTGAGTTAATTGCGCCAATCGCGATGGAAGAAGGTTTACGCTTTGCGATCCGTGAAGGTGGCCGTACAGTCGGTGCCGGTGTGGTTTCTAAAATCACTAAATAATTTATTTTATAAATTATTGTTGTAAAATCCCGAGTAGTCGTGTAGACTACTCGGATGCTTTTGAAAAGCAATAGGGGTATAGCTCAATTGGCAGAGCGTCGGTCTCCAAAACCGAAGGTTGTAGGTTCGATTCCTACTGCCCCTGCCACAAATAGAAGCGGAACAATCCGCATAGAAAAATATGTCAAACAGTAGCCAAGTCGAAACCGTTTCTAATTCAGGTGATAAAGTTAAAGTTATTCTAGCCATCGTTGTATTGGTAGCTGGAATTTTTGCTTATTCATTTTTTACTGATTATAGTATTTATGCTCGCTTAGGGATGTTTCTTGTTGGTCTAGTAGTGGCTATAGCTTTATTAGCAATAAGCGATACTGGCAAGAGAATATTGGGCTTTGCAACAGGATCATATGCTGAGCTAAAACGTGTTGTATGGCCAACACGTAAAGAAACTATCCAAATGACAGGGATTGTATTTGCTTTTGTCGCAGTAATGGCTATTTTACTGTGGATAATTGATAAATTAATTACTTGGATTGTGTATGGCGTCGTTCTAGGTTGGAACTAAGGACAGCTTATGAGTATGCGTTGGTATGTAGTACACGTTTTCTCTGGTATGGAGAAAAAAGTTCATAGTTCTTTATTAGAGCGAATTGAACAACAAGGTTTACAAAATTCTTTTGGTCGCATCCTTGTGCCTACAGAAGAAGTTGTAGAGAGCCGTGGTGGTACACGAGCTGTTAGTGAACGTAGAATTTTTCCTGGCTATGTATTAGTTGAGATGGAATTCTCTGATGAAGCATGGCACTTAGTTAAGAATACTAATCGTGTAACAGGCTTTTTGGGTGGTGGTCCAAATTCACGACCTACACCTATTCCACAACATGAAGTTGATCGCTTGTTATCTCAAATTCAGGAAGGTGGTGAGAAACCACGTCCTAAAATTTTATTTGAAGTGGGTGAGTCTTTGCGTATTAAAGAAGGCCCATTCGCTGATTTCAATGGTGTTGTTGAAGAAGTTAACTACGAAAAAAATAAAGTTCGTGTGAATGTAATGATTTTTGGTCGTAGTACACCTGTAGAATTAGATTTTAGCCAGGTTGAGAAAACAGTTTAATATTGTTTTTTTGATCTGATTTATTAACCCCGGGGAGCCTTTGGCGTATAACCCGTAAGGAGCAAAAAAATGGCGAAAAAAATCGTCGGCTTTATCAAGCTTCAAGTACCTGCTGGTAAAGCAAATCCATCACCACCGATTGGTCCTGCATTAGGTCAACGTGGTTTGAACATTATGGAATTCTGTAAAGCATTCAATGCTAAAACACAAGGCATGGAACCTGGTTTACCAATTCCAGTAGTGATTACTGCTTATGCAGATAAATCATTTACGTTCATTATGAAAACACCTCCAGCGACTATTCTTATTAAGAAAGCTGCTGGCGTTCAATCTGGTTCTGCACGTCCTCACTTAGATAAAGTAGGTAAATTAACACGTGCTCAAGCAGAAGAAATTGCAAAAACAAAAGCCCCAGACTTAACAGCAGCTGATTTAGATGCAGCTGTACGTACTATTGCAGGTAGTGCGCGTAGTATGGGTATTACTGTTGAGGGTGTATAATTATGGCAAAATTATCTAAACGCGCTGCAGCTATTGCAGCAAAAATTGATCGCAATAAATTATACCCAGTGACAGAGGCATTAGCTTTGGTAAAAGAAACAGCTACAGCTAAATTTGATGAATCTATCGATGTAGCTGTACAATTAGGCATTGATCCTAAGAAATCTGACCAATTAGTACGTGGCTCTGTTGTTTTACCAGCTGGTACAGGTAAAACAGTACGCGTAGCTGTATTTGCTCAAGGCGAAAAAGCTGAACAAGCTAAAGCGGCTGGTGCAGATATCGTTGGTATGGAAGATTTGGCTGAGCAAGTTAAAGCTGGTAATATCAATTTTGATATTGTTATCGCTTCACCAGATACAATGCGTGTAGTAGGTACATTAGGTACAGTATTAGGTCCACGTGGTTTAATGCCTAACCCTAAAGTGGGTACAGTGACTCCTGACGTTGCAACAGCAGTAAAAAATGCAAAAGCAGGTCAAGTACAATACCGTACAGATAAAGCGGGTATCATTCACGCAACTATCGGTCGTGCTTCTTTCAATGTAGAACAACTACAAGAAAACTTAGTTGCTTTAGTTGATGCATTAAATAAAGCTCGTCCTGCTGCTGCTAAAGGTGTGTATTTACGTAAATTAGCCGTATCATCTACAATGGGTGGTGGTGCTAAGGTTGATACAGGCTCAGTAGCAACAAACTAATTCTTTAGGTGGTGGGCTTTTATAGCTTACACCACTTAAAATGGGCTACTTAAATTTTTAAGTAGATGTCCAAGACCGTAGGGATCATTGATTTAATCCGCTTCGGCCCTACGCAGACGGTAGTCCTGAATAAGAAATAAACAAGTTATCTTGTCTGTCTTTTTAGGTTGCCGCGCTGGTTGAAATACATTTTGTATTTCTTTTATTAACAGTCGGAGGTAGACCTTGAGTCTCAATATTGAAACCAAGAAAGCTACGGTAGAAGAGATTAGTAAAGCAATTGCTAATGCTCAAACTATGGTTGTAGCTGAGTATCGCGGTATTAGTGTTGCCAGTATGACTGAATTACGTGTAAATGCTCGTAAAGAAGGCGTATATTTACGTGTTCTTAAAAATACATTAGCACGTCGTGCAGTTGAAGGTACTCCTTTTGCAAACTTATCTGATCACATGGTTGGTCCGTTAGTTTATGCTGTATCTGAAGATGCAGTTGCAGCAGCAAAAGTATTGCACCAATTCGCGAAGCAAGAAGATAAAATCGTCTTGAAAGCAGGTTCTTATAACGGCGAACTTTTAGATAGTGCTAAAGTAGCAGAATTAGCTTCTATCCCAAGTCGCGAAGAACTATTGTCAAAACTATTGTTCGTTATGCAAGCTCCTTTATCAAGCTTGGCGCGTGGTTTGGCTGCTTTGGCAGAGAAAAAAGCTGGCGAAGAAGCCGCTTAATTTCAGATTTTATTCAATTTAAAAATTTAGATTATCAATATTTAGGAGTTTAATAGCATGGCTATTACTAAAGAAGACATTTTAGAAGCCGTTGGTTCATTAACAGTAATGGAACTAAACGAATTAGTTAAAGCATTTGAAGAAAAATTTGGTGTATCAGCTGCTGCAGTTGCAGTTGCTGCTGGTCCAGCTGCTGCAGGCGGTGGCGCTGCTGCTGAACAAACAGAGTTCACAGTAGTTCTAGCTGAAGCTGGTTCTTCTAAAGTTAACGTAATTAAAGTTGTACGTGAAATCACTGGTTTAGGTCTAAAAGAAGCTAAAGACTTAGTTGATGGTGCTCCAAAACCATTGAAAGAAGGTCTAAGCAAAGCTGAAGCTGAAGAAGCTAAGAAAAAATTAGAAGAAGCTGGTGCTAAAGTAGAATTAAAATAATTCTTCCTTAGAAATCCCCCGGAGAGAGCAATTTTGCCCTCTTCGGGTTTTTGCGTCTTTCGAAAAAAACATTTTATTTAAGCTAAAATCCCCTAATAAAGGGTCAGAAAGTGATTTTTTCTGAAGTCGTAAATCCCTATAGAATTATGGAATCACCATAATATCTACAACCCTCTCGAGTCGGAGTGCTCATGCCTTACTCGTATACAGAAATAAAACGTATCCGTAAAAGCTTTGCTAAACGTGAAGAAGTTCAGGATGTCCCATACCTGTTAGAGACGCAGTTACATTCATACCGTACATTTTTGCAACAAGATATTGGTTCGCAAAAACGTAAAAATGAAGGTTTACAAGCTGCTTTTAATTCAATTTTCCCTATCGAAAGTGCTAATGGATTAGCTCGCTTAGAGTTCGTTGGTTACACTTTACGTGACCCTGTATTTGATGTGAAAGAATGTCAATTACGCGGTCTAACTTATCATTCATCTCTATACGCTAAAGTTCGCTTAGAATTACTTGATCGTGAGGCTAGCAAGCCAACGGTTAAAGAAGTGAAAGAAGAAGAAGTTTATATGGGTGATTTACCCTTAATGACTGATACTGGTTCTTTCATTATCAATGGTACTGAGCGTGTGATTGTATCTCAGTTACATCGTTCTCCAGGCGTATTTTTTGAGCATGATCGTGGTAAAAATCACAGCTCAAGCAAGTTGTTATTCTCTGCTCGCGTGATTCCTTACCGTGGTTCATGGTTAGATTTTGAATTTGATCCAAAAGATTACTTATACTTCCGTATTGACCGTCGTCGTAAGATGCCGGTGACTACGTTATTAAAAGCTATTGGTTTAAACAATGACCAAATTCTAGCAACATTCTTTGATTTTGAAAGCTTTGAGCTACGTGAAGACGGTGCTGTTATGGCATTCGTACCTGAGCGTTGGAAAGGTGAAATCGCTCGTTTTGATATTACTGATAAGAAAGGTAATGTCCTTGTAGAAAAAGATAAGCGTATCAATGCTAAAAACATCAGAGATATCTCTAATGCGAAATTAGACAAAATTTCAGTACCTGATGATTTCTTATTAGGTCGTGTGATTGCTAAGACAATTACGGATCCAGAATCTGGTGAAGTCTTAGCACAGGCTAATGCTGAAATTACAGAAGCATTATTAGCAAACTTACGTGCAGCTGACATTAAGAAATTTGAGACTATCTATACCAATGAATTAGAACATGGTGCTTATATTTCAGCTACCTTAAGTACTGACGATACAGCGGATCAAATGGCTGCTCGAGTAGCGATTTATCGTATGATGCGTCCAGGTGAACCTCCAACCGAGGAAGCTGTAGAAGCCTTATTCCAACGCCTATTCTATAGTGAAGAAAGCTATGACTTATCGGCAGTTGGTCGTATGAAAGTCAATAGTCGCTTAGGTCGTGGTGCTAATCCAGAAGGTCCATTAACCTTAACAGACGAAGATATTTTAGATACTATCAAAGTGCTTGTTGAATTGCGCAACGGTCGCGGAGAGATTGACGATATTGACCACTTAGGTAATCGTCGTGTTCGCTGCGTAGGTGAGTTAGTAGAAAACCAATTCCGTGCAGGTTTAGTTCGTGTTGAGCGTGCCGTTAAAGATCGTCTAGGTCAAGCAGAATCAGATAACTTATTACCGAATGATTTGATTAACTCTAAACCAATTTCAGCGGCTATTAAAGAGTTCTTTGGTTCTAACCAATTATCTCAATTCATGGATCAAACAAACCCATTATCAGAAATCACTCATAAACGTCGTGTATCTGCATTGGGTCAAGGTGGTTTGACACGTGAGCGTGCAGGCTTTGAGGTGCGAGATGTGCACCCTACACATTATGGTCGTGTATGTCCTATTGAAACTCCAGAGGGTCCAAACATTGGTTTGATTAACTCTATGGCGTTATTTGCTCGTCTAAATGAATATGGTTTCCTAGAAACACCATATCGCAAAGTGAATGATGGCAAAGTAACAGAAATTATTGAATACTTATCAGCTATTGAAGAAAATAAATATGTTATCGCTCAGGCGAATGCTGAATTAGATGAGAAAGGTCATTTTGTTGATGACTTAATCGCTTGCCGTGAAGCAGGTGAGACAATGCTAATGTCTCCAGATAAAGTTCAGTATATGGATGTTGCTCCATCGCAAATCGTTTCAGTGGCTGCTTCGTTAATTCCTTTCCTTGAACATGATGATGCGAACCGTGCACTGATGGGTGCCAACATGCAACGCCAAGCAGTTCCTTGTTTACGTCCTGAAAAACCATTAGTGGGTACAGGTATTGAACGTACGGTAGCTGTTGACTCAGGTACAACAGTTCAAGCTGTTCGTGGCGGTATCATTGACTATGTTGATGCGGAGCGTGTTGTTATCCGTGTGAATGATGATGAGAACAAGAGCGGTGAAGTTGGTGTAGATATTTACAATTTAACGAAATACACTCGTTCTAACCAAAATACAAATATTAACCAACGTCCTATCGTGAATATTGGTGATCATGTTCAACGTGGGGATGTACTTGCAGATGGTGCTTCAACTGACTTAGGCGAATTAGCATTAGGTCAAAATATGTTGATTGCGTTTATGCCATGGAATGGTTATAACTTTGAGGACTCTATTTTGATTTCCGAAAAAGTTGTGGCCGACGATCGCTATACATCTATTCATATTGAAGAACTAAGCGTTGTTGCTCGTGAAACTAAGCTAGGTGATGAAGAAATTACACGTGATATTTCTAATTTACCAGAAGCACAACTAAATCGTTTAGATGAGTCTGGCATCGTTCACATTGGTGCCGAAGTTCGTGCGGATGACGTGTTAGTGGGTAAAGTGACACCTAAAGGTGAAACTCAATTAACACCAGAAGAAAAACTTTTACGTGCAATTTTCGGTGAAAAAGCGTCTGACGTGAAAGATACATCATTACGAGTTCCATCTGGCATGGTGGGTACTGTAATTGACGTACAGGTATTGACTGGTAAAGGTGTTGAGCGTGATAAACGTGCGCAATCAATTATTGATGAAGAACTACGTCGTTACCGTCAAGATTTGAATTCACAATTAGCTATTGTGGAATCAGATATGTTTGATCGTTTACACAAAGTATTGCTAGGTAAAAAAGTAAATGGTGGTCCTAACCAATTAGCAAAAGGATCTACTATCACAGCAGATTAATCTAGAAAAAGTAACACCATGGCATTGGTTTGATATTCGTGTTGCTGATGAGGATGTTGCTATTGTTCTTGAACAAGCAAAAGAATCTATCGAACAAAAACGTCATGAGTTTGAATTAAACTTTGAAGAAAAACGCAAAAAACTAACACAAGGTGATGAGTTACCTCCTGGTGTACGTAAGATGGTTAAAGTATTCCTAGCTGTTAAACGTCGTTTACAGCCTGGGGATAAAATGGCAGGTCGTCACGGTAATAAAGGTGTGGTTTCTCGCATTCTTCCAGTTGAAGATATGCCACATATGGCTGACGGTACTCCAGCAGATATCGTATTGAATCCATTAGGCGTACCTTCACGTATGAACATCGGTCAAGTATTAGAAGTTCATTTAGGCTGGGCGGCTAAAGGTGTAGGTCAGCGTCTTGCAGATATGTTAGCGGATGAGCGTAATGTTCAAATTAAAGAAGTACGTAAATTCCTAGAAACTGTCTACAATACAACCGGTAAACACGAAAACTTAGCTAATATTCCAGATGATAAATTGCTTGCTATGGCACGTAATTTAACAAAAGGTATTCCTTTTGCTACACCAGTGTTTGATGGTGCTACGGAAGAAGAAATTACACGTATGCTTGAAATTGCTTATCCTGAAGATGTGAAAGAACGCTTACATCTAACAGATTCACGCACACAAGCTTACTTAATTGATGGTCGTACAGGTGAACCATTTGAGCGTCCAGTGACTATTGGTTACATGCACTATTTGAAACTACATCACTTAGTTGATGACAAAATGCATGCTCGTTCTACAGGACCTTACTCACTAGTAACACAGCAACCATTAGGCGGTAAAGCACAGTTTGGTGGTCAACGTTTCGGTGAGATGGAGGTATGGGCACTTGAGGCTTATGGTGCATCTTATACCTTACAAGAGATGTTAACCGTGAAGTCAGATGACATTACTGGCCGTACAAAAGTTTATGAAAACATTGTTGAAGGCGATCATATGATTGATGCAGGTATGCCTGAATCATTCAATGTGTTAGTGAAAGAGATTCGCTCTTTAGCATTAGATATGGAATTGGAGGGTAAAAAATAATGAATGGATTAATTAACCTCTATAAACAAATTTCAACGGATGAACAGTTTGATGCCATTAAAATTGGCATCGCTTCTCCGGACAAAATTCGTTCTTGGTCATATGGTGAAGTTCGTAAACCAGAAACCATTAACTACCGTACATTTAAGCCTGAACGCGACGGCTTGTTTTGTGCAAAAATCTTTGGACCAATCAAAGACTATGAGTGCTTGTGTGGTAAATATAAGCGCTTAAAACACCGTGGTGTTATTTGTGAAAAATGTGGTGTTGAAGTTACTGTGACCAAAGTGCGTCGTGAACGTATGGGTCATATTGAATTAGCTAGTCCAGTAGCACATATTTGGTTCTTAAAAAGCTTGCCTTCTCGCTTAGGTATGGTGCTTGATATGACATTGCGTGATATTGAACGCGTGTTATATTTTGAAGCATGGTGCGTTATCGACCCTGGTATGACTCCGTTAAAACGTGGTCAAATCATGAGTGACGATGAGTACTTCACAAAAGTTGATGAATACGGTGATGACTTTACTGCGCTTATGGGTGCAGAGGCTGTGCGTGAATTATTACGCACTATTGATATTGATAAAGAAGCGGAATTATTACGTTCTTCTTTAGATACGACTAAATCGGACGCTAAAGTTAAGAAAATTTCTAAGCGTTTAAAAGTTATTGAAGGCTTCCAAAAATCAGGTTTAAAACCTGAATGGATGATTATGGAAGTATTACCAGTACTTCCTCCAGACTTACGTCCATTAGTGCCACTAGACGGTGGTCGTTTTGCGACTTCTGATCTAAACGATTTATATCGTCGTGTGATTAACCGTAATAATCGTTTAAAACGTCTTCTTGAGCTAAAAGCACCAGAAATTATTCTACGTAATGAAAAGCGTATGCTTCAAGAAGCAGTTGACTCATTATTAGACAATGGTCGCCGTGGTAAAGCTATGACTGGCCCTAATAAACGTCAATTGAAATCTCTTGCCGATATGATTAAAGGTAAGGGTGGTCGTTTCCGTCAAAACTTATTAGGTAAACGTGTTGACTATTCTGGTCGTTCAGTAATTACTGTGGGTCCACAATTGAAATTACATCAATGTGGGTTACCAAAATTAATGGCATTAGAGTTATTCAAGCCATTTATCTTCAATCGCTTAAAAGCGATGGGCTTAGCATCAACATTCCGTGCGGCTAAGAAAATGGTAGAAACTCAAGAGCCAGTCGTTTGGGATATTCTAGAAGAAGTCATTCGTGAACACCCTGTAATGCTTAACCGTGCGCCTACATTGCACCGTTTAGGTATTCAAGCATTTGAGCCGCAGTTAATTGAAGGTAAAGCAATTCAGTTACACCCATTAGTATGTGCAGCATTCAACGCCGACTTCGACGGTGACCAAATGGCTGTTCATGTGCCTCTATCATTAGAAGCACAAATGGAAGTTCGTACATTGATGCTAGCATCTAATAACGTCTTGTTCCCTGCGAGTGGTGAGCCATCAATCGTGCCTTCTCAAGATACGGTATTGGGTCTTTACTATACTACTCGTGAACGTATCAATGGCAAAGGCGAAGGTATGTTCTTTGCGGATATCCAAGAGATGTTGCGTGCTTACAATAGCGGTGAAGTGGGACTACAAAGTCGTATTACCGTACGCTTAAACGAGTATGCAAAAGATGAAAATGGTGAGTTTAAAGCGACCCTAAAACGAGTTGAAACTACTGTTGGCCGTGCCTTATTATCAGAAATTTTACCTAAGGGCTTACCATTCAGTGTGTTGAATAAGCCATTGAAGAAAAAAGAAATTTCGCGCTTAATTAACCAATCTTTCCGCCGTTGTGGTTTACGTGATACGGTTATCTTTGCAGATAAATTACTACAATCAGGTTTCCGCCTAGCGACTAAAGCAGGTATTTCAATTGCTATGGGCGATATGTTGATTCCTAAGGCAAAAGAAGAAATTCTTGCTCAAGCCAGTGCTGAAGTAAAAGAGATTGATAACCAATATTCATCAGGTCTTGTAACAGCACAAGAGCGTTACAATAACGTGGTTGATATTTGGGGTAAAGCAGGTGATAAAGTTGGTAAAGTGATGATGGAACATCTATCAACTGAGCCTGTGGTGAATCGTTTTGGTGAAGAAGTTCGTCAAGAGTCATTTAACTCTATTTATATGATGGCTGACTCTGGTGCCCGTGGTTCGGTTGCTCAGATTCGTCAGTTAGCAGGTATGCGTGGTCTAATGGCAAAACCTGACGGCTCTATCATTGAAACGCCAATTACAGCGAACTTCCGTGAAGGTTTGAACGTACTTCAGTACTTTATTTCAACTCACGGTGCTCGTAAAGGTCTTGCTGATACGGCGTTAAAAACAGCTAACTCTGGTTATTTAACTCGTCGTCTAGTTGACGTGACTCAAGACTTAGTGATTACTGAACAAGATTGCGGTACATCTAACGGTTATGTCATGAAAGCCTTAGTTGAGGGTGGTGAGGTAATCGAGCCATTACGTGATCGTGTATTAGGTCGTGTAACTGCTACAGATGTTGTTAATCCAGATACCCAAGAAACAGTGATTTTCGCTGGTACATTACTTGATGAAGATAAAGTGGAACTCATTGATAAATTAGGTATCGATGAAGTGAAAATCCGTACTCCATTGACGTGTGAAACTCGTCGTGGTCTATGTGCACATTGCTATGGCCGTGATTTAGGTCGTGGCTCATTAGTAAATACTGGTGAAGCCGTTGGTGTGATCGCTGCTCAGTCTATCGGTGAACCAGGTACACAGCTAACCATGCGTACGTTCCACATTGGTGGTGCGGCATCTCGTGCGTCTTTAGCTTCTGCTGTAGAAACAAAATCAGCTGGTCACGTAGGGTTCGCTGGTAGTATGCGCTATGTAACCAATGCTAAAGGTGAGCGTATTGCTATTTCTCGTTCAGGTGAGATTGTTGTATATGATGATCAAAACCGTGAACGTGAACGTCATAAAATCCCTTATGGTGCAACCGTGCTTGTAGGTGATGGTGAACAAGTTAAAGCTGGCGCTCAATTAGCGACATGGGACCCATTAACTCGTCCAATCGTATCAGAGTACAAAGGTGCTGTTCGTTTCGAAAATATCGAAGAGGGCGTTACTGTTGCGAAACAAGTGGATGAAGTGACAGGTCTTTCAACACTTGTAGTGATTACACCTAAGACTCGTTCAGGTAAATCAGCTTTACGTCCACAAATCAAGCTTCTAAACGAACAAGGTGAAGAAGTGAAGATTATTGGTTCAGAACATTCAGTAAATATTACATTCCCAGTGGGTGCATTGATTACTGTACGTGATGGACAAGCAGTAGATGTAGGTGAAGTACTTGCTCGTATTCCTCAAGAATCACAAAAAACACGTGATATTACCGGTGGTCTTCCACGAGTTGTTGAGTTATTTGAAGCACGTTCTCCGAAAGATGCAGGTATTCTTGCTGATGTTACAGGTACTGTTTCATTTGGTAAAGATACTAAAGGTAAACAACGTCTTGTTATTACTAAAGTAGATGGTACAACACATGAATTGTTGATTCCTAAAGAGAAACAGGTTTTAGTTCATGACGGTCAAGTGGTTAACCAAGGTGAATTAATTGTAGACGGCCCAGCTGATCCACATGATATTCTTCGCTTGAAAGGTATTGAAGCGTTAGCTCAATACATTGTGAATGAAGTACAAGACGTTTATCGTTTACAAGGTGTGAAGATCAATGACAAACACATTGAAGTGATTGTTCGTCAGATGTTACGTCGCGTGAATATTGTTGATGCTGGTGATACCTCATTTATCCCTGGTGAACAAGTTGAACGTTCTGCAATGCTTGATGAAAATGATCGTGTACGCACAGATGATAAACGCGAAGCAACTTATGAAAATATCTTATTAGGTATTACTAAAGCTTCTCTATCAACTGACTCATTCATTTCTGCAGCATCATTCCAAGAGACAACTCGTGTCTTGACTGAGGCAGCCATTATGGGTAAACGCGATGAATTACGTGGTCTAAAAGAAAACGTTATTGTTGGTCGACTCATTCCTGCAGGTACTGGCTTGTCATATCATAATGCTCGCCATGCTAAGGAAGAGGCTGAACAGCAAGATCGTTTAGCACAACGTGCTCAAGAAAACCCATTTGCGGATAGTACTGAAACAGCGCCAGTTTCACTAGAAAGTGCAATGGCTCCTTTCTTTACAATGCCAAGTAGTTCATCAGATAACGAAGAGTAATTAAACATATTCAACCTTAGTTTTTTAAGGTTTGTGCTTAGTATTAAATACCCTCTAAGGTTGCAATCTTAGAGGGTATTTTTATGCTTACTAGCAATGATTCGTAAGGTAAGCGTCCGGTGAACACATGTATTCATTCGTAAGCGTCCGGTGAACACATGTATTCATTCCTGCTAAATTGCGCGACACTAAGGTTTTGTGTATGTTAGGAGAAATCAATGCCGTCTTTAATGCGTATCGAGACCGCCCAACGAGTGGGAATTCAAGAGCAAGCGTCTAGCCTACTGGCACTAGATAAAATCATCCTGGTGAGTGAGGCGACAGATTTACGAGCAGGGATGGATACCTTGCGCACTAAGGCAATTCAGCGCTTTGGTCAGGTGGCACCTCAAGCTGAAGCCTATGTGTTTATGAATCGCACGCACACGCTTCTTAATTACTCATGCACGA
>NZ_AYSV01000131.1 GCF_000506865.1 Pelistega indica
TCAGCCTCTAGAGGGTTTTTTACGTCTAGCGACCATAACAAACTAGCTCCCCCTCCACGGTTTAAACTCATCCTCATATCGCCCCCATATAACCATCTTGCGTGGTGTATGGCGACTTGTTTATGAGCCAGCGATTCTAGCGCATCGCTCCACTACCTATAAGACAATTTTATGTTATGCCTCATTGGTTTAATACGTGCTGATAGTAGAAATTAGGTGTGCCTTGATTGCCTCACGGTATTAATGGTTGTATTTATTGTGTCTCAGTGTATGCTCAACGATTTGAGCAATTAGCAAGGTGCAATGAAATTAGTGAGTATATCTATGATAATCCAGCAATGGCAAGTGATAGCGAGTGAGAGTTTAAGACTTAATTAGTCCCCTGTGCTGAGCTAAGAATTGATTTAAATAGTCAATCACTCTTGAGACCGCCTGTTTTGCAACGCCCATAGCCTGCTGAATCTCCATAAAATGTCCAGGTAATAATCGGACATCTTTGACACGTTGGGCATCTGCTAAAAGTTGTTGATGCACGCCGGCAGCGACTTCATAGTAACCTGCTAAAAATACATCGACTACTTCTTGTGAGGTTTGAGTATGGATTAATTGAGCATGGTTAAGATGTCGGCTTAGGTATAAATCATAAGCACTTCCTCTCGCTACAACAATACGATGCGCTGTATTATCCACTTCATTTATGTGCTGAATAGAAGAATGACGATGAACAAGATAAGAACCATAAATGCTCAAATAAGGTTGACTAAATTGAATCACTTCAGCACGTTGAGGATCAATCGCAAAGAAACCAATATCTGCCTCTCCACTAGAAATAGCTTTAACAGATGCTGAAGCATTTTTTACAATGATAAATTGGTGCTCCACTTGAAGCTGTTCTGCAAGTTTCTTAGCTAAATCAACAGATATTCCTTTTAGTTCTCCTTTTTCTTGTTGGGCAAGAACAGCATTGCCTAGGTTAATGCAGACACGTAATAAGCCTGTAGGGGTGAGTATCTGTCTAACAAGATCTTGCATGATTTGCTTCCTTAAATAATGAAAAATGATCGCTAAATTTTTTACATACTGATTAATATTAAATTAAATGACTAGATATTAGAAGTGCTTATTCGCTATTTACGCTCATATTCTATGATCTAGATTTATTTAGTTTTAAAAAGTCTCTGCTAATTTAAATTTCCTCTAAAAATCGTTAAATAGCCCATATTATTTCGCCTAAATCCAGTAAAAACCCTAATTATCAAGATTGAATAATTTGCTTATTATGTCATCTTCTTTAAATCGGTATATCCAGTATATTATTGGTAATACCAATTTAAGGAGGATGAATGTATAATTTCTTCCCAAAGGAGGGTAAACCAATGCAATGGCAACAACTATATGATCCATTGGGGAATATATGGCTATCCAGTCTAGTCGCCTTAATTCCCATTATCTTTTTCTTTTTAGCGCTAACGGTATTTCGTTTAAAAGGAATCGTTGCTGGTTCTGTAACAGTCATACTAGCTTTTTTAGTAGCAATATTAGCGTATGGTATGCCAATTGGCATGGCATTATCATCAGTGCTTTATGGCTTTTTCTATGGTCTATGGCCTATCGCATGGATTATTATCGGTGCAGTATTCCTTTACAAAATTTCTGTGAAAACAGGGCAATTTGATATTATTCGCTCAAGTATTATTTCTTTGACAGAAGACCAACGTATGCAAATGTTACTTGTAGGCTTTGCATTTGGTACCTTCTTGGAAGGTGCAGCAGGTTTCGGTGCACCAGTGGCGATTACTGCAGCATTACTAGTTGGGTTAGGATTTAAGCCATTATATGCGGCAGGTCTTTGTTTAATTGCAAATACGGCACCAGTTGCTTTTGGTGCAATGGGTATACCAATTCTTGTGGCAGGTCAGGTATCCAATCTAGATCCTTTCCATATTAGTCAAATGGTGGGTCGTCAATTACCATTTGTAGTACCAATTGTCTTAATTTGGTTAATGGCCATTATGGATGGATGGCGCGGTATTAAAGAAATGTGGCCTGCTATCTTAGTAGGTAGCTTAGCATTTTCTATCACACAATGGGCAACATCAAACTTTATTGGCCCAGAATTACCAGATATTACGGCAGCTATTATGACATTGATAGCATTGACCGTGCTATGTAAATACTGGCAACCTAAAACAACATTCAGATTTAATAATGATGAGAATAAAACGGTAGAAAAACACACATATACAACAGGTCAAATTGTTAGAGCATGGATGCCATTTGCTATTTTGACGGCAATGGTTACGTTGTGGAGTATTAAGCCATTCAAGGATTTATTTAAAGCGGGCGGTCCATTAGAACACTTTGCTATTTCTATTCCAGTGCCTGGTTTGCATAATCTGGTACAAAAACTGCCTCCTGTCGTTAGTGAAGCAACGAATTATGCTGCTATTTATAAATTTGATTGGTTATCGGCAACCGGCACAGCTATTTTTATTGCCGCTATCATCACTATTATTTATTTACGTATGAAACCAGGTCAAGCGGTATCTACTTTTGGTGAAACTTTAAAAGAGTTACGAATTCCTGTTGCCTCAATCGGTATGGTATTAGCCTTTGCTTTTATTGCTAATTATTCTGGTTTATCAGCTACATTAGCATTAGCGTTAGCCCATACAGGAGATGCTTTCCCATTCTTTTCTCCATTCTTGGGATGGTTAGGGGTGTTTTTAACAGGATCAGATACGTCTGCTAATGCATTATTCGCTGCGTTACAAGCAACAACAGCACATCAAATTGGTGTCTCTGATATATTGTTAGTGGCGGCAAATACGAGTGGTGGTGTAACTGGTAAGATGATTTCACCTCAATCAATAGCGATTGCTTGCGCAGCGGTTGGTTTAGTTGGTAAAGAGTCGGATCTATTCCGCTTTACGGTTAAACATAGCTTAATTTTTGCTGTAATTATTGGTATTATTGTCACTATGCAGGCATATTGGTTGCCTGGCATGATTCCAGTACCCCATTAATTAAGTATAAGAGTTTTCAAATGGCTGTTAGTAATCCTCTCACTCAAGTATTAGCTGATTTTATTGAAAGTCAAAGTATACAAATTGGAGAGCGACTACCAGCCGAGAGAAAACTCTGTGAAATTCTTTCCATTTCCAGAACTCGCTTACGAGAATTGTTTAAGCAATTAATTGCACAAGATTTACTCGAAACGCGAGTGGGTTCTGGAACTTATTTAAAACAGTCGCCTACAATGTGGAGGATTGATTCAAACTTAAATCAATTAAGTAAATTGGTTTCTGAGGATCCTAATTATCGTTTTGATGTACAAGAAGCAAGAGCTGTGCTAGAAGGTGGTACAGCATGGTATGCCAGTCTACGGGCAACCGCTGAAGAAAAACGAGAAATTCGTCAAGCTTATGAGCAGTTATTAGAGTACCAACAACAAGGAAATCTAATCTTAGCGTCCGATGCAGATGCTAATTTTCATTTGGTTATTGCTGAAGCTAGTCATAATGCTGTATTGATTCAATTGATGCGTAATGTTTTTGAGCTATTACATCATAATGTCGTGCTTGCTCGTCACAAAATGTATAGTGATGCTGAGATGGTTGATAATCTTAATGAACAGCACAAAGAATTGGTAGAAGCGATTGAAAAAGGTGACGCACAGAACGCACTAAATATTGTTCAAGGGCATATTCACTATGTTATTGATAAAGTAAAAGAGATTAACGAGTCGGAAGCAAGACGTGAGCGTACGAGTCGTTTAAAGAAATTTTAGGAAAAATCATGATTATTTCATCATCAAAAGATTATCGTAAAGCAGCACAAAGACGCTTACCTCCTTTTTTATTCCATTATATTGATGGAGGAGCATATGATGAGGCAACGTTAAAAAACAATGTAGATGACCTCTCTAAAATTGCTCTGCGTCAACGTATTTTACGTAATATGGCAGAGCTAAGTACCGAAACCGAATTATTCGGTGAAAAGCTTGCTATGCCATTGGCTCTTGCACCAGTGGGTTTAACAGGTATGTATGCTAAACGTGGTGAGGTACAAGCGGCAAAAGCAGCGGATAATAAAGGCATTCCATTCACCTTATCGACTGTATCAGTTTGTCCTATCGAAGAAGTAGTACCTGCTATTAGACGACCAATGTGGTTTCAGTTGTATGTGTTGCGTGATCGTGGCTTTATGAAAAATGTGTTAGAGCGTGCTAAAGCAGCTGGTTGCAGTACATTAGTCTTTACGGTAGATATGCCAGTGCCGGGTGCTCGATATCGTGATGCACATTCAGGCATGAGCGGTCCTAATGCTGCTATTAGACGCTATGCTCAATCAACACTATATCCTCATTGGGCTTGGCATGTAGGGCTCAATGGTCGTCCACATGATTTAGGTAATATTTCTAAGTATTTAGGTAAACCCACAGGATTAGAGGACTATATTGGTTGGCTAGGAGCGAATTTTGATCCTTCTATTTCATGGAAAGATCTCGAATGGATTCGAGAATTCTGGGATGGACCTATGATTATCAAAGGTATTCTGGATCCAGATGATGCTCGTGATGCTGTCACATTTGGTGCTGATGGCATAGTGGTTTCTAACCATGGCGGTCGTCAATTAGATGGTGTTTTATCTAGTGCGAAAGCCTTACCGATGATAGCAGATGCTGTTAAAGGAAAACTAAAGATTCTTGCTGACTCTGGTGTTCGTAATGGTCTAGATATTGTACGTATGATTGCTCTAGGTGCAGATGCATGTCTAATTGGGCGAGCGTTTGCTTATGCCTTAGCAGCAGAGGGTCAGGCTGGTGTTGAAAATCTCTTAGAAATTATGAAAAAAGAGATGCGTGTTGCAATGACGCTGACTGGGGCAAAAACAGTAGCAGAGATTACCTCAGATTGCCTGGTAAAAATTGAGCAAGAAATTAAGGGGTAAACCTTAATTGAATATGCTAAGGATGAGTATTTCATTGATTCATCCTTAGAGGAGGAGAGACATGGTGGCAAATGAACATAATGAGTTAATTACTTCTTTAAGAAAAATAGTTGGCGATAAAAACGTTTTAATTGATGCAGCTCAGACAAAGTTATATCGAGAAGGAAAACGTTATGGTTCTGGTAGTGTATTAGCTGTTGTCACACCTGGAACATTGATTGAGCAATGGAAGGTATTAAATACGGTCTTGCCTGATTGTATTGTAATTATGCAAGCCGCTAATACGGGGTTGACAGGTGGTTCAACCCCATTTGGTGATGACTATGATCGTCCAGTGGTGATTTTGAATACGACGAGACTAAAAGGGATTCAGCTTATTAACAAAGCAGAGCAAGTTGTTTGTTTGCCCGGTGCTACCTTAGATGAATTAGAAAAAGCCCTTGCACCGCATTCTAGAGAGCCTCATTCCGTTATTGGTTCATCATGCATTGGAGCTTCTGTGCTAGGAGGGATTTGTAATAACTCTGGTGGGGCATTAGTTCGTAGGGGACCCGCTTATACCGAGCTCGCTTTATATGCACGGTTGAACGAAGAAAATCAATTGGAGTTGATTAATCATCTCGGTATTAATTTGGGTGAATCGCCAGAAGAAATTTTAAATGCGTTGGAGAATGGTACTTATCGTCCAGAAGATATTGATAATGATGACAGAAAACATGCTTCTGATAAAAATTATGCATTTGATGTCGCGCAGGTAGATGAGGATACGCCTGCTAGATTTAATAATAATCCCAATCGTTTGTTTGAGGCATCTGGGTCTGCAGGTAAGGTATGTGTTTTTGCGGTGAGATTAGATACATTCCCTAAAGTCGCTAGTGAGGTATTTTATATTGGCAGTCAGACACAAGATGACTTGACGAATATCCGTCGCTATTTATTGAAAGAGTTACCTCGCTTACCTATTGCTGGGGAGTATATTCATCGTACTGCCTATGATATTGGTGCGGAATATGGTAAGGATGTCTTCTTATTTATTGAGAAATTTGGTACGAACAAAGTACCGAAGATGTTTGCTACTAAGACTCAGATTGATATTAAATTAGAAAAAATCGGTTTAAAAGGTTGGAGTGATAAATGTCTTCAATTTATGATGAAATTTTTTCCCAACCATTTACCTAAGCGAATGAATGACTTCAGGGATTTATATCAGCATCACCTTATTATCCGTATTGAAAAACAAGATGTTGATTTAGTTCAGCGTTATTTAGAAGACTATTTTAAGGAACACACCACAGGCAACTATTTCTTATGCACCGCAGAAGAGGGGCGCAAAGCATTTTTACATCGCTTTGCGATTGCTGGTGCGGCAATTCGTTATAGAGATAGTCATCGTGATGAAGTGGAAGATATTGTGGCCTTGGATATTGCCTTACGTCGGAATGATCGAGAGTGGGAAGAAGAGTTATCCGATGAATTAAATAAAGACATCATTCATAAACTTTATTATGGACATTTCTTCTGCCATGTTTTCCATCAAGACTATATTATTCGCAAAGGCGTTGATCCCTTAGAAATGGAGCATAAAATGTGGGTTTTGCTTGATGGTAGAGGCGCAGAATACCCTGCTGAACATAATGTGGGTCATCTATATTTAGCAAAAGCTGCCTTACAAAATCATTATAAGCGCTTAGATCCAACAAATAGTTTTAATGTCGGTATTGGACATACAAGTCGACGCCGTTTTTGGGGGGATCACAAATCTGTAGCTGAGTAATGACGTGCCATTACCGTTAAACTCTTTCTGTCACTAAATTGATTCTCAAAAATAAACGATTCCCCCGTCGATTGGATACTATCCATAACGGGGGGTTATAGGTAAGTTATTGTCTAGGTGTTCGAATAATTTGTGGATAGTTTTTGTCGAGTGTAGCGGAGCTACTTGCACGTCTAGGGCTAATATCTAATCCACCGCGGCGTGTATAGCGGGCGTACACCTCTAAGAATGTTGGTTGGCACTGTTGCCATATATCGCAGTAAATTTGCTCTACACATTGTTCATGAAATCCATTATGTGTACGATAAGAAACAATATATTCTAGAAGTGATGCATGATCAATCGCAGGACCTTCATAGCTAATGACGACACTTCCCCAATCTGGCTGAGAAGTGACTGGACAATTGCTTTTTAATAGATCAGAGACTAATACTTCTTTACGAATGCTATCAGTATCGGCTTTGAGTAAACTTGCTGTTGGCTCATAAATAGAGCATTCGATGTCTAGATTATCAATATTAATTGCCTCAAGAGGGGCTATAACGGTAGAGTCAGGATAAGGGGAATGTTTATCACTCATTAAGAGAGTATGAGCGTTTTCTCTGATGATATTAACAGTACCTCCAGCCGCTTGACTTAAGTCTTGAACTAGATGAGCGTATAAATTATCCCAAGATAATTTTTCTTGGTTAAACGAATTTAAATATAATTTAAACGATTTAGACTCAATGATGTGGCTAGAGGTAGCTGGAATAGTAAAGCGTAAGATAGCAATCTCAGGCTTACCTTTTGGGTTAAGCCAAGATACCTCAAATGCTCTCCAGACATCCTCTCCGTACCACTCTGGATAAGGTTTAATACTCAAATGGTCACGTCCAATTTGTCGAGAAATCGGAAAAAGTAGACTTGGATCGTATTGAGTAGGGTAGTCACTACTTTTACCTAGGGGTGCATGTAGTAAGTTTTTTTCAACAGTTTGCATAGTGGTAAATATCAATTAAAAAACAAAAGTCTAAAAAATTTTAGAATTAAAAGAGTTTTTGAATGCTAATTGTTTTGCTTAACTTATTTTTGGGTGCTGCATTGAGATCATTATCAGGACTTGTTGTGCTGTTATCATCGTGTGTGTCTTCATCATCATCCATTAATGGCGAATAATCAGCAAAATTGTCTTGATCAAATGCTTTATCACCATCTTCATCGGCAATACCAGTAGGCTTTAGGTTCACAAAATCAAAAAGATTTTTATCCATTAAATGAGATGGTGCAACAGCAGCCATCGCTTTAAAAATATTCCAGACTTTTTTAGGACTTTCTTTTTCCCAGTCTCTCAGCATTTGCGCCACTTGTTTGCGTTTTAAGTTTTCTTGTGAACCGCATAAATTACATGGAATGATAGGAAATTCTTTGAGTTTAGCGTAAGCAATCAGGTCTTTTTCAGTGACATAAGCAAGAGGACGTATAACAGTATGTTTGCCATCGTCACTAACTAATTTAGGAGGCATTGTTTTGAGTTTTGCCGCATAAAAAAGATTTAGAAAAAACGTTGCCAAAATATCGTCACGATGATGTCCTAGCGCAATTTTGGTACAACCTAATTCATTAGCAACTCGATATAGAATTCCTCGACGTAGACGCGAACAAAGAGAGCAAGTCGTTTTTCCCTCAGGAATGACTCTTTTTACAATCGAATAAGTATCTTGATTCTCTATGTGAAAATCAACGCCAATACTACTCAAATAAGTCGGTAATACCTCCTCAGGGAAGCCTGGCTGTTTTTGGTCCAAATTGACTGCAACTATATCAAAATGTATGGGTGCTCTTTTTTGTAAGGTCATTAATACATCAAGCATTGCATACGAATCTTTACCACCAGATAAGCACACCATAACCTTATCGCCATCCTCAATCATATTGTAATCAACAATGGCTTTACCTGTTTCTCGAATAATACGTTTACTAAGTTTGTTATTATCTATACGAAGTTTTTCTTTTAAATTTGAATCAATTTCTTGCATGGTAAGGTGTTATGATAAGCAACAAGGATAGAGTGGATAAAAAATCAAATTAACGATGTACTAGGAATTCAATACCAACAGCATCGCAGTCAGAGAAAGCAGCGGGTTTGCTGATGCGCAATTTGACTTGGCTTACTTCAGGGAAGTCTTTTAATAAACGGGTCGTAATAGTATCTCCCAACACTTCGACAAGGTGAACATGTGTACGAGAGGTTTCCTCAATAATGGCTTCACGTATTTTGCGATAGTCCAATACTGAGCGAATATCTAAATCATTCGCTTTTTGTTTAGGTTGTACGTCTAATTCTACGTCAATATAAATAATTTGAGTGGCTCGTAACTCATGCTCGAGTATACCTATACGAGCATCTAAACGCAGACGAATTAAAAAAAATTTTATGGGCGGGTATCATAAGCTATTTTAATGCTAAATCAATAAGTCTAAATTGTAATGTTTTCTATAGGTAAATTGGCTACAATAGGGTGATATGTTTAAAAACACAATGATGAATTCTCTATGTCTACTGTTTATGATGCGGTGATTGTTGGGGCAGGTCCAGCGGGCGCCTCTTGTGCTGTATGGTTATCTTTATTGGGTTATAAGCCCGTGGTATTGGATAAGGCTAGTGTAGTGGGTGGATTAAGTGCACTTAATCCTTTCCAAGATGTTTGGAATGTGACCGCTCCTGATTTAACAGGTGAAGAGGTCTCCTTGCAAATACAAAAGAGTCTAGAGGCGGCTAAAGTTCCTGTTTTATTAAAGCAAACAGTCACTAGTATCCAACGTGTGGAGCATGCAGAGAGTGAATTTCCTCTTTTCAAGGTCTTTTTTGGGGAAAATAATGCTTTAATGGGTAAGAATGTCGTACTTGCTAGTGGTGTTAAACATAAACGCCCGCCACAAATGCCTGCTGGAAAATATTATCCTGAAATATTGTTGGGGCCTGGTAAACATGTGTATATGCATGACTTCATCATGAAAAAGGTGGCTGTGCTAGGTGGCGGTGATAATGCCCTAGAAAATGCTGTTTATGCCTTGGATAGAGGGGTTAAACAAATTGATATTTTTGCTCGAACTTTACGAGCACAAAAGAAATGGTTATCTATTATTAATCCCGAACATTTACATATCGGGGACTATAATTTTAATCCAGAAGAAATGACTGTTAATGGTGAGCACTATGATACTGTGATGGTGTTTTATGGTTATGAACCACAGCTGGATGGAATAGCCAGTTTAAATCTTGCCTTGATGGAAACAGGACATATTTGGACGGATCAACGGACAGCACAAACTAGTGTGCCTGGTATTTATGCTATTGGTGAGGTGGCTAATCGTATGCATCCCTGTGTGGTTACTTCAATGGCTGACGGAGTCGTAGCTGCTAAAGCGATACAAGCCTCTTTAGAGGCTCCCTAGTATAGCCTTGGCTTCAGTGAGGTTAGTTTGATGAATATGGCAATTAGTTTTCACGTTGTAACTGCTGACATAAAGTAGGTAAATAGTCTAAAAAACGTATGGTGGGACGAAAGAGAATATCTTGATTAGCAAAAACGATTTGGTTTGTTGTTAAGGTAATGCCCAATGCTTTAAGTTCATCAATGATTTGTTGTGTGCGTTTTGGTATGCTCTCATGAATTGAAATGCCTACTAAGACTTTATCAGGAGGACTTACCAATAATTGTTCTTTTGAAATCATTAGTGAAGCCACGTTTTGATCATCAAATAACCCCTGTGTGCCACAGCTATGTAGGCTTTGAGAGAGAAAAGCATTTTTGCCTAGTGTATAGATAGGGTTAAAGCCAAGATAGATAAAAATTTTTTTCGAAACACTATTTGATTGATAGTGTTTATTCAGCGTTTGCCATTGCTGCCGCCATTGATTAACTTGCTCTGTGCGGGAATGCTGCAATCTACTTGCCAATTCTTCTGCGTGTTTAAATAACTCCTCCATATTTTTTGGCTGCATGGGAACAAGAGTTAATTTGAGAGACTGTTGAGCCGCATCTAGGGTTTGGCTTTTCGAGAAATGTATAACAAAATCTGGATTATAGTGAGCTAATAATTCAAGATTAGGATTAAAGGCATCACCAATATTTGGGAGCTGTTTTGCTTGATCAGGAAAATTACTATTTTTATCAACGGCAATAAGGTGATTCTCTAATTTTAGCTCGTAAATAAGTTCTGTGGCCGCGGGTGATAGACTAATCACTGTTGGTGTTTCAAATGACAGGGCAGTATTTGAAATAGCTGCCCCAGTCAAGAGGTACAACAATCCTATAGAGCGAAGTGAAGTCCCTTTTTTATTCATCATTAGTGTTGATAAGCTAGATTTAAGAAGAAATTAGTGCCTTGAGCATTGTAGCCATAAGCTGGGGCATATTTCTTATTAAATACATTGTTAACACTGGCTTGGATTTGGAAATTCTTCGCTACTTTATAGTCAGTGCGTAAATTTACCAAGCCATAGCCACCCAAACGTTTTTCTTTGGTATTAGAGGCATCATCATAGCGGTGTCCTACAAATAAGTAGTCAGCGGCTAAATTAATACGTTCAAATTCATGACTGATACTGGCACGGTATATTTGGTTGGCTCGACGTACGAGACGCTTACCAGTGCTATCATCTTTGGCATTTAAGAAATCTGCACCAAGAGAGAGAGTTGTATAGCCTAGGCGTTGGCTAGCATCTACGCTTAGCCCTCTGATAGTTGCTTTGTCAACATTGCTTGTAGAGCATGGGTATGTACTGCAGTCATATGCATTGATTAAGTCTTTATATTTTGTCTGAAAAAGAGTAAGACTTGCTTGAGTATCATTGCTGTTATAACGTAAGTTTAGCTCAACATGACGAGATTTTTCTGGGAGAAGATCCGGGTTGCCTTGGAAGCCCCATGCTAGAGGCGAGAACATGTCTGCAAAAGTCCCCACTCGGAAGCCTGTGCTATAACCAGCGCCTACTTGGAACTCTGGCGTCATATCAAATGCGTAAGTTAAACCACCCGTTGTACTACCTTTGACTCCTGAGACTTTATCTCTACGGATATTTGCTTGAATATGATGACGATCAAAATCACCCTTATAAAGAGCAGCTATTGAATTTGTATGGCGTTTTTGTTGGGTTAAGCCATTACTATTAAACGCACGCTCTTTGGTATGTTCGTATACAACAGATAATGTTTGATTCTCATCTAGACTAAAATTATTCTGCCAGCTGTAGAAATTAGTGCGAGAGTCAAAAGTTGATCCGTAAGCACGATCATCTGAATGCAATTTTCCATAAGAAAGTTGTACAACGCTTTCCCACCAATGGCTTATTTGATTATTGCTAGTGATACTATAGGCTTTCTGACGTGAATAGCCATAAGCATTTTGTACGCTCCAAGGGTCATTACCCGCATCAAACTCATTACGGCTTACCGCATTTAAGAAGTTCACCCCGAGGCGATGACCGGGAGCAAATGTATAGCCTAAACTACCTGTCATAGATGCTTGGTTATAACCATCTCTATCGGGGTTATAGACATAAGTGTTTTTTGTATTGCTTGCATTAAAGCCTTCGCTTGTAGCATATGCTCCTGCTAAGTAATAATCAAATTTTTCTGTCGCACCAGAAATCGCTGCATTAGTACGGAAGGTACCGTTAGAGCCTCCACCTATATTAGCGATTAAGCTTAAATCGCGAGGTCCCGTCTCTGTTGGTGTTGTCATAAGATTTATCACTCCACCCATTGCGTTTGAACCATATAAGCCACTTGCTGCGCCACGAATAATTTCTATGCGGTTGAATAAGGCTGGGTTAATAAGATTCCAGAAAGTGCTGCCAGCCGTCGTATCGTTAATACGTAAACCATTGAACATAACTAAGGTAGCTTGTGGATTTGCTCCTCGTGTGTAAATGCCACTAACAGTTTGTGGTCCGCCTGAGTCGTACACTTGTAATCCGGGTGTACGAGCGAATAGGTCAAGTAATGTCGGACTAGTTTCGCGTTTTAATTGGGCACTATCGATCACCGTTATATCACCTATGACATTACTGATAGGTTGGGGCGTACGAGAAGCTGTTACAACGATAGGTTCTAAAGAAGGAACGCTGGACTCTTGTGCGAGTACAGCAGCAGGAAAAAAAGCAACCGCAAGAGCTGTTTTCAAAGGAGAAAATTTCATGTGAATGAGCCTAAAAAGTGTGCGTCCCCGCACAAAAATTAAGGGATGTTTAAAAAGGCTGAGATCGGGCTTGACTAAAGAGTGGTACCGTTGCGGGGGCAGCACAGCTTGGATAAGTTCAATTTATCTACTGTTTCCCATTTACTTTTGCCTCATTTCTGCAAGGGAGAAATGCCAAAAGCACCTTGATAAAAGCTAACGTTATTTTACGATAAGTTGTTTGTTTATGAAAATAATTAATGAAAATTGTTGTTTTTTTAAATAAATTTCATGTTTAAAGTAAACATTATAGGGATAAAAAAGTAATCAATAGACTATGGAGGTATCAGGAAATTAACAATTTTGTCTGTTTGGAAAATTATCATTCCTTAAAAGATAGGTTTTTTACGAGTCTGGAAGTGTTAAAATTTGCTTCTTTGATTATCATTTTTTTAAAGGTCTACAGTGGCATACCCAACATTACCTTACCCTATTGAGGCATATACTCATGGAGCAGATTTTGCACGTCAACTTAGCAAGGGAAAAATTCTGATTCTTGACGGAGCTATGGGGACGATGATTCAGCAGTATAAATTAACTGAGGAAGATTTTAGAGGTAGTCGTTTTATTGATCATGCTCAGGATGTAAAAGGGGACAATGAGCTTTTAAGCTTAGTTCGCCCTGATATTATTTTAGAAATTCATGAGAAATATTTGGCAGCGGGTGCTGATGTGATTGAAACGAATACCTTTGGTGCGACATCAGTAGCTCAAAGTGATTATGATTTACCCCATCTTGCTTATGAATTGAACCTTGCGTCAGCGAAGTTAGCCAGACAAGCTTGTGAGAAATATTCCACACCGACACATCCTCGCTTTGTCGCAGGTGCTCTTGGTCCACAACCCAAAACAGCTTCCATTTCGCCTGACGTGAACGACCCAGGTGCTCGTAATATTACCTTTGATGAGTTGGTGGCGACGTATACTGAGCAATTAAATGGCTTGTTAGATGGTGGCATTGATATTGTATTGATTGAAACCATTTTTGACACCTTAAATGCTAAAGCAGCGATTTTTGCTGTTGAAACAGTCTTTGAACAAAGAGGTATTCGTCTACCTGTCATGATTTCAGGGACGGTTACGGATGCTTCAGGTAGGATTTTGTCTGGGCAAACAGTGGAAGCTTTTTGGAACTCAATTCGCCATGCGCGACCCATTACGATAGGGTTAAATTGCGCTTTAGGGGCAGCACTCATGCGTCCTTATGTGGCAGAGTTATCAAAAATCTGTGACACCTACTTATGTGTGTATCCGAATGCTGGACTACCGAATCCTATGAGTGATACTGGTTTTGATGAAACGCCTACAGATACGTCCTCTTTGCTCAAAGAATTTGCTCAAGCAGGTTTTGTCAATATGGTGGGGGGGTGTTGTGGAACTACCCCTGAACATATAAAAGCAATAGCAGAAGCCGTACATGCATTGCCTGCACGTGTAGTACCAGAAGTAGACGTAAAAACTCGCTTATCAGGGTTAGAGCCACTAAATATTGATGACAGTACCTTATTTATTAATGTCGGTGAAAGAACTAATGTCACCGGCTCGAAAATGTTCTTGCGCTTGATTAAAGAGGAAAAATTTGATGAGGCACTCGCTGTTGCCCGTCAACAAGTGGAGAATGGGGCACAAATAATTGACGTGAATATGGATGAGGCTATGCTAGATGCAAAAGCTAGTATGCGTCGTTTCTTGAATTTGATTGCCTCTGAGCCTGATATTTCGCGCGTACCTATCATGATTGACTCATCTAAATGGGAAGTCATAGAGGAAGGTCTTAAATGTGTACAAGGCAAGCCAGTCGTTAATTCTATCTCTATGAAAGAGGGTGTTGAACCATTTTTAGCTCATGCACGGTTATGCCGTAAATATGGTGCAGCTATTGTTGTAATGGCTTTTGATGAGTTAGGGCAGGCTGATAATTTAGAGCGCCGTAAAGAAATTTGTGGTAAGGCCTATCATCTTTTAGTGAATGAATTAAATTTCCCTCCAGAAGATATTATTTTTGACCCTAACGTATTTGCTGTCGCTACAGGGATTGAGGAACATGACAACTATGCCCTTGACTTTATCCAAGGGGTTAAATGGATTCATGAGAATTTGCCTTATGCACGTATGTCAGGCGGTATTTCTAACGTCAGTTTCTCATTCCGTGGCAATGAGGTGATGCGTGAAGCAATCCATACGGTCTTTTTATACTACGCAATTAAAGAAGGTTTAACGATGGGGATCGTTAATGCTGGGATGTTAGGGGTATATGCAGATTTAGATCCAAAAACACGTGACTTGGTAGAAGATGTAATTCTAAATCGTCAGTATCCCGTAGGCAAAACAGATGAAAATGATGAGCGAACATCCACTGAACGCTTAGTTGAGTTTGCAGAACAAGTTAAAGGTTCTGGACAGAAAAAAGAAGAAAACTTGGAATGGCGTAATTTACCTGTAGAGCAACGTTTAACACATGGCTTAGTTAATGGTATTACACAATTTATTGTTGAGGATACGGAAGAAATTAGGCAAATTATTGCGTCTAAAGGTGGTCGTCCAATTGAGGTGATTGAAGGACCCTTGATGGATGGTATGAATGTGGTGGGTGACTTATTTGGTGAAGGTAAAATGTTCCTACCACAAGTAGTTAAGTCTGCTAGGGTAATGAAACAAGCGGTCGCACATTTGGTGCCGTTTATTGAAGAAGAAAAGCGTCAAATTGAGGCAGCAGGTGGGGATGTGCGAGCTAAAGGGAAGATAGTTATTGCTACTGTTAAAGGGGATGTACACGATATTGGGAAAAATATTGTATCCGTAGTATTACAGTGTAATAACTTTGAAGTCGTTAATATGGGTGTAATGGTTCCATGTGCGGATATTTTGGCTAAAGCAAAAGAAGAAAATGCCGATATTATTGGCTTGTCAGGCTTAATTACACCGAGTTTAGAAGAAATGGCCTATGTGGCGTCTGAAATGCAACGTGATCCTTATTTTAGAGAGAAAAAAATACCACTGATGATTGGTGGAGCCACAACAAGTCGCGTGCATACTGCTGTTAAGATTGCTCCTAATTATGAAGGTCCAGTCATCTATGTCCCTGATGCTAGTCGTTCTGTGGGTGTTTGTACTCATTTAGTGTCGGATAACAAAGACGCCTTTTTAAGAGATTTAGCGGAAGAATATGAGCAAGTGCGAGTACGTCATGCTAATAGACGAGCGAATCCCGTTATTCCTCTAGAGGAAGCTCGAGCAAATAAAGAACAGATAGATTGGCAACACTATACTCCTCCTAAACCAAAATTTATTGGCCGACGCTTATTTGAATCCTATGATTTAAAAGAAATTGTGAAATTTTTTGACTGGGGTCCATTCTTTATGACATGGGGTTTAGCAGGTGGTTTCCCAAAAATTTTAGACGATGAAATAGTGGGTGAGCAAGCACGAAAACTATATGCTGACGGTCAAGAGATGTTGCACAAAATTATTGAGGGAAGATGGCTAACAGCGAGTGGTGTGGTAGCGTTTTATCCAGCAAATAGTGTGAATGAAGAAGATATCGAGGTGTATGCAGATGAGTCACGAGAAGAAGTGCTTTTTACGTGGCATCTGGTACGTCAGCAAAATAAAAAACGAGAAGATGTTCGTAACAAATGTTTAGCAGATTATATTGCGCCTAAATCCTCTGGGGTTAAAGATTATATTGGTATGTTTGCTGTCACCAATGGTTTAGGGATTGAAGTGCATGAAGAGCATTTTGAAAAAGAGTTGGATGACTATTCCTTGATTATGATTAAAGCAATTGCTGATCGTTTGGCAGAAGGATTTGCTGAATGTTTGCATCATCGTGTTCGTACAGACTTATGGGGGTATGTACATGAGGAAAACCTCAGCAATGAAGAAATCATTGAGGAAAAATATGTCGGTATTCGTCCTGCTCCTGGCTATCCATCTTGTCCAGAGCATACCGTCAAAGCAGATATGTTCCGTGTGATGAAACCTGAAGATATTGGCATGAAGCTTACTGAAAGTTATGCGATGTATCCGGCATCAAGTGTCTCAGGCTTTTATTTTAGTCATCCTTTAGCGGATTATTTTAGTATTGGTAATATTGGTCAAGACCAATTTGATGATTATCGTAGACGCACAGGGTTTGAAGAGGCTAAAGCCAAAAAAGCCTTACATTCGGTAATAGAATAGATGCAGAGTAAATCACCGTCACGTAAAAAACAGCTTCTCGGTGAGTTTGTCCGGGAAGCTAGATCTAGAGTCAGTCCACAAGTAGCAGGTATATCACCTGGTCTGAGGCGACGCACGCCCGGCTTACGCCGAGAGGAAGTTGCCTTATTGTGTGATATTAGTGTGACGTGGTACACATGGATTGAACAAGGTAGAGATGTTTCTGTATCAGCGCAAGTATGGTCGAAACTGGCTGATGCACTACACTTAAACTCTGCTGAGAGAGCTTATTTATTTGAGCTGGCTGATGCTATTGATCCTGACGTGACTAAGGCTGAGCATGGTAGTTTATCAAGTTATTTACAAGAGTGTGTTGATGCAATTGCTAGCCCTGCTTATATACTTGATAAATCGTGGAATATATTGTATTTCAATAACTTAATTAATGAATTATTCGATGGTTGGATAGCAAAGACAACATCACCAAATTTATTACAATTTATTTTCCAAGAGCCTAAAGCACGTGATATCGTGATAGGATGGGAAAATAGAGCTGTTCGTGCTGTAGCAGAGTTTCGTGCTGATGTGGCTGCTAGTATTGAGCAATTAGAAATGGCAAGTTTTGTCGAAGACTTATCGTCAAAAAGTGAGCTATTTAAACTTTGTTGGGATAGACAAACAGTACTCGCTCGTGAGGGAGGGGTACGAGAATTTAATCACCCTCAACAAGGTTATATTGAGTTTGAGCAGATAACGTTTCGATTAGCAACCCATTTAGACTATAAGCTGGTAATGCTGTTAGCTAAAGCGCCATAGTTTTACAATGTTTTACAAACTAATCGTTAATAATGTTAAAAAAGGCAATAATACAGCTAGTCATCTAGCGAAATTGTTTTTAGAATAGGATTAATGATTAATTTGGTTAATCTCCGTTAAATATCTATTAGGAGTCATTTATGAAATATACTCGTTTAGCCGCTGTTGTTTTAGCAGGTTCTGTATTTGCTGGTTGTGCTTCTACTGCAGGTAATACTGCCGCAGGAACTGGTATCGGTGCTGCTCTTGGAGCTGGTGTTGGTGCATTAATTGGTGATAACTCGAAATCAGCTGCTATCGGCGCTGGTATTGGTGCTGTAGCTGGTGCAATCACTGGTTATAACTGGGATCGTATCGTAGGAAAAGTGGATGAAACAGGTTCAAAAATTGGTGTTTCAACTACAAAAATGCCTGACGGTAGCCTAAAAGTTAATTTCCCAGAGGGTGCAACATTTGATACAGGTAGCGCACAATTGAAATCTACAGCGTATCCTGTGTTAGACGCTTTAGCATCAGAAATGACTGCAGCGCCAACATTACGTGTAAAAGTAATTGGTCATACAGATAATAAAGGCACAGCTAAACTTAACCAAAAATTATCTGAAAGCCGTGCTCAAAGTGTTGTTAGTTATTTAGCTACTAAAGGTGTTGATGGCTCACGTGCAATGACAGAAGGCCGTGGTTTCAATGACCCAATCGCTGATAATGGTACAGAAGAAGGTCGTGCACAAAATCGCCGAGTCGAAGTGTACTTATACGCAGTACAACAATAATTTTTTTTGTAAAAGTTGTGAGAAACATTTCTAAACTTACAGCATAATACATCTAATCCCAATCCACTTGAAAAGTGTAATTGGGATTTTAGTTTGTAGATACAGAGGTACTTTCGGCGTGCAGGTTTTATCATGAGTTCTACATAGATATATTTTGGAGAATTAATTTGAAAAAACCTGCACGTCAAAATCAAAAGAAGATTAGTTAATCTTTATTTGAAGATTAGTTAATCTTTATTTGAAGATTAGTTAATCTTTATTTGAAGATTAGTTAATCTTTATTTGAAGATTAGTGAATCTTTATTTGAAGATTAGTGAATCTTTATTTGAAGATTAACTAATCATAATACATCTAATCCCAATCCACTTGAAAAGTGTGATTGGGATTTTTTTATCTAATTAATCTCTCCAATAAATTCAAACGAGTTCATATTGGAATAATAGTTTGTGTTTTATAATAGTGGATATATAGGTGTTTTATATCATCTGATTTAACAGATTGATTTGGCACACTAAGGTAATGTAGTTGTTTGGAGTTGCAAAAAGGGGTTTTATTATGCCTACAAAAGAGAGTTTTTTGGCACCAGGGAAATTCCCACTCGGATTAATTATTGGTGTGTTGGCGCTGATAGGTATTTTATTACTACCAACACCAGAAGGCTTGCCTGTTGCAGGACACCGCGTTTTGGCTATCTTGGTATTTGCTATTATTGTCTGGGTGAGTGAAGCTGTTTCTTATGAAACTAGTTCCATTATTATCTTGGGATTAATTGTTTTTCTCGTTGGCTTATCACCAAGTATGGACAATCATGCAAAGGATTGGGGTACGTCTGCATCAATGAATCTCGCTTTAACTGGGTTTGGTAATTCTGCGTTAGCATTGGTGACGGCAGCATTATTTTTAGCTGCATGTATGACATTTACTGGCTTAGATAAACGGATTGCGTTGAGCACCTTAAATTTGGTGGGAACGAGTACGAAATCAATTTTTGTCGGAACTATCCTCGTTATTATTGTGTTAAGTCTAGTCGTACCAAGTGCTACAGCTAGGGGTGCAGCAATGTTACCTATTATTATGGGGATTATCGCAGCATTTGGAGTGGATAAGCGTTCCAATTTAGCGGCGGGTCTTATGATTGTTGTTGCCGAAGGTATTAGTGTCTGGAATATAGGTATCCAAACCGCTGCCGCACAGAACTTGTTAACAGTTGGTTTTATGGAAAAGATGCTAGGTGAACGAGTCGCTTGGGTGGATTGGTTAATCGCTGCATTACCATGGTCATTAATTATGTCTGTTGTATTGGTCGTGGTGGTATTAAAATTATTACCTGTAGAAGTCAATGGTTTACAGGGTGGACGAGAAACTGTTAGAAAGCAAAAAGAAGAGCTTGGTCCAATGTCTTCTGCACAGAAACGTTTATTATTAGTAACATTGATTTTGATTGGTTTCTGGGCGACAGAAGGTAAATTACATAAATTCAATACCACAGCAACGACTACTGTAGCTTTAGCCATGTTATTGTTACCGAAAATTGGTGTGATTAACTGGAAAGATATTCAAGCTAGAGTACCTTGGGGAACAGTCATTGTTTTCGGTGTTGGTATTAGTTTGGGAACTGCTCTGCTTCAAACTAAAGCAGGGGAGTGGCTAGGAACACAAATTGTAGCGAATACAGGGCTAGATACATTTAGTCCAACAATGATATTTGCTGTATTAGCTGCCTTTCTGATTGTTATCCACTTAGGTTTTGCTAGTGCTACAGCCTTGTCTTCTTCAATGATTCCAATCATGATTGCATTATTGCAAAATCTTCCGGGCGATATTAATCGTTTAGGTATGACCATGATTTTAGGTTTTGTGGTGAGTTATGGGTTTATTTTGCCAATTAATGCACCACAAAATATGGTTTGTCTTGGTACTGAAACGTTTAATGCAAAACAATTTGCTAAAGTGGGTATCGTAGTCACCGTGATTGGCTATTTATTAATGGTACTATTTGCTGCTACCTATTGGAAGTGGTTAGGACTCTTATAGACCTATATGCAAGCACCTGGAATTATTATTAAATCCCTTCATTTTGATTATGATCAAAGCCCCCTGTTTACAGGGGTATCTGCACATTTTCAGGCAGGGCAATGGCATAGTATTTTAGGTAGTTCAGGCGTTGGGAAAAGTAGTTTAATTAAAATAATGGCGGGACTACTTTCACATCAAACGTGGCAAGGGGAGGTAATGGCTGATGATGGGCTGCCATTATTTTCTCGCATTGCGTGGATGGCTCAAGATGATTTATTAATGCCTTGGCTATCCGTGTTGGAAAATATTTGTTTAGGATTTCAGTTAAGGGGTGATTTGACACCAGATGTACAAGAGTCTGCGATGCGATTACTTAAGCAAGTAGGTCTATCAGGATTGGGAGATAGAAAGCCATATCAACTTTCTGGAGGGCAACGACAGCGGGTAGCCTTGGCTAGGACACTTTTGGAAGATAAGCCTATTGTCTTGATGGATGAGCCATTTTCAGCACTAGATTTTGCCACTAGACTACAGTTACAGACATTGTTTATTAAACTGTTTCGAGATAAAACAGTTATCTTAATTACGCATGATCCACTAGAAGCACTTCGATTAAGTCAGCATATTTGGGTTATGCAAGCCCAAAATCAACAGCCAGCGTCATTGGTACACATGGTAAATTTATCCTCTGATACCCCTAGATCAATTGATGATCCTGACGTATTAAAATGGCAGGGCGTATTATTAAATCAACTTTCAACCGTTTAAAAAGAGGAAGACTAACATGCAAAAATTTTCTCTTTTGGGGCGTTTATTGTTGATCGCACTTGGAATCATGGTACTGTGGCAATTGGTTGTGATGATAACCGGGCTTCCTAAATTCATCTTGCCTAGTCCTTTACAAGTTTTCCAAACGCTTAATCAGCGTATTGATTTAATTGCAGAGCATGCTAGCATCACAGCATTGGAAATTTTATTAGGCATGTTGTGTGGTTGCGTGGCAGGCTTTTTAAGTGCATTAAGCTTACAAATGTTTAAGCCTATACGACCTTGGTTATTGCCTCTACTGGTGATTAGTCAAGCCATCCCGGTTTTTGCTGTTGCTCCATTGCTGATGGTTTGGTTTGGCTATGGGATGAGTTCCAAAATTATTATGGCTAGTTTAATTATTTTTTTTCCTGTGGCAGCTGCTTGTTATGACGGCTTAAGACAAACACCTCAGGGATGGTTAGACTTGGCACAAACGATGCAAGCTAATGCATGGCAGCAATTGCGTTATATTCGCTTACCAGCATCTCTCCCTTCATTAGCATCTGGGTTGCGAGTGGCAGCATCGGTAGCCCCTATTGGTGCCGTAGTTGGGGAATGGGTTGGCTCTAGTGAAGGGCTTGGTTATTTAATGCTACATGCAAATGCAAGGATGCAAATAGATTTAATGTTTGCTAGTCTATTTGTATTAGCTTTAATGGCATTGATACTTTATTTCGGTATTGATGTTATGTTAAGAAAAATGCTTCCTTGGGTAAATCATCAATAAAAGGAGATAAGATGAAAGATAGTATGAATTAAAACTACCTTAGCAGGATTACTAACATTGGCATTTGTTGGTTCAGTAAATGCTCAAGMWRAAAATAAAT
>NZ_AYSV01000132.1 GCF_000506865.1 Pelistega indica
GCCAAGGCAGCCCAAGGCTAAGGCTGCCAGGTCGTTAGCCTGACCGTCATGTGCGGCCGGAATTCATCCGTGAGCCTGCACCCGTGAAAGCCGTACCTTCATGTAGTCGACGAACACATAGCCACGACCCCATCGCATCGTGCATGAGTAATTTAAGAAGCGTGTGCGTGCGATTCATAAACACATAGGCTTCGTGAGGTGCCACCTGACCAAAGCGCTGAATTGCCTTAGTGCGCAAGGTATCCATCCCTGCTCGTAAATCTGTCGCCTCACTCACCAGGATGATTTTATCTAGTGCCAGTAGGCTAGACGCTTGCTCTTGAATTCCCACTCGTTGGGCGGTCTCGATACGCATTAAAGACGGCATTGATTTCTCCTAACATACACAAAACCATAGTGTCGCGCAATTTAGCAGGAATGAATACATGTATTCACCGGACGCTTACGCTGATATGACTAAATCCCACCTTCAAAACCAGTTTGTCGCCATGCTTCATAAATAGTAACAGCAACAGCATTGGAAAGATTTAGACTACGAGAGTTTGCTTGCATGGGTAAACGAATAGCCGCCTCTAGACCAATAATCTCCCATTCTTCGGGTTTTAATCCGGCTGTTTCTCGTCCAAAAATAAAACAGTCTCCTGCTTGGAATGCTATTTCTCCGATACGTTTTTTCCCTTTTGTGGAAATAGCAAAAACACGGCTTTTAGGGGCACCAGTTGATTTAATCGCTTCTTGTAATGAGTCATGTACTTTTAAGGAGGCATATTCATGATAATCCAAACCAGCACGTCGCAAACGCTTGTCATCTAGAGAAAAAATAAATGGACGTACTAAATGGAGCTGTACGCCAGTATTAGCCGATAAGCGAATGATATTGCCTGTATTGGCAGGCATCTCAGGAGAAACTAAAATAATGTGAAACATAATAAATTAAGTAGTTATCGTTCTAGCAATGACTATTGCCTGTACATTTTGTGCTCCCGCTGCAAGTAAGGCACGCGAGGCACTTTCTAGGGTACTGCCTGTCGTTAAAATATCATCTATTAATATGACGTCAGTGTAATTAACACGACGAGAACAATAATATTGATCACGACTACTTACAAAGCGATCAAGGCGAGATAGCGTTTTTTGATCGGCATTGGCTTGTTGGCGACAGCGTAAAGTGCTTAAATCAAGTTGACATTGTAATTTCTTAGCCAGACTTTTAGCAAATAGACTAGCAGGATTATACGCTCTTTTTTTAAGAGAGTTTTTCTTACTAGGAATTGGTATTAGTACCGTGCGCTTATCAGGCAAGTGATTCTTTTTTATTAATTGTTCGAAGATTAACTGAGCAAAACAAGTGCTTAAATGGGTTTGTCCATTATTTTTAAAGCGTAATACTAGGCTATCTAAAGGGGGTGCATAATCAAATGCAGAATATACGGTCAGCGACAAATGGTAATAGTGGCAATTATCACACAAGCCTTTGTCATTGAGAGGTAGTTGACAATAGGAACAACGGGGAGAGTGATAGTGAATGCTTGCCAAAATATCTTCTTTACAAGCGTAACAAAACTGCCCTAGCGTAGCACTTTCTCGACAGAGAGGACAAACCCCTTTAACTAAATTATTGAAAATATTCACTATCTCAACCGTAGATGAAAGGATAAATTTACAATAGAGCCTAAGCGATAAGCTACAGATTATCAACCTTAGGAAGATAAAAATGTCCTTCTCCAATATGCCTACTAGTTCTATACAGTTTCTCCCTATTAATCCTAAGCACGTAGCACAGCAATTTAGTCGTCGCAAAAAATTAGAGGGGGCAAGATTTATATTGGATGAAATTGCAAACCGCATGCTAGAGCGATTGCAATATATTCGTTTAGAGCCGAATACATTAATTGATATGGGGTGTGGTCCTGGTTATCGGGTAAAGGCTTTGCAAGCACGTTATCCGAATGTACATTATATTGGTGTTGATAGTTGTCATGACTACATTGATGAGGCAAATAATAGTTTAGGTTCAAAAGGTTTTAATGCATTAATTAATAAAATTATTGCTAAAAAGCAACCAAGTTTTTTACTTAAAGATATGGCTGATACTGGTTTGGCACCAGAGTCTGCGGAATTAGTCTGGTCAAATTTGGCATTACATTGGCATCCTTGTCCAGAATATGTCATCAAGGAATGGCGTCGACTATTAACGGTGGGTGGACTATGTATGTTTTCTTGTTTTGGCCCTCATACATTGATAGAGCTTAGGGAAGCAATGATTCGAGCTAATCTTAAAACACAAATGATGAGTTTTGTCGATATGCATGATTTTGGGGACATCATGCTAGAGAATGGTTTTTTAGATCCCGTGATGGATCAAGAAATGATTACCTTGACCTATAAAACACCTGAAAAATTATTGGCTGATGTGTATAGCTTGGGTGGTAATCCAAGTGTACAAAGAAGTAATGGACTTAAGGGGCGAGGTTGGTATGAGAAACTATTAAATAGTCTTGAACAAGGGCGTAAAGCTGACGGTATGTTGCACCTTACATTAGAAGTAGCGTATGGTCATGCCTGGAAAAGTGGCACCATAAAAGGGAATATACCTGGAGAAACAAGAGTCTCTATCCATAGTATCGGACGTATATAAACGTATATTGGGAAATATGAACTTCCAATCGTATTTAGTTTTATATTGCCGGTGTTAGGCGAGATTCGTAGTCAATAATTAATTCTTTAAAGTCGTCAATTGCTGTTTTTCGAGTCCCTAAGAAACTTGAGAAACCAAGAGCACTTTGATCGCCTAATTGAATACCTTTGATTTCTTCATTCTTCAGAATTAAGCATACATCCCATGCAAACTCAAATCCTATATATAGACGAACCCAATCAATCAGTTGCTGACTGTTTTCGTGGTTAGGTAGAAAGCTATTAAATTTTTGCTGAGAGAGCGGGCCAAGCAATAATCTAAACTTATGCTGAACATCTTTGATTTGGCTTCCAATGACAGCAAAAGAGCCTAAACTACAGTCACCATTAAGACGAAATTGTTGATGTTCAGGAATCTTAATCCATTGTGGAATATATTCTTGTAAACGTACAGGGATATTAAAGTAACGGCGTAGTATTTGAATCAGTCCTTCAGGGTTTCTCGTTTGTCGAGTTAAATGCCCAGAGAAGTAAAACTTAGTATAGTCATCAATACTATCCCTATTACGACTAGAATTAAACCCCAATCCGATAAGACTGGCGATGTGACGAGAAAAAGATTCGTCTTTTAACTCTATGTTAATAGTGCTTTGTGCATTTGCCCAAGCTCTATAAAAAAGAGAGATTAAGCGATGATGAAAAATATCCGCAAAGGCAGAGAGGGTTGCATCTTTGTGGTGAAAAATTCGCTCTCGTACATATTCCGTGATATGAAGGGGTAATGGACCGTTAGGTCCAAATAGACCGAAGCCAAGTAAAGAAATATTAATCGTATTACTGCCGTCCTTACGACTTACATTGGTAAGGTTAGAGGGAGCAAACGACATGGAGGGTTCTTGGCGTAAACGAACAGGCTCATGACTAGGTTGGCTGTTACGACCAACAGGTTTTCTCAATTGATAATAAGCATCAATTGACCGCATGACATGATAGAAGTTGTAATTGTATGGAAAAGATTGTAAGTCTTCCCAAAATTTTTCAGGTAACTCTTTTTTTATCGTCGTCATCTTAAACCTCAATAAGAAAGCTATCTTAACAGATGAAAAAGACAATAATATTTCATATTCGTAACAAAATTAGTAATAAGACAAGTTTAATAATTGTCATAAAATAATAAACTTCTGTTGGTATATTTCTCAAATTATCCATTTCTTTTTGTTTATTGTTATGTCAGAAATTAATCGTACTGAATTATTTGGGAAGCTTAATCCTTTGCTCTATAAATCATTAGAAGGGGCTACATCATTTTGTAAATTGCGCGGTAATCCTTATGTTGAATTAGTACACTGGTTTCATCAAATTATGCATGAACATAATAGTGACTGGCAAAAAATCATGCAGTTTTTTGAGGTTAGAGTTAACTTGATAGAGGAAGGCATTGTTACTGCTTTGGGTGAGCTACCAACTGGAGCGAGTTCAGTATCTGATTTGTCAGAGCATATCGATAGTGCTACTGAAAGAGCTTGGGTATATGGTTCGCTAAAGTATGGCGATGCTAGAATTCGCAGTGCTTATTTATTATTAGGTATTCTAAAAACTAATTCATTACGCAACGTTTTATATAGCATCAGTGCTGAAGTTTAAAAAAATCATTCCAGACGTTCTTGCGGATAAGTTATTAAGCATTGTCAAAGGATCGGCTGAAGAAAAAGATAGCGTTGGCTTATCTGAGCAAAAAGTTGCCCCAGGCGCTAAAGAACAAACGGCATTAAAACAATATGCGGTAGATATGACGGAGAAGGCAAGAAATCACGAGATTGACCCTGTGTCTGGTCGTGATGAGGAAATCCGTCAAATGATTGATATTTTGATGCGTCGTCGTCAAAATAATCCTCTTTTAACTGGTGAAGCAGGTGTTGGTAAAACAGCAGTTGTAGAGGGCTTAGCCTTGCGCCTAGCACAAGGTGATGTGCCAGAAAGTTTACGAGATGTTTCTCTGTACTTACTTGATATCGGCTTATTACAAGCAGGAGCAAGTATGAAAGGGGAGTTTGAAGCACGATTGCGTCAAGTCATTGATGAGGTGCAATCAAGTGAAAAACCAATAGTGTTGTTTATTGATGAAATTCATACACTCATTGGCGCAGGTGGTAATGCAGGCACGAGTGATGCGGCTAATCTATTAAAACCTGTATTGGCACGAGGTCAATTACGTACTATTGGTGCAACAACATGGGCGGAATATAAAAAATATATTGAAAAAGATCCTGCCTTAACGCGTCGCTTCCAAGTGGTACAAGTACACGAGCCAGATGAACAAAAGGCAATCATTATGTTGCGAGGTATCAGTGCTTATTTAGAAAAGCATCATAAGGTGTTATTACTAGATGAAGCTATTGATGCGGCTGTTCGTTTATCGCATCGTTATATTCCTGCGCGTCAATTACCGGATAAGGCAGTCGCTTTATTAGATACAGCGTGTGCACGGGTTGCGGTGAGTCAGTATGCCAAACCAGCGGAATTAGAAGATACAGAGCGCAGAATTGAGCATTTAGAAACGGAAAAGCAAATTACTGAACGAGAGCTTCGTTTAGGCATGGATAGATCGGCTAGGCTTGTTGAGATAGAGGCTGAACTTAAAGCCTTGAGAGAGGACTTAGTGGTCTATCAAGAGAAATGGGAAAAAGAAAAAGAATTAACGGAAAAAGTGTTTGAATTAAGAGCGATTCTTCAAGATGAGAATTTAGAAGATCAGCAAGAAAAAGAACAAGCAAGACAAGAATTACAACAGGTACAGCAAGAGTTATTGGTGCTACAAGGAGATCAACCATTGATTTTCCCGTCTGTTGATGCCAATGCTATTGCCTCTGTTGTGGCTGATTGGACGGGTATTCCTGTTGGACGTATGGTGAAAGATGAGGCAAATTCGGTATTACAGCTTGCTGATACACTAGAAAAGCGTGTTATTGGACAACGTCATGGTTTAGATACTATTGTACGCAGAATTCAAACATCTAGGGCTAAATTAACAGATCCTAATAAACCTGTAGGCGTATTCATGCTTTGTGGTCCGAGTGGTGTGGGTAAGACTGAAACGGCATTAGCATTAGCGGAATCACTTTATGGGGGTGAACAAAATTTAATCACTATCAATATGAGTGAGTTCCAAGAGGCTCATACTGTTTCCACACTAAAAGGTGCCCCACCAGGATATGTTGGTTATGGTGAGGGGGGTGTATTAACTGAGGCTGTACGTCGTCGTCCCTATAGTGTGGTGCTATTAGATGAGGTAGAAAAAGCACATCCAGATGTACATGAGATATTTTTCCAAGTCTTTGATAAAGGCTGGATGGAAGATGGAGAAGGTCGTTATATTGATTTTAAAAACACAGTTATTATATTGACCTCTAATGTTGGAACTGATCGCATTATGGATGTTTGTAAGGATCCTGACCTGATGCCAGATGCTGAAGGATTAACAGCCGTTCTTAGGGAACCATTATTAAAAACATTCCCTGCTGCCTTACTTGGTAGACTAGTGGTAGTGCCGTATTTCCCATTGTCTGATGAAATGCTAGGAAATATTGTTAAGTTGCAATTATCACGCATTGAAAAACGCTTACTTCAAAACCATGGTATTCAGTTTACTGTTTCACCAGAGGCTGTCCAATTGATTGTGAATCGTTGTACTGAGGTGGAGTCTGGTGGGCGCATGGTGGATGCGATTTTAACAAATACTGTCTTGCCAAATGTAAGCCATCGCATTTTAGAAAGCACTATGAATGGTGAACAGATTACGTCTTTGACACTAGATGCTAAAGACGGCGAGTTTGTATATCACTACGCATAAAAGCTTTAAATATAAAGAAGGGCAGTTTACCCAAATTATTACTAAAGAATAGTGGCCGTGATTTAAAGCCTAATCAGTTTATTACTGATTAGGCTTTATTAGTAATGATTAGTGCTTTTGATTAATCTCATCTAATAGGCGATCTAATTCTGTCAAATTGACTCTTGAGTCATCAATATTAAGTGTCGATGGTTTTGGATTACTGAAAATATTTTTATTTAGATGCTCATTTCCATCAGATGCGATGATTTTTAAAGGGTCATTTTCTTGTTCAATGCTAATTCTCGTATCTAAATTGCTTAGCGGGTCATGAAAATTTTTATCTAGTTTTGAATTAAATTCAAAGGGATGTAAATTAGCATGTGAAGCACCTATTGGAACAGCATCAACACCCAGTAGTTCAGCAAAGATATCTTTTGTGTAATTAATCGGCTGCTGAGTTGTAGGTGCAGTACTGTTTAACCCCAATATATCTTCCTCAATGGCTTGAGTAGGTGTTGTTTTTTCAGGGATAAATCCAGTATTTTTAGGCGATATGGCTGTATAGTGCCCCGTCATGGCTGGTTGATTTGGCATGGGCATTACTGTTGGTGCTGAGGGTAATTTTGATACTGTACAGGTATAATCGCCAATTCTAATGTTATCGCCAGCATGTACTACTATCTCTTTGCCGAGAGGGAGAGATGTTTGATTGACTTGGATTTCCAGAGAGCCCATATTCTTTAAAATTAAAGTTTCTCTATTTTGTACTCTGATAATGGCTTGCATCAAACTAATTTGTTTTGACTCATCCGTCAAAACAATATGATTAGTACTTGCTCTGCCCAAAGTAACTCCAGGAGGAGTTACTTGATGAACAGAAACACTATGGCTTTTATCTGTAATAGATAATTGCATAATAATTAAAATTTAAAATAATTAGTGACTAAATGTTTATTTTCTTTTAGCGCGTTTTTTTGATTTTGCTTTAGTTGATTTTCTAGTTAACATGCGTTTTTCTTTTCGCAAAAACTTTGCCCCACATAGGATGGTTTTTTTCAGAGTCCGCTAATTCAAACGTTGGATCGGCTTTAAGAATTTTTTTGAAAGAAGAGGCGCAATCTTTGGTCTTTTCTAATAAACACTCACTGAAAGCCTTGTATTTAAGCGCTTCGGAGCGGAATGCAAGTGTCCCTGTTGAGACTTCAGGTGTGTTATTTACTTTATCAATGACGTTGTCATAATTGGCTGCTGTAAAGTTTGAATTGATATCTTTTAAGATAATTTGTTCAGCTGGACTGAATGGAGAATTAGGATCGATATCCGCCATTTGCTTGCTTGCACACCCTACTAATAGCAGAGATGACATTAAAACACCAATTAGAAGTGAACGATTTTGTCTCATTTTTAACTCCAAAGTAATATTTTCGTAACGATACTATAACAATTATTGTGAATAATAAGAAAGGGATTGTTTTTAGTTATTAATTTAAGCGCATCATATATGGCGTCGCAAATTAAAAACATAACCTATTCAATTATAGATGGTTATATTTACCATTTTTTGACGGTAGAAATCATAACTTTTTTTGTTCGATATACACAACAGTTTTTGAAAAGAGAATATGAAAATTTGGATTAGATATATTGCTTTATGTATGAGTACTTTTTTATTGGTTGCTTGTGCATCAACTGAGAGTAAATTGGCTGTTCCGTATGTATTGGAGCTTAAAGCCACGAATAATGTCAATGCGGGTCAAACAGGGAAAGCACACCCTATCAAAGTGATTGTTTATGAATTAAACAGTTCTAACGCTTTTAATCAAAGCGATTATTTCTCTTTACAGAAAGATGCAAGACAAGCATTGGGTGATCAAATGTTGGGAGTAAGCAGTGTTGTGCTATCACCGGGAGAGACAAAAGAGTTTAAGTCAGAAGGAAATTTACAAGCCAAAATGCTAGGCATTATTGCTGGTTATCGAGATATCCATAATGCAAAATGGCGATTATTGATTGATTTACCAGAAGCGGAAACAACAAATTTTTATAAGTTCTGGCAGTTTTCACCAGATGAAGTCAGGATTCAGCTTGAGGTGGGTGAACAAGGCTTAAGCGTAGTGCCGACAAAAAAATAAAGGAAATATTAAAGAATGAATGAAAATAAAAAAAATATTGTGGACTGAGGGGATGTTTTTACGCCCTCAACATTTTCAACAACAAGAAAGTCTTCTTAGCAACCAACAGTTTCTTATGTTGCAGACCTTGGGTCATTACTATTGGGGATTTTCAGAATTAGAGATAGATACACATTTATTAAAACAAAATAAATTTAATATTATTAAGGCAACGGGCGTTTTTCCTGACGGTACTGTGTTTGAGCTAAAGGATACAGATTTAGCAAGTTATCCCTTAGAGAATTTGAAAAATAATCAAATGCTCTACTTAGCTATTCCCTCTAAAAAGGCATCACTTCAAGAAGTGGATTATGAGGAAAAAGATAATTCATTGGCAAGGTATCGTGTTGTTGAACAAGAGGTGGTAGATGTTACTAATGTGGCATTAAACGAAGTAACTATTCAGTTTGCGAAACCTGTTTATCGCCTATTGACTCAACAGGAAATTGACTCAAACTGGGAAATCTTGCCTATCGCTGATTTCCAAGGCAGGGCAAATGATAATTCTGTATTAATGAATTTCTCATATATTCAGCCAACATTAAATTGTCACCTTGTGAAGAATACATTAAAAAACCATTTGCAAGATGTTATTTCATTATTAAGTTATCGTTCTGAGAAATTATCAGAGCGAATCACCCCTAAAAATAGAACGAGTTCAAGCACCTATGTGGAAACGATTATTTTGGGGATTATTAATCGCAATCTTATCCTGTTTAAGCATTTAAACACATTAAAGTATTTGCACCCAGAAATATTTTTCCGTCATCTAGTGATGCTAGTGGCTGAAATGGCAATGTTCCATCCAGAGAGTATTTCGTTAGATGATATTCCTGTCTATGTACATGATGATTTAAAGCCAAGTTTAGAAAGCTTGATGTCACAACTGAATAATGCACTGAATATTGTCTTTGAAGATGCTTATATCGTCATTCCGCTTGATGACAAAGGGCACGGTTTACGCACAGGTAATGTTAAAGACAAGGGCTTATTTAAGACATCTGACTTTATCTTGGCTGTTAAGGCGGATATGCCTGATGACATATTACGCAAAACATTCCCAACGCAAGTCAAACTGGGCTCAACAGAGAAGATGAAAGAATTGGTGCATTTGCAATTACCAGGTATTCATTTACGTCAAATCGATCAGGTACCTTCTGCTCTACCTTATCATGCGGGCTATACCTATTTTAGCCTTGAGAAGAAAGGGGATATGTGGCAACAATTTGAGAGAAGTGCCGCATTAGCACTGCATTTAGCAGGGGATTTCCCTGGTCTGGATATGAGATTTTGGGCTGTAAAAACTAATAGGTGATTGTAATGTCCTCTTCGGATTATATGGACTCCAAGATGGGAGTTTGGAATCAGGTAGCCATGCCTGATTCTGCGCAACAAGTAGAGTTGCGACCAGATGATTATGTGATAAGTGGCTCTAATCCTTTAGTAGCAGCAGCTAACTCTCTGCTAACTTTATTGCCACAAATACGTCATTCTAAAGAGCATGAAAATATTGATTTATTACGTGATCGTTTGATTGATGAGATTCGTCAATTTGAGTTACGTGCACAAGCCATGGGCATTAATAATGAAACGATTCTTGGGGCTCGTTATTGTCTATGTACAGCCTTAGATGAGGCATGTGCCTTAACGCCATGGGGTATGAATGGGCAATGGTCAGGAAAAAGTTTATTGGTTACTTTTCATAATGAAACATGGGGTGGTGAAAAGTTTTTCCAATTATTAGCCAAATTATCACAAAATGCGCCAGCTCATCTTAATTTTCTAGAGCTCATGTATTACTGCTTAATGCTTGGGTTTGAGGGTAGATATCGTGTCATTGATAATGGGCGTTCGCAACTTGAAACACTGAAACAACGTTTACTATTGCTGCTGAATAACACCCGAGGGAAATACCCACAGAAATTATCGCTGAATTGGCAAGCGGAAGAAATTGTCAACCAGTTAAAACGGTTACCGATATCTTTATGGGTAGTTGCTTTAGCGGCTCTCATGGCAGGTATTCTTTTATATTGGGGATTCTCTTGGTCATTAGGTGATAAGTCTGATGCATTGTTTAGAGATATTGTAAAAATTCAGCCTCCTCAATTGGTTGAGAAAAAAGCAATCGTTTCTCAAGCACCAGTCCCAGATCGTTTAGCTAATTTTTTAGCATCAGAAATTCGTGAAGATCTCCTTGTTGTGCGAGATGAGGCTGACCGTAGTGTGGTGATTTTACGTGGCGATGGTTTGTTTGAATCTGGATCTAATCAAATTCGTCAGCAATATCTCCCTGTTCTATCTAGGGTAGCAGATGCTTTAAATGGTGTAGAAGGCAATATTTTAGTCTCAGGTTATAGTGATAACGTTCCTATCAAAACATTGCGTTTCCCATCAAACTGGGAATTATCTCAAGCACGAGCAGATGCGGTTAAGCAATTACTTGAAGTCAGACTTAACAACAAAAATCGTGTGAGGGCAGAGGGTAAGGGTGAGGCTAATCCTGTTGCTCCAAATGATACAGCAGAGAATCGTGCGAAAAATAGACGAGTGGAAATTACTCTTCTTGTGTCACCAGTTAAATAGGCGAATAAGTTAACGTAAAAGAGCAAATACATGAATTTTTTTGTCAATTTTATCAATAGAATTTTTAGTTTCTTATTTAGTCGAAGTTTGTGGACATTTGTGGGTCTTCTCATTTTGGCTTGGTTGATTTGGTTTATCGGTCCGTCAATAGCAGTGGGTCAATGGTATCCACTTGAGGATGAATTAATTCGTATCTATGTTATCAGTGCCATTTTTGGTATATGGTTGATACGATTTATTTGGCGTAAATGGCGTGAGGCGAGACTTAATTCACAGCTCTTAGGTCAATTGCATAAATCTAAAAACAGTAAAAAAATAGAAGAACTTCCAGAAGAAGAAAGAGCAGAAATAAAGTTACTGTCAGAACGATTCGATGAGGCTATCCAACTACTCAAACAATCTAAATTTGAAGGTAAAGAGCGTAGCTTATTTGGTGGCGACTTTTCAAAACAATATTTATATCAATTACCTTGGTATGTGTTTATTGGCGCACCGGGTTCAGGTAAAACGACAGCATTAATTAACTCAGGATTAACGTTTCCACTTGCTGAAAAATTTGGTAAGGTGGCTTTAAAGGGCGTTGGTGGTACTAAAAACTGTGATTGGTGGTTTACAGATGAAGCGGTGTTATTAGATACAGCAGGACGGTATACCACACATGAAAGTGATCCTACAGGTGATGAACAAGAGTGGAAGGGATTCTTAGATTTATTAACGAAATATCGGACACGCCAACCAATTAATGGCGTGATTTTGACTGTTAGTGTGTCTGATTTATTAGGGTCTAATGCGACAGATAGAGCACAACATGCGTTGGTATTAAAAAGACGCTTGCAAGAGTTAAGAGATGAGCTCGGAATTCATTTTCCTGTTTATGTCATGGTTACCAAGGTTGACCTATTACATGGATTTGAAGCTTATTTCCATGATTTAAGTTTGGAAGAGCAGGCTCAAGTATGGGGCTTTACGTTACCGTATGAACAATCCCAAGAGGCTGGTTTTAAATTCTTACCAGCATTTGATAAAGAGTTTACTTTATTGCAAGAGCGTTTATTTGATGCCTTGCCTGATGTGTTAATTCGAAATCAATCAGATGAGCAACGTGCTTCTGCTTATATATTGCCACAACAATTTGCGAATTTACGCATGGTATTGGGAATGTTTTTGGCAGATGTATTCTCTGTCAGTAAATTTGAATCCAAGATTATTCCACGAGGTGTTTATTTTACGAGTGGTACACAAGGCGGTTTGAGTTTCGATAAAGTAACATCGCAATTAAAACAATATTTACGCATTGATGGTATTTCTTCACAAGATAAACTGCACCCAAGTAGTCAAGGTAAAAGTTATTTCTTAAAGAGTCTTTTACAAGAAATTGTATTTAGAGAGTCTGGTTTAGCTGGGCTAAATCTTAAATGGGAAAAACGTTATCGCAAAATACAATGGCTAGGCTATTGTGGTGTAGGGGGAGCATTGCTTCTAGCGTTGATTGCTTGGGGATTAAGCTATAGCAATAATAGCCAGTATATTGACTATGTGAATGACAAAATACCTGCCGTAGTCAAAGTTGGCGATGATATAAAAGCTAACCAAGATTCAGATGTATTAGCGTTATTACCTTTTCTAAATAAAGTTTCAACCCTGCCCGATGGAGAGAATTTTGTTGTCGATGATGAGCCGATGACGTATCAATTTGGTTTATACCAAGGGAATAAACTGTATTCAGCCGCTAAGAGTGTTTATGACGAAACTATCAAATATGTTTTGGTTCCTGGTTTAGCAAGAAGAGTTGAAACCTCATTAAGGCAAGTTAGTCCAGCTGATTTAGAGACCTCGTATGAGGCATTAAGGGCGTATCTAATGATGTATGATTCATCGCATTTTGATCGTTCTTACATGAAGACATGGTTAATGGTTGATTTAAGTAAGACATTGCCACCTGACTTTACAACGGAGCAGTATCAGTCATTAGAAAAACATATTGATTACTTATTAGATCAAGGTATTTTTGTATCTCCCTTTCCTAAGGATGAAAAGCTCATTCAACAAGTTAGAGACAATTTAGATGCTCATGATATTTCCGTACGAGCTTATAGTCGAATTAAACGTATTCTTTCTAGTGCAAAGAGTTCTGATGTGACTGTGGTGACGCTAGGAGGTGTACAAGCACCTACGGTTTTTACCCGGAAAAGTGGAAAACCTCTGAATGAGGGGGTGAATGCACTATATTCTTTTAATGGCTATTGGAATGTTTTTAATAAACGTATTGAAGAGGAGACTATCCGTTTACGCAAAGACGATACGTGGGTATTGAACATTGATAACAAACAGTTTGCTGACGGTAGTGATAAAAAACTAGTAGGTGATGTTCGTAAATTATATTTTAATGATTACATTAAAGAGTGGGATAAGTATTTAGACGATATTGTTCTGATTAAGCCGGATTCATTAGTGCGTAGTATCGAAGTGGTGCGTAGCCTATCTTCCACTAATTCACCGTTGACTAAATTTATTAAAGGTGTGGCTAATGAAACCACTCTTTTAAGAAATGATACGAATAATGAGAAATCAATTATTGATAGGGCGAAAGATAGTGCTACAGGTCTTTCATCATCATTGACGAGTATTGTTGGACCAGTGCAAACAGCGAATTTAGTGAGAAAGGATGCAGAGCCTGAAAAACTAGAAGAAATGGTGGATAACCATTTTATTGAATACCATGAGTTAGCAACGAGTAGTGGTCAGGGTGTTCCGCCACCGATTGATGGGACGATTTCCTTACTCGGTGAATTTTATACATATCTAACAGCAGCTGATACGTCTTTAAGAACCAAAACAACATTACCCCCGGGTGAGGTAGTGTCAAAAATGCAAGCAGAGGCAGGACGTTTACCTCCTGTGATAGGGGGAATGCTTGATACGCTATCGTCAGCGGCTACAAAGAAAATTAGTGCAGAACAGCAGGAAAATGTCGGTGCTAATGTGAATGCGGTGCTTGGGACTTTTTGTCGTAGAGCCATAGCAGGACGCTATCCCTTTGCTAATTCTGGTAGAGATATTGCGCCTAATGATTTCGCTAGATTTTTTGCGCCTGGGCAAATGATGGATACTTTTTTTCAACAAAATTTAATGGATATGGTTGATATGTCTACTCGGCCATGGCGTTTTAAACCAAGTATTGATGGAAATCTTGGAGGAATGGCACAATTCTTAACCTCATTTGAAAAAGCAAGTGTGATTAGGGACGTTTATTTTGCGGCAGGTAGAAATGAGCCATCATTTAAGGTGGCTATCAAACCTATCGAGATGGATGCCAGTATTACTCAATTTATTTTAAATGTGGATGGTCAAGTATTGACATATGAGCATGGACCACAGGTTGGGATTACAGTGGAGTGGCCAGGAAAACAAGGTAGCAATCAAGTGTCCATGAATGTGAGTCCGCAAGTAGGTACATCTGGACTCAGTACCTCAGGTCCTTGGGCGCTTAATCGGTTGCTAGATCGTGCCAGATTACGTCCAGGAAAATCGCCAGAAGTCGTGTATGCAACATTCAATCTCGGCGGGAGGGCGGTAACACTAGAATTCACTTCTTATTCAGCAAAAAGTCCTTTCCGTCTTGCTGAAATGCGAGGGTTTACTTGCCCGGGGAAAAATTAATCTATGACATTATCTATTGATCAGTTGATTTCAAAATTAGGGTGGTATGGAAAGTTACCAGCGGGTGGAGACTTCTTTCAAAGACGTTTACCTATTGATGTGGTGGAGTGGTGGCATCGATGGTTAGAGCAAGGCTTGATTGTAATCAAAAGTGATGAGAAAAATGTGAGGAATTTCTTACATGCACCTATCTGGAATTTTATTATTCCTGCAAATTTTGGAAGTCGTACTGTTCAATTAGGTTGTATCGCACCGAGTAGAGATAGAGTGGGGCGACTATATCCTTTGTTGTGTACATTGTCTATTCCACCAGAAGCCTATCACGAAGAGATTTTACTTGGATCAGTGAGATTTTATACAAATTTGGGAAGTGCTTTAAAAAGTGCTGTCTCACATGGCTGCAATCCAGAACAGTTTGAGCGTCTGGTGAGTGCTGCTCATTTAAGTATGACGGGTATGTTACCTCGTGCAACATCAGAAAAACCAATGGACAATGCAGGTGATATTTTGTCTATTCTTAATGAGGGACATGAAAAACCACCGATAGAAAATTTAAATCATCCGGAGCTGACATGGCGAGATTTAAACGCTGTTTTTCGTCCAGAAGGATCAAATAGTTTTTGGTGGACAAGTCAAGCGACCGGCGCAGCGTACAAGTCATTTGTACATGGTGGAATGCCCAATATGAGTTTATTTAATACATTATTTAGTTAGGTGATATTTATGTCAATTAATACACAATTTGAAGAGATTTTGAAAACGGTGAATCCTCTTTGGCAACCATTGAAAGAGGCTGATATCTGGAAAAATCCTGTAAATATTGAAAATATCCAAGACTTAGTAAGTGATATTAGTGGCGAGCTAGTTGCCTTATATCAACAGCATAAAATCTATGGGGTTTGGTCTTTAGACACTGTTTTCGTAGATAAACTAGGACGCTACCATCTTATTCCAAATTTTGGTATTAGTGATGTTAAAACACCCAATCAAACAGCTATATATCCTGACTACGCTGCGTTTGAATTAATGACGGATGATGCAGCTTGGCAAATAAATCAACAAACTGATGTCTACGGCTTAGGGATGTTAATTAGGACGTTGATTCTAAAAACACCACCACAAAGTGCAATTGATCGTCTTTTGCAAGATCAACCACGATTAAGTCAGTTTAAAGAAGTTGGGATTAATCGCCAGACTTTACGTGTAATTGATATGGCTACGGGGATTGAGCAAGCCAATAGACTAGATACGTTTGCTGAGTTTGCTGATCTCTTAGGGGTGGAAGTAGAAGAAACTGTTAAGGTTAAGTCTACAAATGTTGCAGCGGTTAGTGGTGCTACGATCGCTACTGGAGCAGCCATAGCTGGAGCTACTATAGCTACTGGTACGAATACGTCTGAAAATACAGAAAACTCTATTGCAGATACAGCAGGAATAGAAAATAGTTTGCCTAAAGTTGATGTTTCTGAGCCAACTGTATCAGAAAAAGATTTTTATCATGGTATTGAAACTAAGCAGCTCAATGATGACAAGAAGATCTGTTAAGAATAGTGTAAATGAAACATCGTGTTAGAGGAT
>NZ_AYSV01000133.1 GCF_000506865.1 Pelistega indica
AGTATAAACAACAGTTAATTACTAGCTTATCGATTCAAGCTTAATAACTTTAAATTCCATTGTTTTACCTTCGTATGGTGTTGTGTCTTTTACTGGACGTACGTCAACCAAAGAACCTGGTAAGAAAGCACGGATACCGTTAGTCATAACAGTTAAACCACCTTTTACTTTACCAGTAATAGTACCTGTAATCATTTCGCCTGACTCAAGCGCTTTTTCTAATGATAACCAAGCAGATAAACGTTTTGCACGATCACGAGATAGAATTGTGTCGCCATAACCGTTTTCTAAAGAATCAATGGCTACTGATACGAAGTCACCAGCTTGAACTTCGATTTCGCCTTGATCGTTTAAGAATTCTTCACGAGGAATGTAAGACTCTGATTTTAAACCAGCGTTTACAACAACGAAATTGTGCTCAACACGTACAACTTCGGCTGAAATCACCTCACCTGATTTCATATCTTGATTTTTAACACTTTCAGAAAATAAGTCTGCAAAGCTTTCGCCACCTAAGGCGTCTTGTAAATTGATAGTTGACATTAAAAATATCCAACAGCATATGCTGTAAAAACACACCAACCATTGCATAATATCAAAAACGATAAGTGCAATTATCAGTGGAGTTAAACAATACTCCCATCATCTATTACGTTTAGACAATGAAAGACCAATCCCTCTTTTAGAGGGAACTATTGATTTTATATAAAAAAACTTGACAATTCAAGTGGTTAGGGGAGAGATAAAAAAATACTTTCATGAGGAAAATATTAAACGGCAGTGAATTTTTATATTTTTCTTATTTAGTGGAGTGAAAAATATAAAAAACTATTTTCAAAATAGGTAACTAGCAAAACGGGGTGTATTCTTAGTAGAGAGCTAACCTATTCTAGTCATCAGACAAAATATTAAACTCTGCATCTAGAAAATCACTCCAATCCAGCACAATTTCTTCTTCACGATATAACTGGCGTACTTTTGTCAATGCTTCGTATTCATCCTCTGCTTCTATTGATACGATACGTACTAACTCTTCCGTAACCTCAACCATAAACCTTGTCATCATTATCCTTAGGAAAATTAATCTTGTACTTAGTATATGATCATTTTCTGGAAAAATCGAGAGGTGATATTTGTAATATACGCCATACCTTATAACTTATTCTGCCAAAATAATTTCTCTCAGCTTTGGTTCTAATCGTCTAATAATTCCTGTCACCAATGCATTACCCATCATAAAGTAACGATTTCGATTAGGCATTGTATCCGTCCAATGAGGAGGAAACATTTGTATTAATTCACACTCAACCGGCGTCAAAATACGATATTGCTGAAGTTGTTCATCAAAAATAATATGTGAAGAACGATTTAAAGTTCCCTCACTTGTCAGCATTGTCCGTGCTGGCTCTTCCATTTTTTCAGGAAAAGCCATTGCACCTTCACTATAAATATATTGATGACCATTGCTTGCCTTGCGTTCAATACGTTTAGCACCTTTCAAATATTTCCATTTATCTAACTTTTCATTTGCTACAACATATGCTGATAGAGAATCTCTATGGTATTTAACCGCTTGCTGAATAATTTGTGATAATGGATAAACTACCTCATCTTTAATATCTGGTTTTGCGTGCCAAATTATTCCATTATGCATTACCCCCATATCTTCAAACTTACCCTCAGCATACGAATTGGAAACAGCAAGTACATCTGTATAATTTACTAGAGAGCATAGTTCTTGTTTATCTATTCTTTCTATTGGAAATACTGAATTAAAAAAGTTATCCTCAATCAAATTCACATCTTTTGTCAGAAACTTTTGTGCAAATTTCAGCGTTTTATGAAATGCAAAAATAAACACTCGACGACGCTTCTGGGGCATACCATAATCACCAGCATTTATGACTCGCCAATGAACAAAATAACCTAAATCATCTAACGTCTTTAGCATAATAGCAAAGTCACGGCCACGACGAGAAGAAGGTGATTTTAATAATCTATCTACATTCTCTAATAAAATAAATGGTTGTTTTTTTTGCTTGAATAACATCTTTAATATCCCAAAAAAGTACGCCTTTTTTACCCTCGATTCCTTTTTCATTATTCAATGAACGAGCAACAGAATAATCCTGACATGGGAAACCACCGACAAGCAATGAATGTTGAGAGATTATTGATTTATCAACGACATGAATATCTTCATTAGAATGATTATCTGTTCCAAATCGTTTTACATAACAATCAAAGGCATGCTGAGTTTTCGTTGAGGGCTCAAATTGATTTGCCCACACGAAATCCCAATCATTATTTTCTACAGCACGTCCATCCACACCTATCTCTGTGATGTGATTTAGTCCAACACGGAACCCGCCTACACCGGCAAACAACTCAGCAACCGTTAATTTCATATAGCGAATTTTCCTTTTGAATAGATACTAACGAATGACACTAGCAATGTAATCATTATTAAGCCAAAAACACTGAGCCGTCATTTTATCACCATTCGGTAAAGTATCCATATCTCGTTCCTCTCCTCTACCATACTTCACACCATCTATAATATATGCTGCATTTCTCGCGCGAGGGCGAAGATGAAAAACCCTTGTATCTTTTTTGTTAGGCAGATTATTAATAATTTTACGTGGAGTAAACGTAAATTTAACTCCTTCAAGAAGAATAGTTTTGTAACGTTGCCATTCTTTTTTGACGATATTTTCTAAATCAGTCAAAGGCATATTCCAGAACATCGATTTACGTAAAATATATTTACCCTCATCATTTTCATTAAAAATTACAAATAAAAATCGTGCTTCTTCAAAGAACTGGTAAATCTGAGAATCATCAAATTCATTGCTCATGAAATCTACTATAGGAACATTGGCAAAAGACATACTCTCTTTAGGCAAACCATTTTTCTGAACACGAATTGTTTTGACAATAATATTCGCTTTACGAAACTCTGCCGCATCGGTATTAATACCCAACATCCGATTTACAAGCATTTTATTTTTCTGTTTAGCACTCGAACTTAGCAAATCAAATCGTTGATAAAGACTTTGCTCATCCATGCCATAATAGAAAGAGAGCTTTTTCTCAATTTCATCATCAAAACTGCTTGTGACTAATTCATTGGGTTTAAAAATAGATTCGTATTCATCCGATTGTTTAAACACATAATTGTTTAAAACAAAAGTCATATATGACTGTTTCAACGAATAGGCTCTCCGCTTAGCCAATTGATGGGGATTATAAAACTGAGGCTGTAGACTTTTTTCTGCTGTTGCTCCTTTCGTACAAGCGCCTAAATAACGTGTATCCCCCTCTGATAACTCATGTGCTAGACCAGCTCTAATTTTTTGAGCGATAATCTTAAAGTCCTCTTTGATGATAGCTAAGTCATTTTTTAGCATCTCATCATGGAGATTGTAATAGTTACAATTTTTTAATTTGATATTCTAAGCGAGCTAACTCTCTACTGCGCTGATACCAGATCATCAGCATTTTACTAATTTTCTTAGTCAATGAAGACTGCTCGAACTCTAACGGTACCTCCTCGTCATTAGGTATCATCGATATGACTAAGCGTTCTCCAGCCTTGTATTCTTCTTTCTTCTGGTGCTTCTCAAATGGCGTAACTTTCAACTCTACACCGACTTTATCAAAATCGGCTTCTTTTTTGCTATTCGGCTTATAACCGTAAAAAAACTCTTCGAGAAGTGTACCTAAACTGCCTTTATTGCTCGCTGAATTGAATCGTTGAGTTAACTCAGCGAGCTCTGTATCATCGCAACAGACCTCTTGCAGAACATTCAAAAAACTCTTAATTCAAAAGACTGTTGAGAGTGACGAATAATATCTCTTAAATCACTATCATCATAATTTTTGTTCATACACAAGATTCTCTCGATAAACTATTTAATACAATCAGCCCACGCTCCCAAAATCGCCTCCACTACTTCCTGGATACCCATATAACTAGAATCAATCACCACAGCATCCTCTGCTGGTTTTAGTGGGGCTACTGCTCTATTCATGTCTTGTTCATCACGACGTTTGAGGTCTACCAAAATTTCATCAAAGTTCGCTTCAATACCTTTATCCACCAATTGTTTATAACGGCGGTTGGCGCGTTCATTGACATCAGCCACAAGGAAAATTTTCAAGGGTGCTTGAGGAAATACCACCGTACCCATATCGCGACCGTCAGCGACCAATCCAGCGACGCCATGGATAAAGTTACGTTGTCGATCTAATAATGCTTGGCGTAAGGTTGGATAGGTTGCGATTTTTGATGCCATTTTGCCTGTAGACTCTAGGCGCAAAATATCACTGACTTCAACACCGTCTACAAAAACTTCACTCGTTTTAAACTGAATATCCAAATCGGATACTACTGCTGCCACTGCTCCCTCATCTTCTGGATTAATACCTTTTGTCTGTACAGCATAGGCACTAATACGATATAAGGCACCAGAATCTAAAATTGCCCATCCTAGTTTTTTTGCCACTAATGCACTTATTGTGCCTTTACCAGAAGCACTTGGGCCATCAATAGTAATTAAATTCATGCTACCAACCCTTTATAAACGTCAAAATACGTTGGGAATGTTTTTGCCACACAGTTTGGATCCATAATACGCACACCAACAGGACCAAATACCGCCAGTGAAAAACACATTGCCATACGATGATCATCATATGTATCTATACTCGCTGTGCGCCAGTGTTTTGGTGGTTCAATACGTAGCCAATCAGAACCTGACGATACGATTGCGCCTAGTTTTTCTAACTCTTTATGCATTGCCTCAATACGATCAGTTTCTTTGACTCGCCAACTAGCAATATTCCGTAAAGTACATGGACCATCAGCATATAATGCAAGCACTGCCGCTGTCATTGCGGCATCTGGGATTAAATTAAAATCCATATCAAAGGCCTTTAACAGCCCTTTATGTCCACGAACTTCTATACTGTTATCTTGTAGTTGAATATCAGCCCCCATATGCACTAATACATCAGCAAATTTGATATCGCCTTGTATACTAGATTTACCTACACCATTAATACGAATAGGTCCACCACCAACAAGTCCCAATGCCATAAAATAGGATGCTGATGACGCATCACCCTCTACAGCAAGATGGGAAATAGCCTGATATTTAGCATCCTTTGCAACAATAAAATGACTCCAATTATTGTTTTCAACTTTTACGCCAAAACGCTCCATCAGATTTAAAGTAATCGCAATATAAGGTTTAGAGATCAACTCTCCTTTAACCTTAATTTGGATATCTTGTTGGGTTTTACGAGTTATTAATGGTGAGACTAATAATAATGCTGTTAAGAATTGGCTCGACACTGAACCTTCTATCTCAATTGGAGCAGAAACGTTTAAATTTGAAGTATTAATTTGTAAGGGTGGATAGCCATCATTAAGCTTATATTCAATATTGCAACCAATGCTTTGAAGCGTCTCCACTAAATCTTTAATAGGACGTTCGTGCATTCTAGGAACACCATGTAAATAATAATCGCCCCCCATCACTGCCAATGCTGCCGTAAGCGGTCTAAAAGCCGTACCTGCATTTCCTAAGAAAATATCTGCTTTTGTTTGAGGAAATTGTGAATGATCAAATGCATTAATCCCCTCAACTTCATACTCGTCATGATTAAGTTGAACAATACGAACTCCTAACGTTTTTAATGCAGCAAGCATTACATCTGTATCATCTGACTTAAGTACACCTGTCAGACGTGTCTTACCTTCAGCTAAAGCCGCTAAGAGCAATACTCTATTTGAAATGCTTTTAGAACCAGGCAACGTCACCTCTCCTTTTGCCTGATTCACTTGATTCAAATCTAGATAATCATCAGCCATTTTCCCTCTCCCTTCATTCACGCCTTCTTTAATTCTTTATGACTTTCCAATTTTGTCTTGCCTTTGCGGCGACAGAAAGCCATTGATAGAGCTGTTCAGCATCTTTATTTTCTAATAACTGCTTAAAATAATTAAATTCTTTTTCAAAATCTCGCATCTGCGAAAGCATGGCTTCTTGATTACTTAAAAAAATATCACGCCACATTTCCGGAGAACCTGCCGCAATGCGAGTAAAATCTCTAAAACCAGTACCACCCATATTCAATGCTTGTTTACGAATAGGATCTGACTCCATAAATGACATATAACAAGCCGCTAAGAAATGGGGAAAATGGCTAACTGCCGCATAGATATCATCATGGTCTTTAGCTTGTTTTAATAACTGTACCGTTGCCCCACAACTTTCCCATAAAGATTGAATTAATGCTACCGATTCAGATGAATTCTCTGGTAACGGTGTAATAATGACGTTTTTATCCTGAAATAAATCAGAAATCGCCGCTGTTGGTCCCGATGCATGAGAACCTGCAATAGGATGTGCCGGTATAAATTGATGAATTTTATTGTCAAAAACCTTGCGTGCAATTTCAATAATTTTGGCCTTGGTACTCCCTACATCACTAACTATCGTATTGGCAGGCAATAAGGGGGCTAATACATTAGCGATTCCCTACAAATGCATTAACAGGCGCTGCTATCACTATCACATCAGCAAGCGTAGCCATCTCAGCAATTGTGACGACTTCATCAATAATACCCAACGCCTTAGCTAGACCCAGACTATTATCATCTTTTCCTGCACCAAGTACTTTCTCTACGAGTCCTTGGCGTTTCAATGCTAATGCAAAAGATCCACCAATTAAACCAACGCCAATAATACCTAGAGTTTTAATTTTTTTCATCTCTCACTAGTCTACTCGCTTACTGCATAGGGTATGAGCCTAAAATTTTAAAGAAAGCTGATTGTTCTTTTAATTCATTAAGCGCTAACGAAACTGACTCATCATTTTGATGGCCTAAAACATCCACATAGAAATAATATTCCCATTGCCCTGTACGTGCGGGTCTAGACTCAAAACGAGTCATAGAAACACCATGTTTAGCAAATGGCGAAATCATATCGTAGACAGCACCTGCGCGGTTAGGTACAGCAAAGATTAAACTTGTCTGGTCTTTACCACTTGGTAACGCCTCAATCTTACCAATAGCTAAAAAGCGCGTTTTGTTATTGGCATCATCTTGAATGCCTTCTGTGACAACAGTTAAACCATAAATACGAGCAGCTTGCATCCCCGCAATTGCCAAGCACGATTCATCTTCAGCAGCAATTTTAGCTGCTTCCGAATTACTTGCTGCTGGCACACGCTCTAGATGAGGATAATTCACCATCAACCATTGATGACACTGTGCCAAGGCTTGCGGATGACCTAATAAACGATTAACTTTAGATAAATCTCCCGTTTTATGTAATAAGCAATGACGAATTGGTAATGTTCTTTCACCATGTACTTTTAACATACTACTCAATAATAAATCTTGAGTACGGTTAACAGCACCCTCGGTGGAGTTCTCGACAGGTACCATCCCAACATTTGCACGCCCTGTTTCAACTGCTCTAAATACTTCATCAAAAGACACACAAGGTAATTTTTGAATAGCATGGCCATAATATTCCAATGCTGCTTGTTCAGAAAAAGAACCTTCTGGCCCAAGATACGCTACCACCAAACCTCTTTCTAACCCTCTACAAGCAGAAATAATTTCCGTCCAAACAGCACCCACCGCATCAGAAGGGAAAAGTTTTGACTTATTCGCTTCTTGTAATCGTCGAATAATTTGTGCTTCTCTCTCAGGCTTTAAAATGGTTTCGGTTTCTCCAAAAGTCTGTTTCACCTCTCCCACACTAACGGCCAATTGCGCTCTTTCGTTGAGTAAGGTTAATAATTGCTCATCTACAGCATCAATGCGCTGACGCAAAGGCAGTAATGCTTCTTGTAAAGTTTTAGCCATGTGATTGCTCAAATTCTTTTAAAAATTCAACTAACGCACGTACGCCGTCTATAGGCATAGCATTATAAATAGAAGCTCTCATGCCTCCAACTGATTTATGCCCTTTGAGACCAAGTAGCCCTCTTTGCTTTGCTTGTGCTAAAAATTCTGTATTTAAATTATCATCGGATAACACAAATGGTACATTCATAAGCGAACGATTTGCAGGATAAATCTTATTGTGATAAAAATCACTTTGATCCAATGCCGCATACAATAGTGCTGCTTTTTCTTGGTTACGTTTTTCTATAGTCGCTAAACCACCTTGTTTTAACAGCCACTTAAATACTAACCCACAAATATAAATACTATATGTCGGTGGTGTATTAAAACGAGACCTTTCTGCCGCCACATTAGCATAATCAAAGGCTGATGGACAATGTGGCATCGCTTTACCTAACAAATCACGCTTAACAATAGTTACCGTCACACCTGCGGGACCAGCATTTTTTTGTGCACCCGCATAAATTAAACCAGTCTTGGTGACATCAAACGGACGTGATAAAAAATGAGACGACATATCTAAGGCAAGAGGTACCTCAGGTGCACCAATTGCTTGCATATCAGGCAAATCAAATAACTCTAAACCACCAATAGTCTCATTAGTACAAATATGGAGATAAGAAGATGCTGGATTCACTTTCCAGTCAGAATAATCGGGAAACCAACAAAATTTACCATATACTTTTCCATCAATTTCTTTTTCTTCTTGGCTTGAAGCAGCAATATTGACGTCGCCATATCGAACAGCTTCTTTATATGATTTTTGTGACCAGCTGCCCATCACCGCGTAATCTGCTGTTTTCGCCTCTCTTGTCCACAATAGATTCATTGGAACAATTCGCATTTTCAGCCGTTGCCCCACCCTGCATAAACATGACAGCATAATCATCAGGAATAGATAATAACGCTCTCAAGTCATCCTCTGCTTCATCACAAATTTGAGTAAATTCTGCTCCGCGATGACTCATTTCCATCACAGACATCCCACTACCATGCCAATCCAACATTTCTGCAGCAGCTTGCTCTAATACCTCAGTAGGTAATTTTGATGGACCAGCAGAAAAATTCCATACTGTCATAGACATTCCTTCTTTAAATTTAAAATGGGTGAAAAATATTCACCCATTTCTGATTATTAATAAACCTTCATTTTTAATGTTAATGTGCAGTTTTTCAAGCGTAATTCAAACAAACTTAATACATTACAATTCATTGTGAAAACCTGCACACCAAAAACACCACATTATCAATCAATATCACTAGCATTTTCTTCTGCTGATGGGTCGCTAGTATCAGCTTTTGATGCCAACTCCACCTCTTCATCAGTCTCATCATCTGCATCGGATTCAGCTACTCGACGAATACCTGAAAGCACAGTGCCCTCATCAACCCTGATTAAAGTCACACCTTGAGTGGCACGGCCCATTTCACGAATTTGGTCGACTTTGGTACGAACTAATACACCACCAGTAGTAATTAACATAATTTCATCACTTGGCTCAACCAGAACAGCAGCAACAACCTTACCATTGCGTTCAGATGTTTGAATGGCAATCATACCTTTTGTGCCTCGGCTATGACGCGTGTATTCAGTAATTGATGTACGCTTACCGAAACCATTTTCAGTTGCTGTCAAGACACTTTGTTCTTCATCACCAGCGACTAATAATGAAATAACTGATTGTCCCTCTTCAAGGTTCATCCCTCTGACACCTCTAGCCGTACGTCCCATCGAACGCACATCGTTTTCATCAAAGCGAACTGCTTTTCCTGCATCAGAGAACAACATTACGTCATGTTTGCCGTCAGTCAACTCAGCGCCGATGAGGTAATCTCCCTCATCTAAATTCACTGCAATAATACCGGCTTTACGTGGATTAGAAAAATCTGATAGTGGTGTTTTCTTAACAGTACCTTGTGCTGTTGCCATAAACACATATTGATTATCAGAAAACTCTTTAACCGCTAAGACAACAGTAATTCGCTCACCTTCTTGTAAGTTAAATAAATTCACAATTGGTTTACCACGCGAGTTACGTGTACCTTGTGGAACTTCCCAAACTTTTAACCAATATACTCTACCATGGTTAGAGAAGCATAGTAAGTAGTCATGAGTATTAGCAATAAAGAGCTGATTAATCCAATCATCCTCTTTCATAGCTGTTGCTTGTTTACCCCTGCCACCACGTTTTTGCGCACGGTATTCAGATAACGGTTGACTCTTAATATAGCCGCTATTAGACATAGTTACGACCATATCTGTTGGCGTAATCAAATCTTCTGTATCTAAATCACCACCATGTAAATCAATAGAAGAACGACGCACATCCTTAACTTTGTCAGAAAACTCTGCTTTAATTTGTAAAAGCTCTTCTGTAATAATTGTAGTAACTCGTTGTGGATTAGCTAAAATATCTAGAAAATCAGAAATGGCTTTCATTGACTCTTCATATTCATTGATAATTTTATCTTGCTCTAATCCTGTTAAGCGACTCAAACTCATCGCTAAAATGGCATTTGTTTGCTCACGGCTAAGTTGATATAAACCACTTGTTACTTGTAAACCAAACTCTTCACCTAAATTTTCTGGCTTAAAGGCAATCATGCCACCTAATGTATTTTCTTGATCAACTCGTTCAAGTAAACCTCTCACCAATGCTGAATCCCATTGACGTTCCATTAAACGCTCTCTTGCCATATCTACATTAGCAGACGAGCGAATAATAGCAATAAAGTCATCAATATTAGCTAAAGCTACCGCTAAACCCTCTAGAATATGCCCACGGTTTCTCGCTTGTCGTAGACGATAAACAGTTCGGCGAGTCACTACTTCACGGCGATGCTCTAAGAAATACTCAACTAATTGTTTTAAGTTTAATAATCTAGGCTGACCATCAACTAGTGCCACCAAGTTCATACCAAAGGTATCTTGTAATTGCGTATGCTTAAAGAGATTATTTAATACAACCTCTGGTACTTCACCACGTTTCAATTCAATTACAACACGCATACCTTTTTGGTCAGACTCATCACGTATATCAGCAATACCTTCAATACGTTTTTCACTTACCAATTCAGCAATTTTGACTTGCAACGCTGTTTTATTTACTTGATAAGGTAACTCATCAATAATAATAGCTTGACGGTTAACCTTCTCTAAATCCTCAAAATGCGTACGAGCTCTCATGACCACCCGGCCACGTCCAGTACGATACCCTTCCCTTACACCTTGGATACCATAAATAATGCCACCTGTAGGAAAGTCTGGTGCTGGAATAAGCTCAATCAAATCATCGACCGTGCACATAGGATTCCGCAAACAATATAAACACCCATCAATTACTTCAGCTAAATTATGAGGAGGAATATTAGTTGCCATCCCAACGGCAATACCAGAACTACCATTAACTAAAAGATTAGGTAAACGTGTTGGTAATAATTTTGGCTCTTGCTCACTACCGTCGTAGTTAGGTCCAAAATCAACGGTTTCTTCTTCGATATCTTCTAGCAATTGATGAGCAATTTTAGATAAACGAATCTCGGTATAACGCATTGCTGCAGCACCATCACCGTCTACCGAACCAAAGTTACCTTGGCCATCAACAAGCATATAGCGTAAAGAAAAATCTTGTGCCATACGCACAATAGTGTCATAAACAGCTTGGTCACCATGAGGATGGTATTTACCGATAACATCACCCACAATACGTGCTGATTTTTTGTAGGCACTATTCCAACTATTGTTAAGTTCATTCATCGCATAAAGAACGCGACGATGTACAGGCTTCAAACCATCACGGACATCAGGCAATGCACGCCCCACAATAACACTCATGGAATAGCTTAAATAGCTACGGCGCATTTCTTCTTCTAGTGAAATAGGCAAGGTTTCTTTTGCAAATGAATCCAAGTTACTCATTTATCATTAATTCCTATATGGTAAAACGGAGTTTTACATGGTAATTAGTCATAGCTTTCGATTTTAACACCGTTCCATCAGCATAATGGGGGTAGACTACGATAATCAAAAAATTAGCCTAACGCCTCTTTAACCCCCTTACTGAGAATCTCCAAAAAAATTGCAATGCACAATTTTTTTGTCCTTTTAAGAAAAAACATTTAACTAAAATCCTTTAATTAGGCTTTGAACAAAATCAACTCATAAGCAACCAACTTCTAGAAATCACTTTAGCATTTCATTTATCATTTGTTGCTATGATACAACAAGTATGGTATAAAAACCACAATCTCATAAATTCATTCGAAAAACTAGCATTAATACTCAACAAAAACCCTAGAAATCACTTAATATAAACAAGAGAACACAGGGAATATGAACAAAAGTTTTGAAACAAGCCGAAAGGATTGTTATACTAACCCTGATTTCCATTCTGCGGCGTTATCGCTGCGAGTCAATTTTTTAGCTATTTAGCTCATCGAGGAGAAATATGAACAAGCCCTCTAAATTCGCATTAGCAATCGCCGTTGCTTTATCTGCATCTGCTGGCGTTGCTTCAGCTCAAACAATCGACAACTGGGTTAACCCTTACGGTCTAACTTGGATGAACGGTACAAATGAACATTGCTGGCGTAATAACTTCTGGACACCAGCTACTGCAGCACAAGGTTGTGGTGCAGCAGCTCCAGCTGCTCCAGAAGTAACTGCTAACAAAGTAACTTTCAATGCCGATACATTCTTCGACTTTGACCGTGCTACTTTAAAACCAGAAGGTCGTAACATTCTTGACCAAGTTGCTGCTCAAGTTCAACAACTTAACCTAGAATCATTAATCGCTGTTGGTCATACTGACTCAATTGGTTCTGATGCATACAACCAACGCTTATCTGAGCGTCGTGCTGCCGCTGTTAAGAACTATTTGGTATCTAAAGGTGTTCCAGCTGATCAAATCATCGCGTCTGGTCGTGGTGAGACTCAACCTGTAGCTGACAATGCTACTCGTGAAGGTCGCGCTAAAAACCGTCGCGTAGAAATCGAAATCGTAGGTTCTCCACGTCAATAATCTTTTTTAGATTATTTCGGTTTCTCAAGACCCCTATCAAAGGGGTCTTTTTTTATGCCTATCCGATTTATGCTAAAATCCTCGTATTGATTAAATGACACTTAAAGAGCAAATGCTATGCAAGAAAATAATGTAAATCCCGCCGAAATTGATAAATTTAGTGCACTTGCTTCTAAATGGTGGGATCCCGACAGTGAATTTAAACCTCTACACGAAATCAATCCTTTACGTTTACAATGGATTGAAGAACAAGTTGGTGGTAACTTAACTGGTCTACGAATTGTAGATATTGGTTGTGGTGGTGGTATTCTTGCCGAAAGCATGGCCAAAAAAGGGGCTCAAGTATCTGGTATTGATCTTGCCCAAAAATCCCTTACCGTCGCTAAACTTCATGGTCTTGAAAGTGGTATTAAAGTTGATTACCAATGTATTAGTGCAGAAGATTTTGCTGCACAACATGCTGGAGAATTTGATGTAGTGACATGTATGGAAATGCTAGAGCATGTGCCTAATCCTGCGTCCATTATTCATGCTTGTTATCAGTTAGTTAAACCTGGTGGTTATGTCATCTTTTCAACCATCAATCGCAACCCTAAATCTTATGCGTTAGCCATCGTAGCCGCAGAGTACATTATGAACATGGTTCCTAAAGGCACCCACCATTATGAAGGCTTCCTAAAGCCCAGTGAAGTTATGCGTGCTGCTCGACAAAGCGGTCTCTATCTGCAGGAACTCAAAGGTTTAGAATATAACCCTTTACGCAAAGTGTATTTTTTATCTAACGATACCAGCGTTAACTATATGCTTTCTACTAGAAAATGATAAAAACTGTTTTTTTTGATTTTGATGGCACTTTAGCAGATACAGCACAAGACTTAGTACAAGCTGCCAATAAACAGCGGATTCGTGCAGGTCTGCTGTCTCTACCTTTTGAGAGTTTGCGTGGTTATGCCTCACAAGGATCACCCGGATTACTCAAAGCAGCATTGAATTTGTCTACTGAGGATGCTAACTATCCTAGTATCAAAGAGCAATTTTTAGCTGACTACTTTGACTGCATGACTGATAAAACGGTGCTATTTGAAGGAATTGCGGAATTACTTGATACATTAGAATTACAGCAAATAAGCTGGGGAATTGTTACCAATAAAGCCGAAAACTTATCTTTTCCTATTTTTGACTATCTTGGTCTAACTCACCGTAGTATTGCCAATATCTGTGGTGATACAGCTGCTCGCCCCAAACCTTATCCTGATCCATTATTACTAGCCGCACAAAAAGCACAAGTTAGCCCTCATGAGTGTATATATGTAGGTGATGATGAAAGAGATATTATCGCAGGCAAAGCAGCTGGTATGAAAACAATTGCTGTCGGTTATGGCTATGGCCCTGATTTAAAAACAATTAGCCAATGGAATGCTGATAAAGTAGTAACCAGTCCATGTGAACTATGGGATACTATCAATATTCTAAGATAAAAAGATACAAAAAAGGCAGCCGAAGCTGCTTGATTCGTTCTGTTGCCAAGTGAATCACACTCCTAGCGGCCTGTTATTAGGCGGCTAATGCGTAACTTTCATCGTTTGCATTTATAAGTTTTGCTTGATTTACGGTCATCGCCTACCGGCTGCCAATCTTCCTATTTACCCCTGTCGAAACCAATACGTCCCCATCAGTAAGATACTGTACCAATACCCTATTGGTGGAGACGGCGGGAGTTGAACCCGCGTCCAGAAATCCGTCAGTCGACTAGATATACAGCTTAGTGTTTATTCTAACACATATTTAGCTAACTGCGAATATTTTTTACTAATTTCTCCTTCCATTTGCATCAGCTCCATCCACTTTTCTCGTCCAATTAATTGTAATCGTTGAATATTTTTCTCGAAGATAGTTTCTGGGTTAGGGAATTGTGCCACTGCCCTATCAATGCTATTTTCACGTAATAAATGCAAAATAGGATACGGCGAACGGTTGGTATAATTCCCTAAATCATCTTTTTGTGTTCCTGCAAATTGATAATCAGGATGAAAATCAGCTATTTGGAAAATACCTATTAAATTCATTGACTCAAGGACTGAATCCATTACCCCTAAATAGTCATTAAAGGCAAGGTAATCTTGGAGTAACTGTGGCAATACTATCAATGTTGTATCTGTAATCGTATCAGGTGTGTTATACAGATACAATAATTCTTCTTGGACAAACTGAGGTAATCCTTCTAGGTCATCATCATAAATAACTATTCTTACCTGATTTTTAATATATACACTTTTTGCAAAAGGACATAAATTTAAACCAATCACGATATTTTCCAACCATTGCCTGGTCAATTGTTCTATTTGTTCGATTTGTGAAGACGATAAATATTGCATACGAAACTGTCTGAAGCTAACGAGCCTAATTAAAGATTGTCAATTGTATTTTTATTCATTCATCTTTAAGGTAAAATGAACGAACTATTTTACTATGTTTAGATATATGAACACGGCATTTATTATTCCAACAGCAATTAGCGATTCTTCAGTTCCTATGCATGCTACTGAGCAATGCTTACAAACAATCAAAAGCATTGAAGCGCTTCCTACTCTCTGTGGAATTGGCATTGTCGAGTATTCTGCCCAACCTATATTGGCAGAATTTCAAGAAAAGCTCTTAGATCGTACTAGCTTCATTGCTGCCTATCAGCGTGATGATAAAATCAATGCCTTAGCGAACTCTATCACCCCTCTTCAATCTACAACGTTAAGCCATATTGCCGGGTTAGCATGGTTCTTTGGTGTTTGTGCCGTCAACAATATTTTCCCTCAAAAGACTCAAATTATTGTCATTGAGCCCGGGATGACTATTGATCAAACAATTTTTGAACAAATCACATCCCTTCAACATCAAGATAAATATATTTTTGCTCCACCCAAGTCTTCTACTTTAAGTAAAGATCAAACTGGTGGTATTTTCCTACAACTCAATACACAAATTTGGAGTTTGACTAGCGATAAATTAGAAGACATAGCTGACGTATTGAATAAATCAGTGCATTATACCTACGAACGATTGCTAGAACATGGTCATGCAGACCTATCACATACCTTATTTAAATTCATTAATTCAAGTGATATTTTCTTTTTAAAACAACTTGAACAATCGTAACTCATTCTCGAATGCTAACGTCCAATCAGGTATTTTTTTTGCCAATAGCGTGGCCAATTTTGTATTACTCAAAATAGCTGACCGTGGACGTTCAGCGACCTGATATTTTTCTTGCTGTAACTTAGCATAATCAC
>NZ_AYSV01000134.1 GCF_000506865.1 Pelistega indica
TTATTTTCAACTATCATTATTTCATATTAATAATGACATGCTCTTGCCAAAGTTGTGGTAATTTTTTAGATTGATACTTCCCATGCTGCTGCATCTTTGATTGGTTGTGCTTTGGCATATTGTTCAGCAGGAATAAGTTTTTGTTGAACATCCTCTGGTAATTTAATTTTTTCAGCACGAATTGGACGTGCATAACCGCGCGCCAAGTTAATTTGACCTTCATCAGATAAAATATATTCACGTGCTAATTTAGCCGCATTTGGATGCTTAGCATATTTATTAATGATAGTGCTATAACCAGAAATCACTGAACCATCAGAAGGAATTAATACTTCAAATCGTTTAGCATCAATTTGATCACGATAATTTAAGCCATTAAAATCCCAAACTACAGCTACTTCAACCTCACCTTTTTCGAGGTTTTGAATACTAACGTTTGTTAATCCTAAACGACCTTGTTTTGCCAACTCGCCAAAATAATTCAATGCGGGTGTCAAATCTTTCTCATCACCACCTAAAGCAAAGTTAGCCGCCAAAACGCCATTGATTGACTGAGCAGCAGCACTCACATCCCCAATGGTGACTTTATATTTACCTTTTGTTAAATCTGCCCAGCTATGAGGAATATCTTTAACAGAATTTTTATCTACAATAAACGCAATAGTACCAGTATAGGCTAATAACCAATGTCCATCTTGGTCTTTGGCCCATGCAGGAATATCATCCCAATAGCTAGTTTTATAAGCTTGTGTGACACCTTTTTTAACAGCTAAAGGACCGAATGATGCACCAACGTCACCAATATCAGCACTAGCATTCTTTTTTTCAGCATCAAACTTAGCAATTTCTTGAGCAGAACTCATATCGGTATCGACATGTTTTAGACCATATTTCTGTTCTAATTGAACCCAAGTATCTTTCCAGTTTGCCCAGCTATCAGGCATACCTAGACTATTTACTTCTCCCTCAGCTTTTGCGGCTTTTTCTAAGTCAGCAATATTTGCCAAAACATTACCTGATACTAGCGCAGATAAACCTATAGCCATTACTGTTTTTAACATTGTTAGCTTAAATACTTTCATGATTATCCCTATTGCACGAAAATCGTCTTAATGACGAGTGACATACTGTAGCAATTAAAGATGTCAAAATGATGAAAAAAAATAACCATTTTTACCCTCAAATAAAAAGCATTCAACACGCTTATCATGACTAATTATCAATGCTTATTAAACAATATTTTTATCGCTAAAAAATATAAAAAAAACCGAAGAAAAATCTTCGGTTTTATCAATCAAGTACACTTGTTATATTAAGGGAGTCTATTTAATTTTTTTAATTCAGCAATATAACGACCAATACCTTCGTGTACATCCAAGAAGGCTTCATTATAGCCAATAGCCCTTAGATTCATTAAGTCCGCCTGTGTAAAACTCTGATAGCGACCTTTTAAGTCATCAGGGAATTCAATATAGTGTAATTTCCCTTGTGCCACCATTTCTGCCAAACTCAATTCCTCATTACCCAAATGTGAAATCACTGCACGTGCAACATCGTTAAATGGTTGAGCTCGACCAGTACCACAATTAAAAATACCTGATTTGCCGGGATTATCTAAGAAAAATAGATTAACTTTAACTACATCTTCTACGGAAATAAAATCTCGGCTTTGCTCACCGTTACCCCAACCATCATAAGCACCAAATAACTTTAAGTACCCATCTTTTTTGAATTGGTTCATATGATGAAAAGCCACGGAAGCCATACGACCTTTATGTTGTTCTCTTGGTCCATAGACATTGAAATAGCGTAAGCCAACTACCTGTGCCGTTAGATTTTTAAATCGTTTACGTACTACCTGATCAAATAAAAATTTAGAATAGCCATAAACATTTAATGGCTTCTCATTTTTTAGATTTTCAGCATAGTGTTCAGAAGCACCATATACGGCAGCACTAGAGGCATAAATAAATGGAATTCGTTTGGCTTGACAATATTCAAATAACTCTAACGTCACTCGATAGTTATTATCCATCATATAACGTCCATCTTGCTCTGTCGTATCAGAACAACGCCCCCTGATGAATAATAGCTCTCACTTCAGGTAAACGATCCTCTTTGATACGTTGACGAAAATCATCTTTATCCAAATAATCAGCAATTTGGCAATCAACCAAATTAACAAATTTTAGTCCATCTGTTAAATCATCCACCGCAATAATATCGGTCTCACCGCGGTTATTTAAGCCTTTGACAATATTACTACCGATAAAACCAGCAGCACCTGTTACGATAATCATAATAATTCCTCTGCAGTGACAATTGAAGTTCCCAATTTACCTACAACAATACCACCTGCTTTATTTGCCCATTCAATCGCCTGTGCCCAAGGCATGCCCACCGCTCGCGTCACAGCAATTGTCGCCAGAACTGTATCACCAGCACCTGACACATCATAAACTTCTTGTGCTTGAGCATCTACATGATAACGTTCTTTTGGCGTAAATAGTGTCATCCCTTGCTCTGAACGAGTAACTAATAAAGCTTCTAGATTTAATGACTCAAGCATTTGCTGAGCTCTGTCACTTAACTCTTCTTCACTATGCCATGCACCACCCGTAGCCTGCATCATTTCAGAACGGTTAGGTGTAACTAGACTAGCCCCTTTATAGCGCAAATAATTCGTTCCTTTAGGGTCTACTAAGATAGGTTTTCCTTTTTCACGTGCATAAGCAATCATCGCTTGAACACGAGATAAAACGCCTTTGTTATAGTCTGACAACACCAATACATCATGCCTATCAATTAGGTGTGCTAACTCAGTATCTACTTTCGTTAATGCTTCCTCTGTCGGGGGGTATTCAAAGTCGATTCTCAGTAATTGCTGTTGACGCCCCAATACGCGCATTTTTAATGTAGTATCGATAGTGGTATCAATAACCAAGTGTGCATCAATATCAGCCTCTTCACACAAGAGTCTAATTTTGGCACCTGCCTCATCGGCACCAACAATGCCTAATAAAGTTGCTTTTGCCCCCAAGGCGCAAATATTACGAGCAACATTGGCTGCTCCACCAAGTCTATCTTCTCTTTTTAGCGACATGCACCACAGGTACTGGCGCTTCTGGTGAAATACGATCAACCTCACCAAACCAATAACGATCCAACATTAAATCGCCAATCACTAGAATTTTTTTTTGTTTAATTTGTTCTAATGGATAAACACTCATGATAATTCCTCAAGACGCTTAGGTGCATAGGTCTCCCAAAGATTACACCCTGGACATTGCCAATAAAATGCCCTTGCTTGGAAACCACAATGACTGCAAGCATAACGATCTAAGCGCTGTGTATGTTTATTAATCATTTTTTTTAGCAAATCAATATCTAATTCTGCTAATACTTGTTTTTTTTCAGAATCTTCTGCTTTCAGCTCTGCTTCCAATAATTTATCTAAGCCTAATAAGGAAGGTGATAATAACAACGATTCACGAGCAAAATCCCATGCTGGTGTAGCACCTACATGATTTCTTAATGCCTTAAACACCACATTAAACAAGTCAAGGGAAGGATATTGACGATAATGTTTTTGTAGTAAATCAATCGCCTGCTTAATTTCATTAGATTGAGCATAATTATCCAATAAGGATTGAGCTATTAATCCTGCATATTCAGGTGCTAAAGTAAGAATAGTCTCTAATTGGGCCCTAGCCTCTGAGAGATTACCTGCAAGTGTAGCCAACTTTGCCTGCAACATGATAATCCTTGCTCTAGTAGCTGTAGAGTGGAAACTCGCTTCTTTTTCTAACTGAACCAAAGCATTTTCCGCTTGCTCAATCTCACTTTGTGCCACTTCTATTTTAGGAGATTTGCTAGACAAAGCTTGCTCAGCTAACTCACAATAATAATGTACTACTTGAGGTATGGGCTCTGCCAATAGCCCCTGTAATTGTTTGACTGTTTCAATTGCCTTAGGCCAGTCATGTGCTGCTTCATAAATCCTAATTAATGATCGCGTTGCCGCTAACACATGAGGCCCGTCAGAAATACTTTTAAATGCTACTTCGGCACGATCAAACATGCCTGCTTTCAAATAATCTTGCGCCAATTCAAAACGAGCTTGCTCTTGATCTTTGGCAGGCAGATCAGCACGATTTAAGAGACTTTGATGAACACGAATTGCCCTATCAATTTCCCCTCTACGTCGAAACAAACTCCCCAAGGCAAAGTGCAATTCAGTAGTTTCCGTATCTAATTTGGCTACCTCAACAAAAGCATCAATTGCCTTATCATGATCCTCATTTAATAAGAAATTCAATCCTTTGAAATATGAATTAGGCAAATGTTTAGACTCACTAACCATCTGACGTAAATCATAACGCGACGAAAACCATCCCAATCCAAAAACGATAGGAACAATAATTAACCACCAATTTTCAAAATCCAAAATATCACCTCAATCGCTTAGCGATTAGCTACAAAACCATCTGGAGGCACGACTGCTGTGACCGCCGTATTTGATTGACTTACATGCTGAACATTTTGCAAATTAGTTTGTAAATCTTGTACTTCACCTTTTAGACGACTGATTTCTCGACTACGAGTAAAACGGGTAGGTAAAGAAAGTAGATACATATAAAGTGCACCTAAAATAAAACTACCTAAAATTACTAAGATTAGGGGAATATCAATTGCCCAACCACCATAAAAACTCACGACGACAGTTTGCGTATTTTTGGTCGCAAATAAAACGATAAGTATAAAAACAACTAAACGTAGAGCCCAAATAATGTAGCGCATACAAAATCCTCTTTTTAAGAATTATTTTATTGTATAAGATTTTAACAAATATATCATTAGTGCAATGTCAAAAAACGTAGGCAAATAAAGAGTGACCACCCCTTCCGGTGATTTATTAGTGGGTGAGGTTATGCTGATAGCCTATCTACCGATAATATTTTTACTGCATTAAATGATGATGGCTTTCTCTGAAATCTTTAGACTGCTAAATTTCCACATACTAGCCTAGGAAATACAACAGACATGAAAAAACCCGAATATTCATCAATATCCGGGTTTGGTATTAAAGACAGTTCAAAGATAGTCCTAAGCGATAAAATCCATTAAGATTATCCCTTGCTCTTAAATACAAAATCCACTCTTTCTCGTAACTCCTTACCTGCTTTGAAGTGAGGTACACGTTTTCCAGGTACTTCCACTTGCTCACCAGTTTTAGGGTTACGTCCTACACGTGGGGCACGTTGCGATAAAGAAAAGCTACCAAAACCTCTAATTTCAATACGCTGTCCCTGACTTAATGAGTCAGTCATCGCATCTAACATTGTTTTGACGGCTAAGTCCATATCGCGCACAGCGAGTTGTGGATAACTCGCTGCTAGGGCCTCAATAAGCTCTGATTTTGTCACAATTATTCGTCTTTAGCTTGATCTAATTTTGCTTTTAATAAAGCACCTAAATTAGTTGTACCAGAAGATGCTGCTGCATCATTTAGGCTTTCTAATTTATCTGCTGTTTCAGCATTATCACGAGCTTTAACAGATAATTGAATAGAGCGCGCTTTACGATCGATGTTTAAAATCATCGCTTCTACTTTATCGCCCTCTTTAAGAACTGTTGTAGCATCCTCAACACGACCTGAAGAGATTTCAGAAGCGCGTAAGTAACCATCAACATCAACGTCTAATGTAACAACAGCGCCTTTAGGTTCAACCGATTTAACCACACCAGATACTAAAGCACCTTTGTCGTTTGCCGCTGCATAGTTAGTGAATGGATCACCTTCTAGTTGTTTAACACCTAAAGAGATACGTTCTTTTTCAGTATTAATATCTAATACAACAGCCTCAATTTCATCGCCTTTTTTGTAGTTGCGAACTACTTCTTCACCTGGCTCATTCCAAGATAAGTCAGATAGGTGAACTAGACCATCAATACCACCATCTAAGCCGATAAATACACCAAAGTCAGTAATTGATTTGATGGCGCCTTTAATTTTGTCGCCTTTTTTGTAGTTATTAGCAAACTCTTCCCAAGGATTAGCACGAGTTTGTTTCATACCTAAAGAAATACGACGACGTTCTTCATCAATTTCTAATACAGAAACTTCAACTTCTTCACCTAGGCTAACAACTTTACGAGGATCAACGTTTTTGTTTGTCCAATCCATTTCAGAAACGTGAACTAAACCTTCGATACCTGTTTCAACTTCAACGAATGCACCGTAGTCAGTTAAGTTAGTTACTTTACCGAATAAACGAGTACCTTCTGGGTAGCGACGAGCTAAACCAACCCATGGATCTTCGCCTAATTGTTTAACGCCTAAAGAAACACGGTTCTTGTCTTGATCAAACTTAAGAACTTTAGCTTCAACTTCTTGACCCACTGTTAATACTTCTGATGGGTGACGAACACGACGCCATGCCATATCAGTGATATGTAATAGACCATCAATACCACCTAAATCAACGAATGCACCGTAGTCAGTGATATTTTTAACCACACCAGTAACCACAGAACCTTCTTGAAGATTGTCTAGAAGTTTTTGACGCTCTTCACCCATATTGTCTTCAAGCACTGAACGACGAGATAAAACAACGTTATTACGCTTACGATCAAGCTTAATAACTTTAAATTCCATTGTTTTACCTTCGTATGGTGTTGTGTCTTTTACTGGACGTACGTCAACCAAAGAACCTGGTAAGAAAGCACGGATACCGTTAAGTCAATAATCAGTTAAACCACCTTTTTACTTTACCAGTAATAGT
>NZ_AYSV01000135.1 GCF_000506865.1 Pelistega indica
TCAGTCAGTAACGCACAATATGACCTTTACGCAGTACATCAAACAAAAAGCGGTTATAGGTACGTTTCTTTATGCTGGGGACCGTTACAAAGCGTTGAACTTTGAGAACGCTGATACTATTGAGTTCCGACTCTTCAGGGGAACAACCAAATTCAGCACGGTGATGGCAACGTTAGAGTTCGTAAACGCCCTATATTTCTACGCCAAGCAATCAAGTTGGCAACAGCTAACGGTTGAGGACTTTTTGGCATGGGTTAATGATGTCAAACAAGAGAAGTTCACACGTTACCTACGCCCTTACATCGTAGAGCGTGATGCAGGCGACGCTACCACTACCGCACACAAACCAACCAAAGTGAGCAGTGCAAACACCGCTAGTGATGAGACACCTAAGAAGAAAGAGAAACGAGCGAAAGCTCCTCGAGTAATCTACGGACGCTTTGCCCCTGACCGTGTAGCTGCGTAAGGCAGTATCACACTATAAATAGACCATTTAACAAATGAAAGGATTAAAATTATGTGTTTATTAATTACACAATTAGCCACTGCCCCATCCATACCAGACCATTGGCTGGAGGATTTTTATTCATACAACCCAGACGGCGCTGGGGTCATGTACGTCGAGGACGGACGCTTACAAGTCCATAAAGTCGTGCCTACGTGTGCCGAAGATTTTATTAAGCTATTTAGAGACCATGCCGATGGGCGCGAGTGTGCCATCCACTTGCGTTGGCGCACCCATGGCGACATTAATAATGAGAACACCCATCCATATGAGGTGTTCGGAGAAGACCACAAAGACGGTGCGCTGTGGATGATGCACAACGGCGTGCTAGCAACTGGCAATGCGATGGACACCACCAAATCAGACACGTGGCACTTTATCCGTGACTACTTACGACCGATGCTGGAACACGACCGACGCATCCTCTTCACCTACCAATTCCAAGAGATGCTGGGCAAGTTCATTGGCAACAATCGATTTACCTTTTTGGACGCCTCAGGTCAGATGGTAACTATTAACGAGGAGCAAGGCGTACGATGGGGTGGACGCTGGATGAGTAACACGTACGCATGGAGTGCCCCATTGCACCTTGAGACTAACGGAGCCTTAAAGACTACGACTACGCCACTTATAGAGACTATCGCAGAGATAGACCTAGCTGAAATACCAGAGCGTCCTACGTATGGTGTCACAGGTGACCCCACGCAATCATGGCGATGGAGTGACACCGTAGGGGCAAACACCTACGGCTATGAGGATGGGTATGCGGACTACGTATATACCCAAGCTGAAGTCTTACATGAGGAGATTGGAGAGCTAGGGTTAAGTGTGGCATTTAAGCAGCTTGATGAGAACGTTATATCGGATGCTATTACCTACTACGGCGAGGATGTGCTATGGGAGCTCATCTACCAAGCACATGATGGGTATATCACTGAGCAAGAATTAGTCAACACACTGAGCGACACCGATGCACTATATGCAGCGGTTGACGGAATGGAGAATGATTATTACGACGAGCATAGCGACTTTGTCGCCAACAGCCAGTACGTATCACATTACTAGGAGTATAGCAATGAGTAATAGAAAGCAGTACGACGTGAGTATCACGTTGGTATGGCATGCAGAAAAAGTAACGTCTGTATATGCCAGCAATGAGCAAGAAGCTAAACAGCTAGCCATGGATAAATTAGTGGCGGAGAGTAAAACCAATCCAGACTTTTTTATCTATGGAGAGCTAGAAGCGGATGTAAACGAGATTGAAGAAGTACCAGCCAACACGGAGCAAACAAATGGATGAACTATACAACTTAAAGCGATTGTTAAAGGCTATTGTTAACGATAAGCAGATTGTAATCGCCCTAGGCGAGACCAATGCGGACAAACTGCGCAAATATATAACGCACCTAGACACACATTGGTACCCACCAGGTGAATCCTTACGAGGGATGCATTATAGAGTAAGCAGTATGGACGGACTGGAAAGAGTGACAGATGACGATGTAGCATCATGCTTAGATTATATCCACGAGAAGCGGGAGCTGAGCGACTACGACATGTCCGATTACATTTGGGAGTGGGCAGAGAACCGCAGAGCTGCTGCTGAGGATGCCGCTATGGAGTGGAAACGTGAACAATTAATGATACCTTAAAGGAGGTATTATGATGCAGATAGAAAGACCAACCCTAATACTAGATGACAACGGCTACGAGGTCGAGGAAGACCTCATTGATGAGATGGCACGCTATGCTTTAAGCGTCATTTGGCGATATGTAGACCTTGACATTTATGAGGGGGAACACCCCCCTACCCGACTGTTAAAGGTGCGACGCACGCCAGATGGTTACCCTTATCTGGAGCCTATGCCAGCAGAGCTTAAGTGGCAATGGCGAAATACTGAGAACTACAGTAATGACATTGTCACTGGCGGAGCATTGGGTATTATTGCAACGCTATACGCATGCAGTCATTTGTCGTTCGCATATTACGATACGGATGAGGCTAGAGCACAACGGTTTAGTGAGATGTACCAAGCCGTCTATGAATTAGCTATACATCACGCAGAAGCTACAGCTATCGCCTTAGCTATTGATTAGATTTTACGTAAAGCTACAATCTGTATTGTAGGCTACCATTGATGTGATATATAATTTGTTGTTAACTAACCTTTAGGAGGGCTTATGCCAACGTACCAATACGGACGCTTAAAATTGTCAGAGAGCGAACGCCTACCTGACTGGAAACCAAAGCCTAGAATGCGATTTTATACCCTTAACATGCTTAATCAGCGATTAGGTACACGGTACAAGTCGACCGACATCAAAAAGCTAGAAGCTGATTTGCAGATAAGTATTATTGGCGAGCTAGAATTTGGTCGTAGCACCATGTTATTGCTAGATGGAGAGGATGTTGAGCGTGTTATTGCGCTTAACGACAAGACTTCCAAAGAATCGTTTAGGGATATGAGTTTTTCTGCCGCTCAAGTACTTAACGATATGAAAGCATCAATGGCAGCTATGAAAGAAGAGCTAGACGTACTGCGCGCCGAGCTAGCAAAGCGTGATGAGTAAGATTCGTCGGGATGTCGATGACCTAACAGGTCAACGATTTGGGGACTTAACCGCTGAGGAATATCTGGGTGGCAATGTGTGGCGCTGGCGCTGCACTTGTGGCAAGCATCGCGACGCTAGAGCATCCTACGTAAAAGCTGGTCGTACCACTAAGTGTATGACATGTGCGAAGTCTGGCAATCGAAGGACAAGGGACACTAAATATTTCATCGGGGAAGTTGTAGGTAAGCTAACCATTATCGATAAAGACCTTGGTGGCTTGTGGACGTGCCTCTGTGCTTGTGGGCTTACTACTACACTTACAACTGGGCAGTTAGCATACAGGCGCCAGTGCTATTTTTGCGACGAAGTCGACAAGTTACTACAAGACAATTTGTTGTAATCCTACAAACTACATAGGTTGGATTTTAATAAAATCCTATTGACAATAATCTATGCATTGTGTAGGATTTTATTTAACTGATAAACATCACACGTAACCATATCCTTATAGGATATCTTAAAAAGGACTTAAAATGAGAGAACTTTTAACCGTCTATGAGGTGTGCACCCTCTTTAAAGTTGCACGTTCAACAATTTACCGATGGATTAGCTTAGGTAAATTCCCTCCCCCTATTCATTTGGGGGTTAACACAACAAGGTGGTTTGCTGATGAAGTAGCTGCCGTTTTAAATGGAACATATCATGCCCCAACGACCAGAGGATAGAGACTATAAGAAAAGAATATTTGCGGGACCACTCATCTCCTGCGCAACGTAAAGCACGCTCAAATCGTGTGCTGGCTCGACGCAAAATGGAGAAAGAGCTAGGTAAGGCAGCACTTCGTGGGAAAGATGTAGACCACATTGTGCCGTTAAGTAAAGGTGGCACTAATGCTAGAAGTAACTTACGAGTAACCAGTATCAAATTTAATCGAGGTAGAAAATGAGCGTTTTGAACGAACGACAAGTGCGAGCCAAGGTTGCCAAATGGGTGGCGACTGAAGGGATTAAAACACTAGTTGACCGTTATGGGGTCACAGAGTCCTACGTTAAAGAGATTGGTAATCAAGTGCGTAAGCCACCAAAATGGGCGCTAGATGCGTGCGGTATCAAACGTGTCGAGCGAAGAGTATCAACCATATCATATATAGGAGAAGTAGATGGGGATGAGGTACAAAACGACCGTGAACTCCGTTAGCGAAATGCTGAATTTGGCGATAGCAGAACGCACAAGAATTGCAACATTTGCCGCGCTAAACTCAGCCACTACGGTACATCTAATTAGCAGTGACGGTAAGAAGCATGTGACGTTACAAATATCAACCCTTTTAAATTAACCATTATGATCATTAATCCTACACAAGAAGAGCTTGATGAATTAGAACGTAAAGTTGCGGAGCTAAAAGAATCCGTAGCACTGTTCGAGCAAACCGTAGCCACACTAAAAGCCACTTTGGCTAAACAACAATTAACAAACAACCAATAATTAATAAGGACTTATTAACTATGAGTAAATTTTCAGATGCATTTGAGAAATTAATAGAAACCACCATTAAAGATTTATCTGCAACAGCTATGGATGGTGAGATAAATACAACCACTATTGCGCCTATATTAGATAAGCTCCAGGCTGAGACTGGCGAACTATCTGCCATGCTTGCAGACGATAAGAATGATGCTAAATACCTTATAGATATTATGGTAATAAATGAATTCTTAACATTCTTTGGGGCTATAGCGATGGCGACCGACCTTGCTGGTGTCGCATGTTTTAATAACCGTCGTCGTGAGATATCACACAAAATACCAACTGATGATGAAATTCTAGAGGAATGCGAGAATACCGTCTTCAATGCCAAAACACAGTTAGGTTCGATTTTCAAAACCTACTCTTCCCTACTAGAGATGCGCATGGACAATAATGCTGCCCACTCAGTGTTTATGGAGTTTTTCAAACTTCGTTATAAACAAGCAGCGAAAGCAGTTGCTTTTATGAATACTCCAAAAATCGTAACTCCTGGTGGCGGCAATGGCAATATCCACTAACTATGCTAGTGCGTATTTAGAACTCAGAGACAAATTTAGTAACTATGGCATTGACCTACCAGACTGGTGGTCTTTGCCTGCTGAATTACGCACGCTTTTTGAACAGAAACCTATAACTATGGACAGACACATATTACATACTTCCTATCGTATGGGTACCCCCATTATTGATGGATTGACTAAGGATACTGTACGTATTATGCCTAGCCCCCAACATAGCCACTTGATTGATATAAGTATTGCTCGTGGGGATACCGCAGAAGCTGCAGGTACTGTATTAACAACCGCTGAAGCGTGGGAAATGATTGTCATGCTTGAGCAAGCCATTGATATGTTGGATAAGAAATGACCCCTATCAACAATCCGAAAATTGTCGTATTAGATTTTGAGACCTATTACGACAGAGACTACTCATTGATCAAAAATGACCACCCAAGAATATATCCAGTCGCCTCAGTTTGAGGTGATTGGCATGGGCATTAAGATAGATGACAACCCTGTTGGGTGGTTCGAGGGTAAACAGTATGCCAAAGCGATGCTACAAGACATCGCCGACAGTGGCAATAATTATGTCTTAGTGTGCCATAACACCCTGTTTGACTATTCCATCATCACGCATCACTTCCCTTTCTTTAAGCCATCTAAAGTCTTTTGTACGATGTCTATGGCAAGAAGCTTAGGGATAGACCAAAAGCTAGGCGCGTCATTATCGAAGTTAGCGACGTACTTACAAGAGCAAGGCATAGCTGTGCCAGATAAAGGCAATGAAGTAGTGATGGCATTAGGTAAGCGTCTAGCCGACTTTACAGAAGCAGACTTAGCTGCCTATGGGCAGTATTGTAAAACCGACGTAGCGATATGCCATACCGCCTTTCATGCCATGTTTAAGTTGTTGCCACTAGCTGAGTATGCGTGGCAAGACATTGTCATTCGTATGCACGCTGAGCCTACGTTACGACT
>NZ_AYSV01000136.1 GCF_000506865.1 Pelistega indica
TCAGCCGTCCAGACCATCCGACATAAAATCAATTGACCAACTGCTTCGTGCCATGACCGGTTGCGTCAATGGCATCGGATGCCTTGCCGGTAAACGCTGTTTGCGTTTGCTTCGTAGCTGTAATCGAAGCTGATGATAGACGCGTTGTACGCGTTTATGATTCCATGTATGACCTAAGGCGCGTAAGCGGTCAAAACACTTCACAAAGCCCCAGCGAGGATGACGTTCGGTGAGCCTAAGCAAGACCTCTTCAACGAAACTATCGTCAACTTGGCGTTTACGGTAGTAATAAGCCGTGCGGCTAATACCGACTGCTTGGCAGCTTTTAACGATACTCACTTGATGCCTTGCCTGTAGGTCACGAGCCCAAGCCTTACGTGTTTCTACAGGCACTAGAGCTTTTTTATAATCTCCTCCTGCATTCGGGCCATCAAACTCAATTCAGCGTACATCTTCTTAAGCCGCTCGTGCTCTTGCTCAATCTGCCTAAGGCGCTTCAGCTCCGAGCCTCAAGGCCATCATACTTGGAACGCCACTTGTAAAAGGTGGAAACAGCAATACCTTCTTGGCGACATAGTTCAGCGATAGGCTCGCCGGCCTCTGCTCGCTTTAATAAAGCAATGATCTGCTCTTCACGCTTACGTTTGCTCATTGTAAAACTCCTAATTATCAATTAAATTTTAAAGGAAATTTCTACATTTGAGCTGTATTAATTTAGGGGGTGGCTACCCAATTTTAAGCTTAAAGAAAAAGAGGGTGGATATTCTTATCCCCCCTCTCTTTTTTTTTTCTCTGCTTTGTAGGCATACTGTGCTGAAAAAGGAGGGGGAATGAGTTTAGCGGTTTTATATAGTTGTGCATTGTCAGGGATGCAGGCGCCAATAGTATGTGTAGAGGTTCATCTATCGGCTGGGTTACCTAACTTCACCATTGTCGGTTTGCCTGATACAGGGGTGAGGGAGAGTAAAGAGCGGGTACGATCGGCAATTGACTCGGGAGGATGGGATTTTCCACCAGGTAGGTTTACGGTGAATTTATCACCGACAGCCTTACCTAAGGAATCAGGGCGATTTGATTTGCCGATAGCGATCGGTGTATTGATGGCGACAGGACAAGTGGTTCTCTCTGAACAGCAACAGGCAAATTTAGAAAATATGTATTTTATGGCAGAGTTATCATTAACTGGCGCATTAATTTCTATTCAAGCCCCCTTAATTATTGCTTTATCAATTTATAAACAAAATCCGAAAGCGATTTTAATATTGCCCGAAGAGGATGCCAAAATTGCAGCTAGAGTAGAAGGATTAACGGTTATTGGTGCCAAAACACTTAATGACGTGGCTGATTATCTTTCTGGTCGTTTGGAGTTGGATAAAAGCTATTATCAGCAGCCAGAGCCTAGGTATCAGGATAAGCCACTCTGTTTATCAGATATACGTGGGCAACCCTATGCTTGTCATGTGTTAGAGATTGCTGCCAGTGGAGGGCATGGATTAATTCTATCGGGTTCTCCAGGTGTCGGTAAGAGCATGCTTGCACATAGGCTACCTACGTTATTACCAAGTTTAACGATGGCACAACAATTGGATTTAATCGCTATTTATAGTTTGGTGCATTCATTAGAGCCACCAGATCCGCAATTACCACCTTTCCGTGCCCCACATCACTCTTGTTCAATGGTAGCTTTGGTTGGGGGAGGTGCAGCGGCATTACCAGGTGAAATTAGTTTAGCGAATCATGGAGTCTTATTTTTGGATGAATTACCTGAGTTTGATAGAAAAGCCTTGGAAGCATTGCGAGAGCCCTTAGATACGGGAGAAATTCATATTTCTAGAGCAAAACGTTCACAAAGTTATCCTGCACGTTTTCAATTAGTGGCGGCTTATAACCCATGCCCTTGTGGGTACTTAGGGCATGCAACTAAATTATGTCGATGTACACCTGAAAAGGTCGAACGTTATCAAAGTAAATTATCAGGTCCTTTGCTAGAGAGAATTGATATTCATCTACAGGTTCAAGCGATTAAGAAGGATTGGTTGACAGCGGAAACCGCAGAAACTTCGGCAAGGGTTAGAGAGCGAGTTGTCGACTGTAGAGAAAGGCAATATCAGCGTCAAGGAGGATTAAACGCTTATTTAAGCAATGCACAGATAGAGGAGTTTTGTCGGTTAGATAAGGCTAGTCAACATCTTTTGACTCAAGCTATGAATAAGTTTTCTTGGTCGGCAAGGGTAAATCAGCGAGTATTAAAAGTAGCTCGCACCATTGCTGATATGGCAGGTCATTCCTCGATAGAAAAAGAGGATCTAACACAAGCTATTATGTGTCGCTGTGAACATTAAGTGTTGTTTTAGTGGTAATAACGTGAATTTTTACAAATTCAAAGAACATTAACTTGTCTATAAAAAGCCTATTAGTTATACAAGTTATTTAAGCTTAGGTACGGACTATCACCTTGAATTCATAATGCTTTTCAGATTTTGTTACAAATATAGCGTGAAGAAAAAGGGAACTTGTCTAACGTAAGCATAGAAATATTTCAATATTGTCAAAAAAAATTCACAGTACTGTCTTATTTGCCCATTAGGATGCTCTCAATGCAAGAAATTTTTAAAAATTCTTTGAGAGTTAAAAGGGTGAATAATGAGTAATGCTATTTTAGTAAAAGGCTTAAATAAGCATTTTGGCAAAAAGCATGTGCTTAAGAATATAAATACCACAATTGCTAAAGGAACGATGACAGCGTTAATTGGCGCATCTGGATCAGGTAAGTCTACCTTGATGCGTCATATGGTTGGTCTAGCGACAGCAAATGATAAGCAAGGTGGAACAATTCGTTTATTAGACCAAATCGTTCAAGAAAACGGTCGTTTGGATAGTAATGTACGTCGGCTACGTGCAAATGTTGGCTATATTTTTCAACAATTTAATTTAGTTGGACGATTATCAGTACTTAAAAATGTATTAATTGGTCGATTAGGGCGTATGCCTCGTTGGCGTGGAACGTTAGGTATTTTTACTAAAGAAGAAAAGCAATTAGCCTTACGTGCTTTGGAAAGAGTAGGGTTACTTGAATTTGCTTATAGCCGAGCGTCTACGCTATCAGGTGGACAGCAACAACGAGTAGCTATTGCTAGAGCACTTTGCCAAGAGGCAGATATTATTTTAGTCCGATGAGCCAATTGCGTCACTAGATCCTGAATCAGCACGCCGCGTTATGTCCACATTGGAGTCAATTAATAAAGAAGACGGAAAGACTGTCATTGTGACATTACACCAAGTTGATTATGCCGTTAAATATTGCCCTGAAGCTATAGCACTTAAAAATGGTGAAATTATTTTCCAAGGCTCTAGTCAACAATTAAGCAATGATTTCCTCATCAAATTATATGGGGCCGAAGCAGGGACAGCTTTGTTATTTGGATCATCTTCAGAAGAGATTTCTGCAGAGGACTCACCCTCTAGTTCTATCCACCATCAATCGCCACAATTTAAATTGGCTTAATTTTGTTTTATAAGGAACAGCAATAATGTTTAAATCGTTATTATGTACAGTCAGCTTAACAGCAGCTACACTTTTTGCACAAACAACTGTGCAAGCAAAAGATTTGAATTTTGGTATTATTTCTACTGAATCAGCACAAAACTTACGACAATTATGGGATCCGTTCTTGGCGGATATGTCTAAAAAAACAGGTTATAACGTTAAAGCATTCTTTGCTCCTGACTATGCAGGCATTATTCAAGGGATGCGTTTTGATAAGGTTGATATTGCTTGGTATGGTAATAAATCAGCGATTGAAGCGGTTGATCGTGCTAATGGTGAAGTGATTTATCAAACGGTAGCATCAGATGGTTCTCCAGGCTATTGGAGTTTGATTGTTGCTCATAAAGATAGCCCATTAAATAATGTAGATGACCTATTAAAAAATGCTAAAAACTTAAATTTTGCGAATGGTGATCCGAACTCTACTTCTGGTTTCTTAGTACCCGGTTACTATGTATTTGCTAAGAATAAAGTTGATCCTGTAAGTGCATTTAAACGAGTAGTAAATGGTAGCCATGAAGTCAATGCGTTATCAGTCGCTAATAAACAAGTGGATGCAGGTACTTTTAATACTGAAGGTATGGATCGTTTAAAACAAACGCAACCAGAAAAGGCTGCCTTATTGAAAGAAATCTGGCGCTCTCCATTAATTCCTGGTGACCCAATTGTATGGCGTACAACATTAGATGCAGAGACAAAACAAAAAATTAAAGTGTTTTTTGATACTTATGGCGATAAACCAGAAGAGCTAGAAACATTGAAAAAATTAGGTTGGACTAAATTCAAACCTTCATCAAATGATCAATTATTACCAATCCGTCAATTAGAAGCCTTTAAGAAACGTGCTCAAGTAGAAGGCCAAAAAAGACTTACCAGAGGACTGAAAAAACTAAGCAATTAGCTCAATTAGATAGCAAATTAAAAGAGCTTGAAGAAGCAATTGCAAAAACGAAAAAATAATTGATTATTTGTAGAAGTTCAGACCAAATCTGACAAATGAGTTGCAAAAAAGAGAGTTTCCCGTTTGAATAAGAGGTGCGAATCTTTTAAACAAACAAAAGGAAACTCTCATGTTACATACTACCAATAATGTGATTAAACATAAAGCAGGACTGCTTAATTTAGCAGAGCAATTAAAAAATGTGTCGACAAGCATGCAAAATTATGGGCGTATCGACTGATTACATTTAATCG
>NZ_AYSV01000137.1 GCF_000506865.1 Pelistega indica
TCAATTTAGCTCAGCCCTTGTTCGTTTGTCAAGTATGATGAAGTGGACAATGTAAACAATAGAGAAATAGATGATATGGAAGCCCACAAAAAATATCAAAAATTTTAATAAATATCTAGTGACTTTCTTCATCGCATTTTCTCAAGCTAGTACGACTAAAAACAGTAACTGTCCCATAAGCTGGAATATTGGCATTGGGGATAGTAATTTTCTTTTCAATGGCGAGTAACGCATTCCTAAAAAGCATAAATTGAGTTAAGTGCCTAAATGTAATGCATCCCCAAGAAGTACCACCCGATGCTGATGGATGTAAACGGAAATTGCCACGTTTAACCCTATTGTAGATGGTGTAATCATCTATTTGCTCATCAATTCGATAAAGAGCAAACCATATTTCATGATTATTTCCTGAATATATGTCCTGCACAAAAGTTAAGGTTTTTGATTTAATGCCACCCTTAGGTCTATCCACAATCCAATAAGTTCCGGGTGGAATAGTTGCTCTTGGAATATGGGCGCATTCTATTCTATTCTATTCCTAAATTGCTTATCACCAGAAAAAACCTCAAACTCCCCAATTCCCGGACACTTCAACGTTGAAAACTTATTACGTTGGCTTAAATCAAGCGTACAATTTAACATGCTAAGTTCCAATTAATTATATAGGTGGAAAATTAATATTAATGGAATATTGTGACTATTCTATTAAATTTTAGATGAATTTTTACGGTTTACTTAGTGGCTATCTGTTACGGTAGGTGCTAGTGCTTCCACTTCGTGGCTATGTTGGATAAAGCCTAGATTATCACGTAACCATTGAATAGCCCCTGCCATAAAAACACTACCTTCTACAGCAAATTGGGCATCTTGCTCTACCCACGCAGGCTGAGGGGTATGGATAGCAAAGGCTAATAGATATGACACAAGATAATGTAAACTTTATTACTAAAAATCTAGATAAAAACCTTTTACTTATAAAAAAATGGAATATAGATAGAAAAAAACATTCGTTCGGAAAAACCAAAATTCTTTGTATAGTAACGTATCACGAACATTTTGGGAATCATCACAAATGAAACTTATCACAAAATTATCTGTAGCGATTCTAAGTATCGCTGTATCAACATCATTTGCTACTGCACAAGACAATAAAGAGTTTTTAAATGTCTCCTATGATGTGATGCGTGATTTTTATAAAGAATACAATCCTTTATTCTTAAAACATTATGAACAAACACATCAAGGTGCAACACTAAAAATCCAACAATCGCATGGTGGCTCTAGCAAACAAGCACTTAGTGTTGCTAATGGTTTACAGGCGGATGTGGTTACGATGAATCAGAGTTCTGACGTAGAACTCTTGGAGAGTAAAGGTCTTATTCAAGCAGGTTGGGATAAAGAGTTTCCTGATCATGCCGTGCCATTTACAAGCACAACAGTATTTTTGGTACGTAAAGGTAATCCAAAGCATATTAAAGATTGGGAAGACTTAACAAAAGAGGGTATCCAAGTTGTTATTGCTAATCCTAAAACAACAGGAAATGGGCGTTATACCTTTTTGGCTGCGTATGGTGCAGCACTCAAAGCCAATAATAATGACCATGAAAAAGCCAAAGCTTTAGTCAAAGGCTTATTTAAGAATGTCCCTGTCCTAGATAATGGTGGGCGTGCAGCAACAACAACGTTTGTGAAACGTCAAATTGGTGATGCTTTAATTACGTTTGAAAACGAAGCAAATATGGCCGCACGTGAATTTGGTAAAGATGAGTTTGAATTGGTTTATCCAAAATACTCGATTAAAGCTGAAAATCCGGTGGCGATTGTTGATACTGTTGTCGCTAAAAAAGGATCAGCTGAAGTTGCCAAAGACTATTTAGCGTATCTTTGGAGTGAGCCAGCACAAGAGTTAGCTGCCACATTATATTTACGTCCAAGTAATCCTACTATCCTTGCGAAGTATAAAGATCGTTTCCCTCATATAGACACGTTTAGAGCAAATGATGTGTTTGGCACTTGGCCAGAGATCATGAAAACTTATTTTGCAGATGGTGGTGTATTTGACCAAATTCAAAAACCTTAAGTATAAAAAGAATAAAACAGTGTTTTTAAGATCTAAAACAATTTTGCCAGGGTTCGGTTTGAGCTTTGGCATTAGCCTTTTAAGCTTATCTCTATTGGTATTTCTCCCATTTGCCATGTTGGTTTATAGTACCGTTGGCATTGGGTGGGATAAGTTTTGGCAGACCATCTTACAAGAACAAGTTATTTCAGCCATTAGTTTAACCTTAAAAATGTCGCTGTTTGCTGTTCTGACCAATTGCATTTTTGGCACAATGATTGCATGGGTAATTGTACGCTACCATTTTCCTTTCAAGAGTTTAATCAATGCGATTGTAGACTTACCGTTTGCATTGCCCACAGCAGTGACTGGTATTGCATTAGCTACCTTGTATTCACCAAACGGTTGGATAGGACAATGGTTTAATTTTAAAATAGCGTTTACGCCAATAGGCATATGGATTGCTTTAGTGGTAGTGAGCTTGCCTTTTATTGTCCGTACTGTCCAACCTGTGTTAGAGGATTTGTCTGTGGAGTTGGAAGAGGCGGGTGCTACATTAGGTGCTAATTCATGGACAATTTTTTATCGAATCATTTTGCCTGAGTTATTACCTGCCTTAATTATGGGGGCAGGTATGGCATTTGCTCGTGCGACGGGAGAGTATGGTTCGGTAATTTTTATTGCTGGTAATATACCAAACGTCTCAGAAATTCTTCCAGTTATTATTACGGCTAAGTTAGAAATGTTTGATACTCAAGGGGCTTCCGCCGTAGCCTTATTTATGTTACTCATTTCATTTGTTATTTTATTTGTTTTTAATGTGGCGCAATGGTTTTTTAGCCGACGATTAGGAGCAAAAGTATGAGTAGTCATAAGAGCAGTATCAGTAATCAAGAACCCATCTGGATCAGATATATCTTGATTAGTGTAGTGTTGGTATTTTTAACACTTATGTTGATTGTGCCACTTATTTCCATTTTTGCTGAGGCTTTTCGTTCAGGTTGGGCTTTATTATATTACTGCGTTGACTGAGCCAGATGCTTTAGCTGCCATTAAATTAACCTTATTGACCGCCGCTATAGTTGTCCCTCTTAATGCGGTAATTGGTATCGCTATGGCATGGTTAATTACACGCTATGACTTTAGAGGCAAGCAATTATTTACCACCTTATTAGATTTGCCATTTGCTGTTTCACCAGTTGTGGCTGGTTTGATGTTTGTATTGTTATTTGGTGCAAATAGTGTGATGGGAGGTTGGTTAGAAGCACATGGTATGCAGGTAATTTTTGCGGTGCCTGGAATTGTGTTGGCAACCTTGTTTGTGACCTTTCCATTTGTAGCAAGAGAAATTATTCCATTGATGCAAAGTCAAGGTGATCAGGAAGAACAAGCCGCACTCATTCTAGGTGCTTCGGCGTGGCAACTATTTTGGCGAATTACCTTACCAAACATTAAATGGGCATTGTTATATGGATTAATTTTGACTAATGCAAGAGCAATGGGTGAGTTTGGTGCGGTTAGCATTGTTTCTGGTCATATTCGTGGCTTAACTAATACCGTCCCATTGCAAGTAGAAATACTTTATAACGAATATAACTTTGTGGGGGCATTTGCTGCTGCTAGTTTATTAGCCTTTTTAGCTTTATTGACATTAATTTTGCAGCATCTATTGAACTATCTCCAAGAGCGAAAAAATAGGTTAAGTTTACATCGAGTAGAAGAAATCGAATGAGCATACACGTTAATCATATAGAAAAATACTTTGGCAATTTTCATGCCTTAAAGAATATTAGCCTTACGGTGCAGACAGGCTCGTTAGTGTCTTTATTAGGACCGTCAGGATGCGGTAAAACCACTCTTCTACGCATCATTGCTGGCTTAGAGTTTGCTGATTCAGGACAAGTAGTTCTTAACGGTAAAGATGTCACCGATAAAAAAGTACAAGATAGAAAAATCGGTTTTATGTTCCAAAGCTATGCCTTGTTTAGGCATATGTCAGTCTTTGATAATGTGGCGTTTGGATTAACCGTATTACCCAAAGCTATTCGACCTTCCAAAGACGAAATTCATCAACGTGTGATGGATTTATTACGCCTTATCCAGTTGCCCCATTTGGCTAAAGCTTTTCCTCATCAGTTATCTGGAGGACAACGCCAACGTGTTGCCTTGGCACGTTCCTTAGCTGTAAAGCCTAGTATTTTATTGTTAGATGAGCCTTTTGGTGCACTTGATGCTAAGGTGAGGAAAGAGCTTAGACTATGGCTAAGGGATATTCATCATGAACTAAATATTACCAGTTTATTGGTGACGCATGATCAAGAAGAAGCCTTAGAAATATCGGATCAAATAGTGGTGATGAATCATGGGCAGATTGAGCAGTTAGGCGATGCCGCTGAGCTTTACCATCAACCCAAAACGCCTTTTGTGACAGAGTTTATTGGTGAAGTGAGTAAGTTTACTGGTATTGTTGAACAAGGGATATGGCGTTATGGGAAGTTTGAGTATCCACTATCTATAACTCAGAATACGAGTGTAATAGGGTATGTGCGGCCACATGAATGGAGGGTAAACAAAGAAAACTCAGGCGGTTCCATGCTAGAAGTGGAGATTAAGCATATCCATCATGTAGGTGCGTTAATTCGATTAACGGTATTGGATTTACTGACTCCGCACTTTCATGAAGTCATCGTGTCTCCAGATGAAGAGGGGCATTATGTGTTGGGACAAAAACTATTTTTAATCCCTAAAAACATACAATTTTTCACTGATTAATTCTATATGAAATAGAATTCTTAATAGGGAATGTTTCTTATTGGTTAATGGTTTGTTGAATATTTCCTTGTTGATTGTTCAAAGAGAATAGATATAATGTTGATTAATGAATAGATAGACTTTTGTCAGAATAAAGGATTTAAAAATGAGTCAAAATTTTAATGAGCTACAAAAAAAACGCCGTTCAATCTACGTGATTGGTAAAAATGTCGCCGTAAATAAGCAAGAAATTGTGGAATTAGTTAAAAATGTTGTGCGTGAATCACCTTCCTCATTTAACTCACAATCTTCACGAGTAGTTGTCTTATTTGGTGATGACCATGAAAAATTATGGAATATTGCTTTAGATGAACTTCGTAAGATTGTACCTGCCGATGCTTTTGCTGCTACAGAGCAGAAAGTGAATGGGTCATTTAAAGCGGGTTTTGGTACTGTGTTGTTCTTTGAAGATCAGGACGTAGTCAAGGGCTTACAAGAGAAGTTCCCTACATATGCAGATAATTTCCCTGTTTGGTCTGAGCAAGCTAGTGGTATGGCTCAATATGCCGTATGGTTAGCCTTAGCTGAAAAAGAGATTGGTGCAACAGTTCAACACTATAATCCTTTGATTGACCAAGCGGTCGCTAGTACGTGGGGAATTCCTGCCTCTTGGAAACTTAGAAGCCAAATGCCTTTTGGTAGCATTGAAGCGCCAGCACAAGCCAAAACATATATGGATGATGATGCACGCTTTAAAGTGTTCTTAGGCTAAGAATAACGATTAACAAAATAGAACATTGTTCATAAGCAAAAAGGATGGTTATATACCATCCTTTTTTATCTCTAAGACTAGGCCACTTTTTGGCGCTCGATGTAATAACAGAGATGATAAGTAAAGAGACCAAAAATAAGTCCCCAGAAAGCACTGCCAATACCTAATAATGTCATACCAGAGGCACTTGTTAATAAGGTAATAAGCGACGCTTCACGAGTCGGTTCATCTTTCCAAGACTCTATGAGATTACTGAGTAATGTACCAAATATAGCAATTCCTGCTAATGCCATTAATAATTCATTCGGTAAGGCATTAAATAGTGATACTATGACACCCCCCATCATGCCAGCAAGTAGATAGAGAAAGGCTAGACATAGATTGGCTTTATACCGTTGCTTTGGATCAGGGTCAACATCTGCCCCCATAGTGATAGCTGAGCTAATAGCAGCTAAATTAATTTTGAATGCACCAAAGGGGGCTAGCAATAAAGTGGCAATAGCAGAGCTAGTAATGACTTTTTGTTCTGGTACATCGGTGTAGCCATGCATTCGTAAAATGGTAATAGCAGGCATATTTTGAGTGACCAATGAGGTAATAAATAGGGGAATGCCAACACTAATCATGGCTTGAATATCAAACGAGGGAGATAACCATACTAGCTGAGGGTTACTCCATTTGATCTCTTCGATATGAAATAAACCTTCGAAATAAGCCGTGATAAAACCTACAATTAGCATAAATAATAGACTATAACGTTTAAAGCGAATCTTACTGAGTAAATAGGTTAAAAGCATCAATCCAACAAGTAGGGTTTGACTTTGCATCGCGACGAATGTTTTAGAGCCAAAATTAATTAGAATGCCAGCTAACATTGCACAGGCTAAGGTTTTAGGAATAAGGTTTACGAGGCGATTAAATAAGCCGGTGAAAGATACTATAAGCATAATAATGCCTGCAAATAAGAAGGCACCAATAGCATCGCTGAGAGGAATATGTTGCATACCTATCATTAAGGCAGCACCAGGGGTGCACCAAGCCATCATAATAGGGGCTTTATATCGTAGTGATAAGTAAAATGTTAAAATACCACACCCTATCCCTAAAGATGTAAACCATGAGTTAATTTGTTCTGGTGTGCTTCCAAAGGTTAACGCGGCTTGATAGATAATGACGGCTGCAGAGCCATAGGAGACTAGCATGGCGGCGATGGCGGCGGATAAATGGCTTGCAGAAAAGAAACGGGTTCTCATCATATTATGTTGTTAAAAGAGTGTTAAATGCATTGGATATTTCTTATTATTGCTATTCTAGCTGAAATCATTGCCACTTCTGCGCTACAGGCCTCAAATGGCTTTAGTAAATTACTTCCTAGCATGACTAGTGTAGTTGGTTATATCATTACTTTTTATATGTTATCACTAGCTATTAAACAAATTCCATTAGGGATTGCTTATGCTATTTGGTCTGGTGTTGGGATAGTGGTATTGGCTTTAATAGGTTATTTTTTTTATAAGCAGACATTAGATTTACCAGCCATAGTCGGTTTAGGGATGATTGTGGTGGGTGTGATTATTATTAATGTTTTTTCTAACACAATTTCACATTAATAGTATTCATTCTTAGGAGACAATATGAACAAATTACTAGGCGTTATTTTTTTAACACTCATGTCGTCAATCAGTTTTGCGCAAGTAGGAGACTCACCAATAGGTACATGGCAAACTGTGGATGAGGAAGGACAGAAAAAAGCATTAGTACAAATTAGTCAAGATCCTAATGGTAATTTGCGAGGCCGTATTCTTAAACTTCAGCAAAAACCGGGCGCTTTATGTGTGAAATGTGAGGGTGATAAAAAAGATAAGCCGATTGAGGGAATGTCCATTATGTGGGGGCTTAAAAAGGCTCAAGAAAATAATAAATGGGAGGATGGGGCGATTCTTGATCCTAGTAATGGCAAAACATATAACTTAAAAGCTGAATTAATTGAGAATGGGCAGAAGTTTAAATTAAGAGGCTTTTTGGGTATTTCTCTACTTGGACGCACGCAAGTTTGGACTCGTGTACAGTAAAGTTTTATAAGTTTACTGAATAAGATAGCCGTCAAAATAATCTGCACCTTAGTAGGTTAGAAATGTAGTCTAACTCTTGGGGCGCAGATTATCAATCGCTATGTTTTTTAATCCGTAAGCGAGGAGTTTGTCGTTAGAATTGATTATTAGGTGTTTGCAAAAATTGCAATTCTTCCTCTGTGGATTCTCTTCCTAAAATACGATTGCGATGAGGAAAACGTCCAAATTTCTCAATAATATCTTTATGCATTTCAGCGAATTTGAAGGCTTCTTCCGTACCATAATTTTTGAATAAAATTAGCGATTGGTGCTGTGTGAGTAAATCCTCTGAATGCATAAAAGGCATTAATAAAAAGTCAGCCTCTTGGCGTGAAAGCGAGAAAAAATCTGGTGCATATAATGCTTCATGAGATAGGGCTAATGCTTTTGCATCATGTGCATAAGCCTCTGCACTATCTCTAAACATATTGCGAGAGAATTGATCCAAAACAATGATTTCTGCTAAACGACCAAAAATATCTTTACGCCAATAAAGCAATTTATCTTGAGTAGCGGCAACCCAAGTTTCATGGAAACGGGCGCGAATATCATTATCAAAAGACTCGTTAAGGGTGAACCATTGGTCTGCACCTGTTTCTTTAAACCAGAAGTCTAGAATAGCTTGAGCTTGCATGAAATTTCCTTATTAGGAACGAATAATAAGCTGTACTTTAGCATATCCTGCAACAGGATAGATAGCATTCTCTATTTCATGTGGTGCTAGTAGTTGAATGTGTTGTGTATGAGTCAAAAACTCTTCTAATAAAAGCCGTAGCTCTAGTCTTGCAAGTGGTGCTCCAGGGCAATTATGTATGCCTGCACCATAAACAAGATTGTTAGTTTGATCACGGTGAGGATTATAAGTGAGAGCATTTTCAAACGCGCTTTCATCCCGATTTGCGCTGACCCAATTAATGGTAAGCCTAGCATTTTCCGGAATATCTTTTCCTCCCAAATGAACGGGACATTTTGTGCGTCGACGATTACTCACAAGAGGATCTTCTAGACGCATAATTTCCTCAATAGCTGCTGGTATTTCGTCGAAGTGCTGACGTAGTCGATGTTGCTCGTCCTGATGTTCAGCAATAAATTTAAGTAATATACCTGCTGATGCAGAAATAGTAGATAGTTCACCTACCGTCCAGTTGCGAAGTAGAGAAATCAACTCCTCTTCTGTCATGACGCGATGAATATGTTGTTCAGGTAAGTCAACAAGATCATGCATTAATTCTGTCGTAATATCTTGTGTTGGTGATATGCCCGCTTGACGGCGTTCATTGAGTAGTTGGTGAATATAGTGATCAAATTCGATGGCAATTTTGGTGATTTCTTCTCTATCTTGCTTAAGTGTTGCTCGTCGATTTTTTTCTATCCATTCGAGCAGAGGGGTTTCAAGAGAAGACGGCCATCCCATGAAAGCATTTTGGATTCGAATGGCATAGTATTTCGCAAATGATCCCATGATTTCAATAGGTTCATCGCGGGGCAGAGTTTGAATAAGGTCACGAATCACTTTTCTACACATAGGCTCAAAGTGCGCCATTCTGGCTGGTGTAAAGTATTTATCATTAATACGTCTAAATGCCATGTGTAGAGGACCATCCATTCCATTTGGAACGGCAATATGACGAGTCGAAACATGGTTGGAGTAGATATCTGGATTGTTTAATATTCCCATTACATCAGCATGCTTAAAGATACTATAACCAAGCTGTTCATCGTAAGCGACGGGACAGGTATGGCGCATCTTATCATAGGCTAGTAATTGATTGTTTTGTACTTCAGCCGCTCTAGGATTCCAGTCTTGTGTCATATTGTCTCTCTTGTTCATTGTTGATTATTAGGGTAAACCCTAAAATTGTAGTGGTTTTGTAGCAGTTCAGCAATAATATCATTACAGCGTATATGGGTGAGAAGAATGAAGAAATGCTATTGTCAATCAGGTAAATTATATGAAGAATGTTGCCAACCTTATCATTTACAGATAGCGTACCCCAAAAAACCAGAACTATTGATGAGATCTCGCTATAGTGCCTATGTTCTAGGGTTAGTTGATTATATTGTCAAGACAACCGTGCCGGCACAACAAGCATTACTGA
>NZ_AYSV01000138.1 GCF_000506865.1 Pelistega indica
ATGTATCCCTCGATACGCCCATAATTTTGTCRMWTGCTTGCGACACATTTTTTAATTGCTCTGCTAAATTAAGCAGTCCTGCTTTATGTTTAATCACATTATTGGTAGTATGTAACATGAGAGTTTCCTTTTGTTTGTTTAAAAGATTCGCACCTCTTATTCAAACGGGAAACTCTCTTTTTTGCAACTCATTTGTCAGATGAAGTCTGAACTTCTACATCTGATGTTATTTATAGATCTTCCTTTCTTAGTGTCTGTGGATAAAAGTGATTTACTTGGCGTTTTTAAAAATCTCTGAATGGGTATCCAAATAATGAAGCTCCACTGTAGTATCGTTATCTGCAATTTTATACAACAACACTAAATCATTTTTTACATGACAATCACGATATAACTTAAGATCACCTTTTAACTGATGGTCGTGATATTTTTCAGGCAATGGCAAACGGTGAACCAAACAATAAATGACTTCTGCCCACTCTTCACTAATGAGATGTAAATAATGCTTTTTAACCGTTTTCTTAAATGAATTAAAAACCTCAATTTGTCGTGGTTTACTCATGTTTTAAGTTATCCATTAATTCATCAAAGTTTTTATATACTGTACTTTTGCCTTGACGCTTCTCCTGCTCATTTTGTTTAAGAACAGCCGCAATATTATCTTTAACCTCTAAATCAGCCCAATCAAAAGATAAGGGCACTTTACCTGTGCGAATGACTTGATTAGCAAAGAGCTTAAAGGCTTGAGGCACAGTTAATCCATACAGCTGTAATACTTTCGAAAATTGCTCACGTGTTTTGGTATCAAAACTCATATTAAATTGACTAGTAGCCATACATATCCTCCTGATTATTAGAACTTATATATAAATTATATAATATATAAAGAAAAAATAAAGAAAAATATAATAATTTAATACTTTTTTAACCAATTAAATACGTCATGATATATTGAAAAATCAGATCATCTACTGAGTATAACCTTTCCATATCTGACACTTTGATACGCTTGGAATGAAGTTCAAAACTATCTATCTCTTTAATCATGAGCATATGGTATATATGTTGAAATATAGGTTAAATAAAAGACCTATTCTCTACCATGTCCAAATTCAATAAATACATATGAAAATAAAGGTGTCATTAAAAATCCTTGATAATTAATTAGTCATCAAGGATTTTTATTAGTTACTTAATTTGCTAAGTATTTTTAGATAATATACTTGGCGGATTGGGGGGGATTCGAACCCCCGATACGTTTCCGTATGCACGCTTTCCAAGCGTGTGCCTTAAGCCACTCGGCCACCGATCCTACTAGAAAGAGACGCTAATTAAGGTCTCTTGTATTGATATTTTATACGTTAAGTTTTTAATTTTAGCATTCTTTCAACATAACGAGCAATGGTATCAATTTCAATATTGACAAGGCTGCCCTCTTTTAAATGCTTTAACGTTGTTACTTCAACAGTATGAGGGATTAGGTTAATGGATACAATACAACCTTGTGTATTATCCTCAACATGATTAACTGTAAGACTCACGCCATTGACCGTAATGGATCCTTTATACGCCATATAGGGTGCTAATTCTTTGGGCAACTGGATACTCAATAGCATAGATTCGCCCACTGGGCTAAAGTGAACTACCTCACCAAGCCCATCTACATGACCTGAGACTAAGTGACCATCTACTGTGTCTGATAGCCTCATAGCATGCTCTAAATTAACCTCGCCCTGCTTATTCAAACCACTGGTTTTATTCAAACTTTCTCTAGATACATCTACTTGAAAACTATGCTCATCAAATGCTACTACGGTCATACATGCACCTTGGATAGCAATAGAGTCACCTAATTTAACACGACTCATATCAAAATTATTCGCTTGAACAAATAAACGCACACCATCTTGATCTGAAACACCTAAAGGCTCCACATGTGTAATCTGACCAATACCTGAAACTATTCCTGTAAACATACTGACTCCAATAATTCTATTGATATTCGTTATTCTGCTCTTTGCATCACATCGAGTAATTCATTCCACCTAGCTGCTTGTCTTAAGCGTAAACGAATATCTGTACCTATAAGTTGTGTATCCACCCACGTTAAAGGTGTCAACCCATCTAATTGACTTAATGCGTTCAATGCAAACATCTCTTGCCCAGGACCAATAATTTTTGGTGCCATATACACTAATAGTTCATCTATCAAACCTTGTTGCCATAATGCCCCATTTAATGTTGGACCTGCTTCTACATGAACTTCATTAAATCCTCGTTGTTGAAAATCAGCCCACACGTCTTGTAAATCCACAAAACCTTCTGATGTTTTAGATGCGTTGATAATCTCTACATTTTTCTGCTCTAAAGTCTCACGCTTTAGCTCATCATCCGTATAGGTGTACACAATGACTTTATCGCCATTAAATATCTTAGCATTAATAGGGATTTGAAATTTTCCATCAATTACAGCACGTATTGGCTGACGTGGTGTAATAAATGAGCGCACATTTAACTGAGGATTATCTTTTAACACGGTGCCAATTCCAGTCAAAACAACGCTACTCCTCGCTCGCCAATGTTGCCCATCCTTTCTTGATGCCTCTCCAGTAATCCACTGAGATACACCATTTTTTAAGGCTAACTTCCCATCTAAAGAAGTGGCTAATTTACTCCATACCCAAGGCTTACCTTTTGACATACGAGAAATAAAACCTGGATTTATGGCTAAGGCTTGCTCCACAAATTGTGTTGCTACATCCACCTGAATCCCTGCTTCTCGTAGTCGATTAACTCCTTGTCCTCCAACTAATGGATTAGGATCCAAGCTGGCAATCACTACACGTGATATTTGATGCTGAATCAAGGCATTAGCGCAAGGCGGTGTGCGACCAAAATGACTGCATGGCTCTAAAGTCACGTAAAAGGTAGCACCTTTTAACAGGGCAACATTACCTTTATTTTTTGCATCCTGAATAGCAACAATCTCAGCATGAGGACCTCCTGCTTGCTGAGTTGCTCCTTCCCCAATGATATGTTGATTGTGTACTATCACACACCCTACACGAGGATTCGGGTCGGTAATATACAGCACTGACTGGGCTAAAGCCAATGCTTGTTGCATATACTGCAAATCATTTTCTGAAATAGTCATGTATGCCTAAGCCAAAAAGGTAATTGCTAAGGAGACTGTATTTCTTGAATGGCTTTGATGAATTCTTGGATATCTTCAAAGCTCTGATAAACAGAGGCAAACCGCACATAGGCAACTTGATCTAATGCCTTTAATTCTTGCATAACCATTTGACCCACCATATCAGTACTCACTTCTTTTTCTTGCAGATTAATCAGTCTTTCTTGAATTCTGCCAATAGCCGCATCGAAACTTTCAACAGAGACAGGTCTTTTACGCAAGGCAATACGCATACTACCTTTGAGTTTATCCAAATCAAAATCCATTCTGGTGCCATTTCTCTTAACAACCATGGGTAGTTGTAGCTCAATACGCTCATAGGTTGTAAAACGTTTATCACAGTTAGCACAGCGACGACGTCGACGAATAGCCAAACCGTCCTCAGATGTTCGTGAGTCGGTCACTTGTGTATCAGGATTGGCACAGAATGGACATTTCATAGTCTAGCAAAGAAAGAATAATATCCGTTTTATTCATATTATTCTTTCTTGATTCCTTCGATTATTTATACACTGGGAAACGTTTAGTTAACTCATGCACTTTAGCACGAACAGCAGCTAAATTAGCTTCGTCTGTCGGATTATCTAACACATCCGCAATTAAGTTAGCTGTTAATTCGATTTCTGCTTCTGTAAATCCACGAGTTGTCGCCGCTGGCGTACCTACACGAATACCACTAGTCACAAATGGTTTTTCTGGATCATTTGGAATGGCATTTTTATTTACAGTAATATGTGCTTTACCTAAAGCCTCTTCTGCCAATTTACCAGTAATACCCTTGCTACGTAAGTCCACTAACATTACATGGCTCTCTGTACGTCCAGACACAATTCGCAAACCACGTTTAACCAGTGTTTCAGCAAGTACTTTTGCATTACGCACTACTTGCTCAGCATAAGCCTTAAACTCTGGTGATAGAGCTTCTTTGAAAGCTGTCGCTTTACCTGCAATCACGTGCATTAATGGACCACCTTGTATGCCAGGGAAAATCGCTGAATTAATGATTTTCTCATGCTCTGCTTTCATCATAATAACGCCACCACGAGGACCACGAAGAGACTTATGCGTTGTTGATGTCACAAAGTCTGCATGAGGTACTGGGTTAGGGTACTGACCACCCACTACTAGACCTGCATAGTGTGCGATATCCACCATAAAATAAGCACCGTTTTCACGTGCAATTTTACTAATACGCTCAAAGTCAATGCGTAAAGCGTAAGCAGATGCTCCTGCAACAATTAGCTTAGGCTTGTGTTCTTTAGCTAAACGTTCTATCTGGTCATAATCAATTTCTTCTTTATCATTTAAACCATAAGAAATGAAATTGTACAATTTACCAGAAGCATTCACAGAAGCGCCGTGAGTCAAGTGACCACCTTCGGCTAAACTCATACCTAGCACAGTATCACCTGGTTTAAGCACAGCCATATAAACACCTTGGTTTGCTTGTGAGCCAGAATTAGGCTGAACGTTAGCCGCCTCAGCACCAAACAACTGCTTCAAACGGTCAATGGCTAATTGCTCCACAATATCTACAAACTCACAACCACCATAGTAGCGTTTACCTGGATAGCCTTCAGCATATTTATTGGTTAGCTGTGTTCCTTGTGCTTGCATAACCGCAGGGCTTGTATAGTTTTCTGACGCGATTAATTCGATATGTTCTTCTTGACGAACATTTTCTTTTTGAATCGCTGCCCATAATTCTGGGTCTTGCTTATCTAGCGTTAAAGAACGATCAAACATGAGAGTAAACTCCTAAATAATGGTGATTAATTAAGGCATCAAGCGCGAATTAAGTGTATATGTTCCGTAAAGAGTATCTTGAGCCAAGATATGCCCTTCAATAGCAGCAAGCACATCTTGAGCGGTAAAAGCACCCGTTACAGGAATCGTATCAATATCTAAAGCATATAAAGTAAAGTAGTAACGATGAACTAACGCATCATTGAAGGGCGGGCATGGGCCATCGTAACCAAAGTATTGACCTTGCATATCTCGGTCATTGGCAAACCAACTTGTATAGTCATTCAGACCATGACGCATAGTTGCTTGTGATGTTAAAGGACCTGCCTTACCTTTAGGTGTAACACCTTTAGAAAAAGCACCTTCGTCAATATGGCGTGTTTCGGCAGGAATATCAATTAAGCACCAGTGAACAAAATGAGCTCTAGGCAATGAAGCCGGTACCTCTCTATCGTCACGGTTGACATCATCAGGTACTGTTGGTGCATCTGTATCTATGGCAATGAGAGCAAAAGAACGCGTTCCAACAGGTACATCATTCCATTCGAAATCAGGATTTAAGTTATCTGACAAAACGACATTACCTTGTTTGTCTCTTTTAGCAAACCCATAACGTGGATGTATAGCTTGACCATTAATAATACCCAAACTTGTTAGCTTCATAGTATATTCCTTTAAGTTTAAAACAACTATTATGCAGTGATTGTAATTCTTGCAAATTTACGTTTACCTACTTGTACAACGTAAGTACCCACTTCTAATTGAATGCTTTTATCTTCAATTTTTTGCCCATCAACTTTGACACCACCTTGTTGAATATTGCGTGTCGCTTCTGATCCTGAACTAGCAAGTCCTGACTCACGCAATACCGCAACAATCCCTAAAGGCGAGCCGGGTAAAGTTATCTCTGGCATATCCTCTGGAATTTGTCCATCACGGAAACGTGCCTCAAAATCTGCTAACGCTTTTTCAGCCGCAGCAGCATTATGAAAACGAGTAATCAATTCTTGAGCCAATGCCACTTTTACATTACGTGGATTTAAACCTTCTTCTGTTTGTTTTTTAAGTGTCGCAATTTCATCTAACGTTTTAGATGAAAGTAATTCATAGTAATTCCACATCAATGTATCAGAAATTGACATTACCTTACCAAACATACTTTCAGGTGCTTCAGTAATACCAATATAATTATTCTTGGATTTAGACATTTTTTCAACACCGTCTAAACCAACCAATAAAGGCATTGTCAACACTGATTGCTGTGGTTGCCCGTATTCTTTTTGTAACTCACGCCCTACCAATAAATTAAATTTTTGGTCAGTCCCACCTAATTCTAAATCAGCCTTTAGTGCCACTGAATCGTACCCTTGCAATAGTGGGTAAAGGAATTCATGCACAGAAATAGGGATTCCGCCCTTAAAACGCTTGGTAAAATCATCGCGTTCCATAATGCGAGCAACCGTGTATTGAGAGGCTAATTTAATCAGACCTCTGGCCCCTAGCTCATCACACCAACTTGAGTTATAACGAATTTCTGTCTTAGATGGATCTAAAATCTTGGCGGCTTGCTCATAATATGTCTGTGCATTAACCTCAATTTGTTCACGCGAAAGTGGCGGACGCGTAGAATTGCGACCACTAGGATCACCAATAGCAGCTGTAAAATCACCAATCAAGAAAATCACTTGATGCCCCATGTCTTGCAACTGACGCATCTTAGTAAGTACCACAGTATGCCCTAGATGAATATCTGGTGCTGTCGGATCCATACCTAATTTGATACGAAGTGGTACACCAGTATCCCGACTTTTTTGTAATTTTTGAGCAAACTCTGTCTCAACTAGTAACTCATCAACACCACGTAACACGGTACGCATATCTTCTTGAACTTCAGTACTGATCTTAATTTCAGACATTACTCTCTACTCTTCTTTTCATTTGAATAGGCTTACTCCATGTTACCTACTCTCTTAATTTCATTGCGATTGAGTTTTAAAACATCGGCTTTAGTCTTACAATATAGAACTTATTGCTTAAGGCTTATTATACCTATGTTTGAGGGAAGTTTTACTATGAATTCATCATCTGACCTACAGTATTTTATTGGATTAATGTCTGGCACAAGTACAGATGGCGTTGACGGTGCTTTAGTGGCTTTTTCAACACAAATACAACCACATATTGTGGCTTTTAAAAGTATTGCCATGCCAGAGTCTTTACGTGAAACTTTTTTAAGCCTAAATAAGTCCGGAAACAATGAACTGGAAAAGGCAGCCATAGCCGCTAACCAATTAGCACAATTATACTCACACTGTGTTTATGACTTGCTAAAATCAAGCGATATTACCGCTACTCAAGTCACAGCTATAGGTGCTCATGGTCAAACGGTTAGACATAGACCAGATTTAAATTTTACCATTCAATTAAATGCGCCTGCTCTATTAGCCGAGCTTACCAATATTGATGTTATTGCTGACTTTAGGAGTCGCGATGTGGCTGCTGGTGGTCAAGGAGCACCTTTTGCCCCTCTATTGCATGAAGCTCTATTTAGAGATGCACAAAAAAAACGGGTAATTCTAAACTTAGGGGGGATTGCCAACATTACGGTACTAACACCCAACCAACCTCTACTTGGCTTGGATACGGGACCTGCCAATGCGTTGATGGATTACTGGGTTCACCTTTATCGTGGCGAGAACTATGACGAAAATGGTGCATGGGGTGCTACAGGCAATGTCCTTCCTGGCTTATTAGAAGATTTTCTAGATGATCCCTATTTTAATCTGCCAGCACCAAAATCAACAGGTAGAGACTTATTTAACCCAGACTGGCTAACCCAACACTTGCAAGCATTCGCCTCTTTACGTCCAGAAGATGTAATGGCCACACTTAGAGCCCTAACTACTCATAGCATTGCTAGTGCTATCAAACGCTATCAAAGTGATATTGATGAGTTGATTGTTTGTGGCGGAGGAAGTAAAAATACTGCCCTGATTGAAGAACTGAAAACACTTCTTCAATGCGATGTAAATCCTATTGATAACTATGGTTATGATAGTCAAGCGATTGAAGCACTAGCTTTTGCTTGGCTAGCAAAAGCATTTGTGCATAAAGAAGCACTTAATTTTCCTGCTTTAACCGGCTCTGAGCATAGGACAATAGCTGGTGCTTACTACCCACGATAAGTAATATTAAAAGTAATATTGAAAAGATAAACGGCTATAACTTAGTCTGGGCTCTTATGATCTCCCTCTTTTTAATACCAGTTCAAAACACAGACATAAAAAAACCAAGTATCCAAAAGATACTTGGTTTTTCATCATAAACAGCTACTTACTGTATATCTGTTTATTAGGATTTAAACACTAAATGATGAACCACAACCACATGTTGTCGATGCATTTGGATTACGAATCACAAATTGAGACCCTTCAATATCCTCTTTGTAATCAATCTCAGCGCCGACAAGATACTGAAAGCTCATTGGATCCACTAATAGCTGAACACCATCTTTATCTATAGTTGTATCATCTTCATTAACTGTTTCGTCAAACGTAAATCCATATTGGAAACCAGAACAACCACCACCTTGGACAAACACACGTAATTTTAAATCTGGATTGCCTTCATCAATTAATAAGTCTTTTACTTTAGCTGCAGCAGCATCGGTAAATACCAACAATGGTGGCATTTGTAAATCTACTGACTCTATAACACTCATTTTTAACTCCTGACGATAAATCGCCAACTAATTATATTAATTTAATATTTATAGTTTACCATACAAGTCAAGTATTCGACCTCTATAGCCTCTTACCTTTATGGCTTTTTACCATGATAAATCTATCCCTATGGTAATACCGCCACATGGTTTAGCCCAGTATTTTCTGCTAAACCAAAAAGCACATTCATATTTTGCACAGCTTGCCCAGCAGCACCTTTCACTAAATTATCTTGCACCACAACGATAACCAGCGTATCACCATTACCAGGTCTATGCAATGCAATTCTTAGCTGATTTGACGCCCTTACACTACGTGTCTCTGGCAAACTTCCCGCCGGCATCACATCAATAAATTGCTCATTTGCGTAACGTTCTTCATACAATTTTTGGAAGTCCGTAGCTAATGCATCTGGTTTAATTTTGACATAAATCGTTGATAACATGCCTCGAATCATTGGCACCAAATGAGGAACAAATAATAAGCCTACCTCAGCACCCGCTAATTTACTTAATTGCTCTGAAATCTCAGGGTGATGTCTATGCCCTGAAACACCATATGCTTTAAAATTATCAGATGCTTCTGAGAATAAAGTACCCACTTCTGCTTTACGTCCAGCACCCGAGACACCTGACTTACAATCCGCAACAATATGATCTATCTCTACCAAACGTTTCTCTAGCACAGGAGCCAAACCAAGAATTACCGTAGTGGGGTAGCAACCCGGATTACCAATCACTTTACTTTGAGCAATTTTCTCACGATTAATTTCAACTAAACCATAAGTACTCTGTTTTAGGATATCTGGGCAACCATGTGGCATCTTATACCATTTTTCAAATACAGCTGTATCTTGCAAGCGAAAGTCTGCTGCCAAATCAATTACCTTAACACCTGCATCTAGTAACTCTTGAGCCTGTGCCATAGCAACACCATGTGGGGTTGCAAAAAATACCACGTCACATTCTGTTAACGCAGCATTTTCTGGAGTAGAAAAGGCCAAATCTACTTTTCCCCTAAGATTAGGAAACATTTCAGCCACCTTCATGCCTTCTTCTTTGCGTGACGTAATCGCATGAAGCTGCACGTTTGGATGCAACGCTAGCAAGCGCAAAAGCTCCACGCCTGTATATCCTGTTCCACCCACAATACCGACTTTTATTTTTTGGCTCAATAAAAACAAACTCCATGCAAAAATATATTTTTATTTTACGTTAATTTCTCTACTATACTCGCAAAAATAGTGTCTATCTATTGGTTTTCAATATAGCTGTTTCATTCTTTTTTAAACTTACGTCAGATCTAACGTCTGAAATAATCAAATTTAACAAAACCATCACTCTTATAAGCATAGCTTATCGCGCTCCCAAAACACGTTTTCACACTAGTTCACAGCTCCACAACGATGAAAAACAAAAAGCCCACAATGAAAACACTGTGGGCTTTTGATAATATCGCCAAAAAGATTAGCGTTTGCTGAACTGTTTGCGACGACGTGCTTTGCGTAAACCAACTTTTTTACGTTCAACTTCACGAGCATCACGAGTAACATAACCTGCTTTAGATAAAGCTGATTTTAATTCTGCATCGTAATCAATTAATGCACGAGTGATACCGTGACGAACAGCACCTGCTTGGCCACTCTCACCACCACCATGAACATTAATTTGGATATCAAATGATTCTTGCATATCCACTAAAACTAATGGTTGACGTACAATCATACGACCAGTTTGACGAGCAAAGTACTCATCTACTGTTTTACCATTTACAACGATGTTACCTGAACCTTTTTTCAAGAACACACGAGCCACTGAAGTTTTGCGGCGACCTGTTCCATAATTCCAATTACCAATCATGATTTATCCTTAAATATCCAGCTGTTTAGGTTGCTGTGCTGAGTGAGGATGCTCGCTACCTGCATAGACCTTAAGTTTTTTGATCATTGCGTAGCCCAAAGGACCTTTCGGTAACATGCCTTTAACAGCTTTCTCGATTGCACGACCTGGGAAACGCTCTTGTAACTTACGGAAGTTAGTTTCGTAAATACCACCAGGATAACCTGTATGACGGAAGTATTTCTTATCTTCGAACTTGCTACCAGTTACAACGATATCTTGAGCATTGATAATTACAATGTAATCGCCTGTATCAACGTGAGGAGTGAACTCAGGTTTATGTTTACCACGCAAACGGCGTGCAACTTCGCTGGCTACACGACCAAGGACTTTGCCTTTTGCATCGATAACATACCATTCACGTTTGACTTCATGCGGTTTTGCCACGAATGTCTTCATGATTTTAGTATCCTAAATAAATTTAAAAATGCCCTACAGCCCCAAAGTGCTCTCTAGAACTACTTTAAAACTGCCATGCCGTGCCGTTATTGTGTTGAAAATAATCTTTCAACTCGACAGTACATCAGGGTTAGCCAGTAAATATAACACGTATATTTTTCAATTTTTCTTATATAAAACAAATAAATAGATGAATTGATAGCAAAAAAAAGACAATTTCTGGAGAAATCTTATACTTTCTCTTAGGCTTATTAGTACTTTCTAATCTTCCCCAAAACAATTATCTCCACCACTGTAACCAAATAAAAATCGGAATCACACCACTTAGTATGACTCCGACTTATTTTTTAAAATACGTATTATCTACGTTAGGGTACGGATAATCCTTTCTTACTATTTTGACGTGCAGGTTTTCCAATTTAGCAGCCAAGAAAACTCTCTTAACTTTCATTTTGAAAAACCTGCACGCCGAAAGTACGACCTTATCAACAACCTAACGTATTCTCTACGTAAATCTAATTATGATTTACGGTGTTTAGAAATCATTGCAGATAAGAAACGTGTATATGAACCCTCTACAACGTTAAACCATGGTGCTACATCATCACGGAAGCCCATGTAGTCGTCATAGATTTTCTTGAACATCGGATCTTTATCGCAGTACTCTTTGTACATTTCTAATGCTGCCTCATAAGCCGCTTCCATAATATCGCGAGGGAATTCTCTTAACTCTGCACCAGAAGCGATAAGACGACGTAATGCACCTGGGTTTTGTGCATCATAAACAGCTGTCATATCCATCGTAGCAGCTCGTGACGCAGTTTCGATAACTGTTTTGTAGTTTTCTGGTAAGGCATTAAATGCATCTTTATTCGTAAATAAAGAAACCTGTGGACCAGCTTCCCAGAAACCTGGGTAGTAGTAGTATTTAGCTACCTTAGCAAACCCTAATTTCTCATCATCGTATGGACCCACGAACTCAACAGCGTCCAATGTACCTTTTTCTAGAGATGGATAAATATCACCACCAGCTAATTGTTGAGGAACAACACCTAGGCGAGCAAGTAAAGCACCATTCATCCCAGATGTACGCATTTTCAAACCTTTGAAATCATCTTTGGTTTTTAACTCTTTACGGTACCAACCACCCATTTGTGCCGCTGTATTACCTAGCATGAAGTTAACGATATTTACTCCGTCAAATAGCTCACGAAGCAGCTTCATACCATTACCTTCGATCATCCATGCACTCATTTGACGTGCAGTTAAACCAAAAGGTACCGCTGTATCAAAACAGAACGCTGGATTTTTACCAAAATAGTAGTAACCACAGCTATGACCAGCTTGAACAGTATTATTAGAAACAGCATCCATGACTTGAAGAGCAGGAACGATTTCACCTGGTGGGAAAGAGTCAATTTGGAATTTACCGCCTGTCATCTCTTTCACATATTTCACAAATTTTTCACCAGTACCATATAACGCAGGTAAGCTACGAGGGAAGCTTGACACCATGCGCCATTTAATTTCTGGGTTTTCTTGAGCAATTGCTGGCGCACCAATTACAACACTACCCGCAATGGCACCCATACCCGCTTTTTTCAAAAACGAACGACGTTCCATTGATTTCTCCTTAAAACTTTAATTTTCAATTTTTATGTCTTGCACTAACAGTTGTCTTGTTGCAAAATGATTTTTAATGCGACAAAAAGCAATTATCATCCTTTATATACCAGCTACTGACATTTGTTCAATTAGTATTGACCCCGATGTTTTTGAGCCACGAGTATAAGTATCACTACCAATCGCCACAATTTGTCTAAACATATCCTTAAGATTGCCGGCAATGGTGATTTCCTGAACAGGATACTGAATTATTCCGTTTTCCACCCAATAACCAAATGCTCCTCGAGAATAATCACCAGTAACGTAATTTACGCCCTGTCCCATTAAGTCGGTGACTAATAAGCCAGTACCCATTTTTCTCAACATTTGCTCAAAAGAATCCTGTTTTTTAGTCAGTGAAGAAGTAATACTCAGATTATGTGATCCACCCGCATTCCCTGTTGTACGCATGCCAAGTTTACGAGCGGTATAGGTTGAAAGCAAATACCCTCTTAATATACCGTTTTCTAATAACTGCCGTTTTTGTGTACGAACACCCTCTTCATCAAACGCTGAACTCCCCATAGCTCCCTTGATAAACGGGTCATCGATAATATTTAGATGCTCTGCCATCACTTGTGTGTCTAAGCTGTCACACAAAAAACTCGATTTTCGATATAAAGCACCACCACTAATTGCTTGGGTAAATGCACCTAATAAACCAATCGCCAAAGGTGCCTCAAATAAAACAGGATATTTGCCGGTTGGTAACCGGCTAGCACCTAGCCTCGCTAAAGCACGTTGCGCAGCATATTCACCTACAGCTTTCGGCTTAGCTAAACGTTCTGGGTACCGATCTGAGGTATACCAATAATCACGTTGCATTTTTTGACCTTTGCCCGCAATCACAACCACAGACATACCATGATTCGAATAAGGGTAGCCTGCCATAAAACCATGCGAATTCGCTAAGACAAATCTACCCGAACTGGTATTAATCGATCCTCCATCAGAATTAGTGATATCTGAAGAATAAGATAGTGCGGCATCCTCTACTTCGATCGCTAAATCAATCGCCTCTTGGGAAGAAATATCCCAAGGTTTATAAAGTTTCAGATCAGGAAACTTTGTGGCTAAATCTTCTTTGTCAGGTAAACCAGCAAATTCGTCCTCTGCGGTATATTGTGCAATATCCCAAGCCGCTTTTACTGTCGTTTTGATAGCATCCTTATCTAAGGACGATGTCGATGCTGAAGCTCGTGCTTTCCCTTTATAAACGGTAATGCCCAAAGAACAATCATTGGTTTTTTCTACTGTTTCAACTTTACCTTTGCGGGCAGTCACTGATAGACCACTAGATTCAGAGACTTCAGCCACCGATTGGCTAGCCCCTAATTTTTTTGCTTCATCTAATGCAAATTGTACTAAGGCTTCAAAATTTTTTTTCATGCTTTCTAACGATATTAGTTAAACTTACCTGACATTGATACTGTCTCAAGGGTATGATAACGGATATTTATTAATTAAAGTATATTTATTGCATATGAATGAAATGGATTATACCGAAGAGGACGATTTTTATGACGGTCCCAGTAAATCACAAGTTAAACGTGAACTATTAGCGATTACTGATTTAGGCAAAAAAGTCATTGAATTACCCTTTGACAAAGTCAAACAGCTACCTCTTGATGAAAAACTCCTTGATGCTATTCGCATTTGTCAAAAAATCAAAGACAGAGGTGAAGGTAAACGACGTCAAGTGCACTATGTTGGCAAATTGATGCGCAATGCTGACATTGATGCTATTAAACATCAATTAGATGTTTGGGAAAATGGATCCAAAGAAGTAACTGATCAGATGCATCAGCTCGAAACATTGCGAGATAGACTTATCGAAAGAGATGATGAGCTCACTATGTTATTATCTGAATACCCTGAAATAGATATTCAACCATTGCGTAACTTAATTCGTGCGGCTCGGAAAGAAAAAACACATAATGCCAATTTAAACGAGAATCAGGAACCTCAGAAAAAAAATTATCGTGCTTTATTTCAATTTCTAAAACCCTTTATTATTAAATAGGTATCGTGATGAGCAAACTTTTAGAAACCGTTGAAGTTCAAACAAAAGATGACGTGCAATATAGCATCATCTGGCTACATGGTTTAGGTGCTGACGCTAATGATTTTTTACCAATTGTACCCGAATTAAAACTCCCAGCTAATATTGGTGTTCGTTTTGTTTTTCCTAATGCCCCTATTCGCCCCATCACTATCAACAATGGTATGGCAATGCGTGGCTGGTATGATATTTTAGACTTAACTAGTTTGAATCAACGTGCTGATGAGCAAGGTTTGCGTGAATCACAACAACAGATTGAAGCATTGATTAAACAAGAAAACAATAGAGACATTCCGACCAACCATATTATTCTGGCTGGTTTTTCTCAAGGCTGCGCAATGACATTACAAACTGGACTACGTTACCCTGAAAAACTGGCTGGGCTTATTTGCTTGTCTGGTTATTTACCTTTGCACACAACAATTGAAGCTGAGCTTTCAGAGGCTAATCGACAAACACCTATCTTTATGGCTCACGGATCTTTTGACCCTGTTGTTCCTCTACAAGCCGCTAGTCTAAGTCATGATGTACTAACAAACCTTAATTACAGCATCACCTGGAAGAACTATCCTATGGGTCACCAAGTTTGTGCGCCAGAAATTAATGATTTATCACTCTTTTTACAACATATTTTGCGTTAAATAGCCACAAAAAAACTTGCCACAATAGACTAAGTAATCTGATTACTTAGTCTATTTAAATACTTTTCGATTGCTATTTGAACGACATCCATACTCGACGCATAGCAGGATCCTCAGGGTCAGGATCATTCGTTAGACCAAGTCCTGTCATCAAACCCAACATCGGTTTATTATTTGTTAGAACAACTCCTTCAATATACTCTAGACCTTGATTTTTAGCCTCTTCTAATAAAGTCGACATCAATTTTCGACCCAAGCCTCTACCTTGCCAATCATCACCGATCACTAAGGCATATTCTGCCCCTACACCATCACTATTACGTAAATAGTGTGCTAGACCAATAATAATCTCTTTTGGCAAGCCACGATTTTCTGGATTAGGCACCATTGTCGTCGCAACCAAAGCAAGCTCTCGGTGATAGTCTACATACGTGTAACGCGTTAGCATTTTAGGCGTTAACTCTTTCATCATTGAAACAAAACGCATATATCGCGACTCAGCAGACAATGACCGTATAAACTCTTGCATTTGTTCTGCATCCTCTGGGCGTATAGGACGCAACGTCCATTCACGACCATCTTTAAACGTATGGTGCTCTATCAAATATCCTGGATAAGGATAAATCGCCATATGCTCATAACCACTTTGAAAAGGCTTATCAGGCATTGTCTGGCTCGTTAATTGAATACGAATATCATGTACATTTAAATGACGATAACCAATGACTATCGGATTTATCTCTAGTTCTTCAATACCCGGAAAGTCTTTTACCAAATCAGACACAACCTCTAATAATTTTTGTAGTTTAGTAAAAATAGGTGGTTCAATATAAATTTGCAACTCTTGTCTATATAGACGACTACGTTCAATCAGTTGTGCGGCTAAATAGGAATTAAGTGGCGGCAAATCTAGCCCTTGATCATCTACAGGAATTTTTACCTCATGGCCACCCTCTCCAAAATAAATCCAAGGTCCAAATATTGGATCACGTTTTACGAGAATTCTAAGGGCAGGAATATCATCATCGACCGAATATTGTTCATCTTCTTTATCCACCCCCCAATGAATATCAGCATGATAGAACTTCAATAACTGATAACATTCTTCTTTACTAAGCTCTCTACGCTGTTGCATTCTTAGTCCATTGATCAGATCAATACCCGCTTGAGTCTGTGCAGCCTCAATATCAAAGAGTGGAATACGAATTTGTTGCAGTAACTGCTGGTTATAGTGATATGAAATTAAGGCACTCATACCTGAAATTGCTGTTTCAGGTGTTCTAAATGAAGGCGATCCAGATTGATCAATAATCCTACGTAACGGCTTCATCAAATATTCACCAATAAGTGTATTCAGAATTGGTTTCGAAGAACGCGGGGCAAAACTGACTAAACTATTCACGACCTCTGGCATGTCACTCGCATCATCAGGCGCTAAAATTGGCATAATCGCATCCACATTTGGATCGCTTTGTAGTACCTTCAAACATTCCACTAATTTTTCCCCAGTGATGGGTTCATAAGCAATAATGGGATTATTCACCAAACAACCCGCTCCCAATATTTGGGTTAATTGCGTCATTGTTTCCTGAGAAAAAACAGCACGTTTCATGATTTGACTACTAGATAACATTTCATCTAGCATAAGTTGTGCTTGAGCCCTACCATTAGCAATTACCGCAATATTTCCACCTTTTGGCCGACGCTTATGGGTCAATGCTTTGAGTGATGAGAATAAGTCCACAAAATATGGAACACGCACAGCGCCCGAGCGACGTAAAGCAGCATCAAATACTTGATCGCTCCCTTTTAAGTCACTATCAGTACGACCAGCTCTTAATACAACAACGGGCTTAACACTGGAAGCTGTTCGAATAGAACTAATTAATTCTCTACCTTGTGATAACTTATCCAAGTACACGACTATGCTATCCGTGCGTGGGTCACCTGCAAAATATTCAATCACTTCAGGTAACGTAATACCATTAGCCTCACCCAATGAAACAACAGCAGATAAGCCAATATTGGTATCCAGCGCCCAGTCTAAAATAGACATCACTAGCATTCTAGACTGAGAAACAACAGCAATTTTTCCTGACTTTGCTGCTGATGAACGACTTAAGTTTAAATTTAAATGAGGTCGTTGAATCCCAAAACTTCGTGAGCCGAGTAGCATCACATTATGTTTTTTGGACCACTCATAAATTAACTGTTTACTCTCCTTTGGCTCCATATCAATAGTATTTGGAGCAAGCATTAGCATGGCTTTAGGAGGGGATTGTTCTAAATAAGCTAACACCTCATTCAATTTAGAGGGATTTACACAAACAACAGCTAATTCCTTTTGCTCTGACAAAGGATACTGTTCAAAAATAGTTGGGATACTCTCTTGCTCCCCATATAACTGAACTAACGTCGTTGCATTACCTAATGAAGCAGGCAATGCTGATAATATCGGCAAATCAGTATCCGTAATAATGACCAATGATTTGGGCTCAAAAAATGAAGCAAGGCGATGTCTTAACATTGTCGTTCTCTCGGTCAAGATAAGTTAAAATAGAGAAATTATTATTTAGCTATATTGTAAACTTATAGCTTGTTATCATTTATATTTATTTACCGTATTTTAATTTTATGTCTATTGTTCGTACGCGTTTTGCTCCATCACCTACTGGCTATTTACATCTAGGTGGTGCTCGCACTGCATTATTTTCGTGGGCTTATGCTCGTCATCATCAAGGTGTGTTTGTTCTTCGTATCGAAGATACCGATTTAGAACGTTCAACACCCGAAGCTGTTCAAGCCATTATTGATGGCATGCAATGGTTAGGTTTAGATCATGATGAAGGACCTTTTTACCAAACAAAACGTTTTGATCGCTATAAAGAAGTTATCGCTCAAATGCTCAATGAAGGCACGGCATATTACTGCTATAGCACGCCTGAAGAGGTTGAGCAAATGCGTGAGCTAGCAAAATCAAAAGGGTTAAAACCCAAATATGACGGTACTTGGCGTCCAGAACCAGGCAAAACACTTCCTCCGATTCCAGAGGGAAGAAAACCTGTTGTTCGTTTTAAAAATCCAACTGAGGGATCTGTATCTTGGGATGATATGCTTAAAGGCACTATTACCATTGATAACCAAGAATTAGATGATTTAATTATTGCTCGCCAAGATGGCTCACCTACTTATAATTTCTGCGTTGTTGTAGATGATTGGGATATGCAAATTACGCATGTCATTAGGGGGGATGACCATGTGAATAATACGCCAAGACAAATCAATATTCTCAAAGCCCTAAATGCGCCTTTACCTATTTATGGTCACTTACCTATGATTCTCGGTCCTGATGGTCAAAAATTATCTAAACGTCATGGGGCAGTAAGTGTCATGCAATATGATGCTGACGGTTACTTACCTGATGCAATGATTAATTATCTTGCTCGCCTCGGTTGGAGTCATGGTGACGATGAAATTTTTACACGTGAGCAATTAGTGGAATGGTTTGATACCAATCACTTATCAAAATCTGCGGCACAATGGGATCCCAAAAAACTTAACTGGGTCAATGCTCATTACATTAAACAACTTAGTGATGAAGAATTAGTTGCCTCCGTAACCCCTCGCATTGTTGCTCGTGGTGGTGATGTTCTCAATACAAACTTACCTTCTGTACTTGCTTTATTCAAAGATAGAGCAGAAACACTAGAGCAATTAGCTGATGAAGCCATGCTATTTTGTGCACCGTTTAAAGAAGCAAGCCCTGAACTACTCACACAGTTTGTGACTGATGATGCTAAACGTATTGTGGCTGACTTTGCTGCACAAGCAGAAAATATTCAGGACTGGACAAGTGAGACTATTTCAGCACTTATCAAAGAGACTCTTGCTAAACATAATGTCAAAATGCCTGCGTTAGGTATTCCCTTACGCTTATTAGTAACAGGTCAAAAACAGACACCAGCTGTTGATCAAGTGCTTGCTATTTTGGGCAAACAGACAGTATTAAATAGACTTAAATAAAGCCTAGTTAAACATAGTATTAAATAATAAGTCTTCTTTTCTTCTACAGACTAAACCATTCTATTTGAGTTAGAAGTAGCTATACTTTGACGATAATTTGAATGGTTTTGCTGTCTCTAGATTAGTATTAAATAAAGAAAATGTTGGTTTTATACCATACTAGTTCTTAAATTAAGATTTAAATATAGACTATTTTTGTTTAATTTAAAAATTAATTTAAATTTAAAATTTTTCATTCTTAGTCTATGAAAATTATTTTATCGAAAGGGAATTCAGTCAAATTGCAAACAAACGTTAAAATCAATATCTGCCATTATTAACACCCCTCCACTACAATAGACAGTATCCCATCATTATTTTTATTATTTTTTACAAACCTTTTTTTTACTTATTTTGACTCGAGTAGATTATTTTTTAAACCAAAAAATTAGATTAATTTTTCAGAAAAATTATTTTAAATTTAAATCAAATTAAAAAATTCAATAAAAATATTCTCAAAAAACACTCCTTAACTCAGCTAAGCTATTGAAGATTAATAAAAAATTACGTGATTTTCAATCAATAATATTGTAATCTTTAAGTATTAATTCTTTTGAATTTATCTATACTAGGACCCTAACCAAATTATCTCAGGAGTGTAATATGGCACAAGCGAAAAAAGCAGCGGCTAAAAAGGTAGCCAAAACAACGTCTACTGAAACAAAAGATACTAATGTAAAAACAGAGGCAGTAGCAGCAGCTACCCCTGCTAAAAAAGTAGCTACTAAAGCTACTACTAAAACAGCAGCGAACCAAAGCACCTGCAAAAAAAGCGGCTAGCAAAGCTGATCGCTAAAACAGAAAACAGCCGATAAAGMCTACCTGCAAAAAAAAGCATGCGAACTAAAGACAAGCCACATAAACCAACAAGGACGAAGCCATAAAGACCCCAGCTAAAAAAACAGCAA
>NZ_AYSV01000139.1 GCF_000506865.1 Pelistega indica
CGCCCACACTTATCGGTCTGTTAGTTGTTAAATGTAACCATCGCAAACTTACCACTGTAAATTCGTCTGACTGTCTCGGCGACTTCGTGTTACCTCATCGTCGTTGCCGTCAGCAGCAAAGAATGTAATTATGAACTACTTCACTACATCCTGTCAAGCACTTTTTAAAAATAGTTTTTAATTTATTTTTAAACCGTTGTTAAATCCACTCACTATCGTCAACTTAACTCGCTTAACCTCCCCCGCCTCTTCAGCCAACCTTCAAGCAACTTATCGACTTGATTAATCGCTGCCTCAGCAGGAAAGATTGACATTATGCCCCCCTTTCCACCCTTTGGCAATACCCAGCCACCTAAAAAACTCAAAAACCTCCTTTTTTAACTACTTTGTCGTAAAAATGTAACATGCCCACCCTCCTCAAAATAACCAAAACGACAACACCCAACACCTACTCCACCATACTTTCCTTAGTCACAATTTCTTCCCCCCATATATGCCAATGTGTTGCTTTTGCAACAATCCCCCTCTTCCCCCCCTCCTTTCACAGGTACCTATTCCTAATACCACTACCCTTCGATTCAACCTGTTGCTTTTTGGCTATTTTTTCACTCGGACTTATCTGCTTTTAATTTTTTTATTTTCACCCTAGTTTTCTCATTTACCGCATTTATTTGCAGCAACCATAATTAGCAAAACTGTTGGAAATATACATACTTAAATAGATATACTCTGTTTTCTGCCTATCCTTTATATGGCTTTTACCTATATCGTCTATTTTCTTATCCCTCTTATCCTCTTTTTTTTTAACTGCTTATCCTCGACCTCTACCTGTATTACCTCACCATAACCAAAATAAACAAAACTCCAAAATACCCTATGTTCAATTCTTTTCCTTTAGCACATGCAATATTTTGATATATCTTATTGTCATTATCTCTTGATACACTTGAGTTTATCTCTATATAGTATTGCATTCAGTATTAACTCTTTATCTTTAAGGTAAATCACCATGTCTTACTTAAGCACAGCAGAATCATTTAGCAAAGGAATTGCCACCCAGCTACAACCTCGCATGCTATTTGCTGTCATTATGCCTTTAGTAGTTGCTGTTATTAGTATTATCTTTTTATTAATTTTCGCTTGGAATCCATTGGACAATTGGTTCTTTAGCAGTGCAAGTAACTGGTCTTGGTTCCAAAAGGCACAGAGCTCACTAGGAGGTTGGGGATTTTCAACCATGAGCGATTGGTTAGCTGGCCTACTCTCCTTTATCTCCTTAACAGCTATTGGTATTATTATTGGTTTAGCCGCTGCTGCCATTATGGTGACACCACTCGCCGTTAAGTATATTAGTGCACACTACTTCCCTCATTTAGAGAAAAAGGGGGAGCATGCCAACTCCGTAAGTATTTATAATGCGGTTAAAGTATCAGCCATCTTTATTTTTGGTTGGTTAATTACACTACCGCTATGGTTTATCCCCTTTATGTCAATTATTCTTTCGGTCTTCTGGGGAGCCTATGCCTTTTCACACATGTCTCAAGTAGATGCCATCGTGGAGCATGCCACTGCAGAAGAGCGTCGCTATATCTTAACCAACCATAAAAAGGGATTTTGGTTTATCGGTCTAGTATGTGCCTTACTTACGCTAATTCCATTCATGGGATTAGTCATGCCTGTATTCTCAATTATTGTTTGCACGCATTATGGATTAAAAGCACTGGAAACCTACCGCCAGTCCAAGACGATTAACCAAACCACTCAAACAAACGTAGCATAGCAATAATAACTAATTATTGACTTATTAACTCTCAGGTCGCCATTGCTTTATTAATTGGCGACTTTTTTAATATAAATATAAATGTTGAACTAGCATAAAAATAAGTCATCCAGAATGTCATGCTATACCCGTAGTAATTCATTAAAAAATACTTCTAAACCCAATTTTCTCCAAGTCACTTACTCTTTTTCACGATAAAACTACAAGTACTATAAACAATTAAAGCCTCAATCCATAAGCATACTAAAACCTTCTAGCGATAAAACATGCTCTCAGGCAAATTAAGTAAATAGTCTTTAAACAATACCGCAATAGTAGATAGACTTTTATTTTTTCGACTATATAAATAAAAACGGCGATGTATGATTGGCTCTACCAAAGGCATCATCACTAAATCATGTTGTCTCACCCAGTCACCAGCATACGGCAAACATAAACTTACACCTAGACCATTATGAACCATACCTAACGCTGTTGATAAAAAATTCACCTCATAATCAGGCGCCATAATTCGCTCGGATAAATCCGCAGGTAATTCCTCCGATAAATGCCTATTAAAAGAGCCTGTTAAACTAATTAAAGGCTCCTTAAATAAAGTCCTCCAACTAACTTTCTGTTGCCGTGCCGTAGGGTGATTTTTAGGGACAACTGCATAAAATGGCAAAGAAAACCATGGCGTTGCCTCCACATCATCTGGTAACACCCTATCTGGACCAATACCAAAGTCTACCTCAGCACTTTGTACTTGCTGAATAACTTGCTCAATAGAACAATCCTGCAAATGAATTTTCGTCTCCGGATAAGTTTTTTTAAAGTCTGCCAAAAAATAAGGCATAAAAGAAGCGGCCAACTGCTGAGAAACAGACACACTAATGTCCCCTAACCGCCCATCCTTTAACTTATCCGCTTCATCCTCAAAACTAGCAATATCGTTTAAAACTTGAACAGCCAACGGCAACAAGCGTACTCCCGCTCCAGACAAACTTAATTGTCGTGTTGTCCGATCAAATAATCGGAAGCCTACTTGTGACTCCAATTCTTTCATTAAACCACTCAATGCTGATTGAGTAAGATGCAAACGTGTTGCTGCTTGAGTAAAGCTACCAGACTCAGCTACTGTTACAAATGCCTTTAATTGCCGCAAACTTATATTCATCATATTTTCTAATAAATAAATGATAAAAAACTGATTGTCTTAATAATCAAAGCTATTTTATTATAAAGGTATATTAACTTAAGCCAATTTGGCAAAAATTTAAGTTATCCCTTTACTCATAATGATCAGGAGACACTAAATGGCCGATTTATTCGAAAATCCCATGGGTTTACAAGGTTTTGAATTCGTGGAGTTTGCCTCTCCAACACCTAATGTACTTGAACCACTTTTTGAAAAACTAGGTTTTACTCTTGTTGCAAAGCATCGTTCTAAAGATGTATTACTGTATAGACAAGGTGATATCAACTTTATTATCAATAGAGAGCCCAAAAGTCATGCCGCCTATTTTGCCGCTGAGCATGGCCCCTCAGCTTGTGGGATGGCATTTAGAGTGAAAAACTCTCACCATGCCTACCAAAAAGCGTTAGAGCTTGGGGCTCAGCCAATTGATATCCCAACAGGCCCAATGGAGCTACGTTTACCTGCTATTAAAGGCATTGGTGGTGCACCTCTTTATTTAATTGATCGCTTTAACGAAGGCGAATCCATTTATGATATTGATTTTGAATTCCTACCAAATGTTGAACGCAAACCCATTGGCCATGGTCTAAAAATCATTGATCACCTTACACATAACGTTTATCATGGTCGCATGGATTTTTGGGCTGGTTTCTATGAAAAATTATTTAATTTTAAAGAAATCCGTTATTTTGATATTAAGGGCGAATATACTGGCTTAACTAGCCGTGCGATGACAGCTCCTGACGGTTTAATCCGTATTCCACTCAATGAAGAATCAAAACAAGGTGGCGGTCAAATTGAAGAATTCTTAATGCAGTTTAATGGCGAAGGTATTCAACACATCGCCTTACTAAGCGACAACCTGCTGGAGACAATAGATAAGCTCCGTGCCGCTGGTATTCCGCTGATGACTCGTCCTAATGATATTTACTATGACATGCTAAAAGATCGCCTACCTGGTCATGGAGAGCCTGTTGAAGAATTAAAGGCTCGAGGTCTATTATTAGATGGCACAACTGAAGGTGGTCATCCTCGTTTATTACTACAAATCTTCTCTGAAACATTATTAGGTCCGGTGTTCTTTGAATTCATCCAAAGAAAAGGTGACTACCGTGAAGGTTTTGGGGAAGGCAACTTCAAAGCTCTTTTTGAATCAATGGAACGCGATCAAATTCGTCGTGGTGCCTTAGCAACTGAAGAATAATCGGAGTAAAAAATGGGAATTACTAACGGCGTTCATCATGTCGCCTATCGCTGTAAAAATGCCAAGGAAACCGTATTGTGGTATCAAAAATATTTAGGTTTAGACTTTGTACTAGCTATCGCTGAGGATAAAGTTCCCTCTACGGGCGAGCCAGATCCTTACATGCATATTTTCATTGATATTGGTGGTGGAAATATTCTTGCCTTTTTTGAGCTCCCCACAAAACCAGAGATGGGACGTGATCCCAATACACCGATTTGGACACAACACCTTGCATTAAAAGCTAATAGCATGGAAGAAATGTTGACTGCCAAAGCCAAAATGGAAGCAGACGGGATTGAAGTACTTGGTCCTGTTAACCACACTCTTTTTCAATCAATATATTTCTTTGACCCAAGTGGTCACCGTATTGAGCTTGCGTGCGATACCTCTACACCGAGAATGAATAAAGCACTCGATAAAGTTAAATGGGATATGTTGGACGAATGGGATCGCACTAAAAAAGCACCTCAACATGCTCGATGGTTACATGACGGCTCTGAGCCTCCAGCAGAATAAAGGATAAGATAAATGAAATTAGCTACATTAAATAATGGTTCGCGTGACGGTCAGCTAGTCGTTGTCAGCAAAGATTTAACTCGTTACACCACTACAGATATACCTACATTACAATTTGCATTGGATAACTGGGATACAGCCACTCCTGCACTGCAAGCAGCTTACCAGCAATTAAATGAGGATAAGTCAGTTGGTGAAAGCTTTGACCCAGAAAAATGTTACTCACCTCTCCCTCGTGCTTACCAATGGGCGGACGGCTCTGCCTATCTAAACCACGTAGAGCTGGTGCGTAAAGCAAGAAATGCTGAGGTTCCAGAATCTTTCTATAGCGATCCTCTTATGTATCAAGGTGGATCTGATAGTTTTATCGGACCTCGAGCAGAGATTCATGCACAGCCTGAATGGGGGATTGATTTTGAGGCTGAAGTGGTCGTGGTAAGTGGTGATTTAAAACAAGGCGCAACACCAGCAGAAACAGCAAAATCTATTCGTTTAATTATGCTAGTTAATGATGTGTCCTTACGGAATTTAATCCCCGCAGAATTAGCTAAAGGCTTTGGGTTTTTCCAAAGCAAACCAGCTAGCGCTTTCAGCCCTGTGGCGGTTACACCTGATGAGCTTGGCGATGCATGGAAAGACAATAAACTTCATTTACCTTTACGTGTGACACTCAACGACAAGTTATTTGGCTTTCCAAATGCAGGGCAAGATATGACGTTTGACTTTGCGCAACTACTCTCACATATCACCAAAACACGTGATGTAGCAGCAGGTACTTTAGTGGGATCAGGAACTGTATCTAATAAGCAAGATAATCTGTATGGTTCATCTGTTGAGCATGGTGGTGTAGGTTACTGCTGTCTAGCGGAAGTGCGTATGTACGAAACTATTGAAACCGGAAAGCCTCAAACACCGTTTATGAATCATGGTGATACTGTGAGTATTGAAATGCTAGATGAACAAGGCAACAATATCTTTGGCACGATTACGAACAAAGTTAACACCCAATACTAATAATTACTAACCACATTACCAAAATCTAAAATAGATGGGGATATACTCCCCATCTGTGGAGTATATATGCAACTTTATTCGTATTTCAGAAGCTCTGCGGCTTATCGAGTTAGGATTGCTTTAAATTTAAAGCAACTACCTACAGATATTATTCCTGTGCATTTAGTAAAAAATGGAGGGGAGCATCACTCTAGCGATTATCAAAAGATTAACCCACAACAACTTGTTCCTGCTCTTGTAGTTGATAATGAAATACTCACCCAATCTCTTGCTATTATCGAATATTTAGACGAAGTATATCCTACCCCCCCCACTATTACCAAGCTCGCCAATTGAAAGAGCAAAGGTACGTGCTATTGCACAATTAATTGCTTGTGATACCCATCCAATTAATAACTTAAGAGTGCTTCAGTATTTACAAAATACCCTAGAAGTATCTCCAGAAGAAAAAAACACTTGGTATAAACATTGGATTTATACTAATTTCGATGCGTTAGAAATGATGTTAAAACAAACGGCTGGAGAATATTGCTTTGGCGATACCCCTACACTAGCGGATTGCTGTGTAATCCCTCAAGTCTTTAATGCACAACGATTTGAATGTGATTTAAGTAACTATCCAACAATCACTCGAGTTACCCAACGCTGCAACTCTCTAGAAGCATTTGTTAAAGCAGCACCAGAGCACCAACCTGACGCCACATAATTTTTGTATTATTCTTTAGGAGACTCCTTATGAAAAAATTTGCTTTCACGTTAGCGGCATTAAGTATTGCCCTAGCAGGTTGTAACGATAACTCAACCTCAGACGCAGCAAAAAAACCAACGGCTAACACTGCCGAAAAACCAGCTGAAACAATCGTACTGAAAGTAGCTCACTTTTGGCCACCAACCGCTCTAGCACAGAAAAAAGTCCTAGAGCCTTGGTGCGAAAAAATCGCTAGCGAATCTAACAAACAATTAAGTTGTCAATTCTACCCCGCGATGCAACTAGGTGGTACACCTCCACAACTCATTGATCAAGTTATTGACGGTGTTGCTGATATTGTATTTACTCTTCCCGGTTATACCGCTGGACGTTTCCCTTCAATGGAAGTAATGGAATTACCTTTCCTCGCTAAAGGTGCAGAAAATGGTAGCCGAGTTGCTTGGGAAATTTATGAGCAATATGGTAAAAAAGACTTCGAAAACGTAAAACCTCTTGCCTTTAATATCCACGATAGAGGACAAATTCATAACAACAAACACCCTATTACCACTGTTGCAGACTTACAAGGGTTAAAAATGCGTGCACCAACTCGCTTAACCAATAAGTTCTTAGCCGCTATGGGCGCATCTCCTGTTAATATTCCTATGCCTGGCTTAGCTGATGCACTTTCTAAAGGCGTTATTGATGGCTACATCTTGCCTTGGGAAGTTGTTCCTACAATGAAACTACATGAGATGACGAAATATCACTCTGAAATCAATCCTCCTCAGCCCGGTTTATATTCAACATTATTCACCATTGCTATGAATAAACAAAAGTATGAAAGCTTACCGGACAATTTAAAAGCAGTGATTGATAAAAATTCAGGTGCTGATTTCTCTGCCTGA
>NZ_AYSV01000140.1 GCF_000506865.1 Pelistega indica
TCAGCAATCCTTCAATAAACGCACTCAAAAAGAGCATATTTTTTGAGTTTAACTAGGGAAAAATCATGTTAAAAAAAACTATCATCACGCTAATTTTGAGTCTCCCTTTAAGTGTCTGGGCACAACCTAAGGGAGGAGCTATTGCTCAACAAGAGCTTATTCAAGCACTAAATGCTTTTGCTAATGCCTCTTGCCTTGCTGAACAGAAAGACTCCTATTTGAAGAAGACAGGGGAAGCTTGGGCAAATTCACTTATGGAAGGGAATAGTGAGTTTAATCCTGAAGAAGTGTTGATACCGTTGAGTGAAACAGTTGACAAGGCAATTGCTAATACCACAGCGTATGTTATTCGCTATGAGGCTTCACCTACGGGAGATTTGGAATTACCAATTGCTTATTGTTTTGATGTTATTCATCAACCTAATGTTCAAGCGTTAATTCGAGAGTTAAGCAAAAAATATAGTCGATTAGGTAAAAAACCAAATTAATATAGCGTTAATCAAACTTAACCGCTTTTTTCAGGCGGTTTTTTTAATGCAAAATCTTGAACTGGTATGGAAATTTTGGACTCCTTGGTGTCCAGAAAATTCATACCAGTTCAAACGAGGATTACCAAAGAATTCAGTACAAACCTTTTTTAATTCAGAAAACCTAATATTAGCAGGTTCATTCTGCATTTTTTCTATTATATTTTTTGTTGTACCCTTTAAAACATCTAATTGTATGTTAAAATTAGAGCATAATTAAATACTAAATATGAGGTTATTTTATGAACTCTATCTATGCTGAACAGTCCATTAGCGTAACCGAATTAAAACGCAATTACGCCTCTATACTAGCTACGGTGGATGCTCCAATAGCTGTACTCAATCACAATAAACCAGAAGCTTATCTTATTCCAGCAGATTATTTTGAAAGAATGATGATTCAATTAGAGGATATGGAGCTAAATATGATTGCAGAGAGACGAAAAGATGACAAATTAATTCAGGTTTCCATTGATGACTTATAAATTATTTTTCACAGAACAAGGCTTAAAGGAATGGAAAAAACTTGATAACAGTGTTGCTTCTTTATTTAAAAAAAAACTAATTGAAGTATTAGAAAATCCGCATATTCCTAAAAATAGACTATCTGGATATACTGGATATCGATATAAAATAAAACTAAAATCTATTGGTTTTAGACTGCTTTATGAAGTCATTGATGATCAAGTAATCGTTAAAGTCATCAGCGTTAATAGACGAGATTCTATCTATAAACGATAAAATATGACTAAGCCTTTATTTCTTATTTTTCAAAAAATAGAATTTAAGTTTTTAGTTTTTTAATTCAACTTGTTTGTAATGCAATATAGCATTACAATATAACTATCGTAATTTAAAACTAAAAAGGAGCATATCATGGCAACTCTTAGTATTCGACTTGATGATAAGTTAAAGCAGTCAGCATATCAAGCATTAGAGCATTTAAAGATTAGCCCTACCGAAGCCGTGCGTCTTTATTTTCAATACATTGCGGATAATAAGCGTTTACCTATTCAGCAAACAGTCATTTCAGATGATGAGGCTGAGCTATTACAAATAGTTCGTTATCGTTTAGCGAATCCTGAAAAAGCAATTGAGGTAACGTTGGATAACTTATAACCTCTGATTATCCACAGATTTTGTGGATAACTACTCCTAAAACATGACTAAGTCTTTATTTCTTATGAATTTTTAATGATTGCTTAGTATCTATACAACTTCATTTTTAAGAAGTCCATATCTACCTTAGCATGAGATTTAGCTTTATTACTTTCTTAGACCACTTTTCTACCTACTATGCAATAGTATAGATTCTCTCTTTTTCTATAGAGTATAAGTCTTTAACGTAGTTTTCCATATATTGCCAATCGGGGGTATTGTTGGCGGTGATAGGTAGAAATAGCGATAATTCTGGCAATACCGTGCTTGAAAGTTGGTCATTATAAGCAAAATAACTCATTTGCTTTTTAATAACACTAATCAAAAATAAGGCAATATTGTGGTTTAACTCTTTGTCTTTTAACTTTAAGCAATGAACTTTCATATCAAGGCTGGCTTGATATGGGTGGTAAAAAATCGTTCCGAGAAAAGAGACAGAGATAAAATTTTCATATACTCGGTAATTATCTGATTGGATATTTTTGTAATATCCAACAATTCCGTTATTAAGATTGGTAACGGTAATTCTTGGTACATCACCATCGGTTAAATCTTTGCGTGCAATCAACGCACCTGTTGGCACTTGTCGTTTATTTTTAAAAGGCTCAGTTATAAACAACTCACCAATGGTAAACACACCCCATTTTGCTATATCAACACTTTTTTCTGTTGCTTTTTCTACATAGCTTGCAACAGCAGAGATACCCTCTCTCTCTCTAGAATATAGGGCTTTGAGGTAGTTTTCCATATATTCCCAGTCGGTTCATCGCTTGCGGTAATGGGTAGTTTTATCTTTTCTTGCCTAATTGAATTAGAACTCCCCATATCGTTATATTCATAAAGTTTGCTTAAAGTTTTTCTTAAAATCACACTTATAAATATGCCGTTTTTTTCATTTCATATTATCGTTATATAACAAAATAATTGAACTACCACCGCCACCACGACCAAGAAAATCTACCGCTTGATAAAAACAACTGCCATCAACAGGGCTAATGGTTATACAATTTCCTTTATCCAAAACTTCATCAGCCAATGGCGTTACAAATTTATCAATGCCGTTATTAAAATTGCCTGATGATACAAATGGTACAGAGCCATCTTCATATTGTTTAATACTTCTGCTTTCAGGGCGTTTAATCTCAAACAATTCGCCAATAACAAACTCTTTCCAACCCGAAATATCCAATTTATTCATTGCTATCCCCTTGTAGATTTAATACCAACTTATCGTTTTCAATCACGGATTGATACAACACTTTATTAAGCAGGTTGTCGTTAAAAGTTTTTACATCTACACCGTCTTCAAACAAGATATAGTCCAAAATCACTTTTTTAAAATCTTCTTCAAAAATTTCAAATGCTTGCTGTGGTTTTTGATACGACAAACATTCGTTTGGGTCTAGCCATTGGTGCGTTTGGTATTTTGCATCGGTTTTGGTCAATACCACGTCAAGCCAATAGCGTTCAATCTCGCCCCAACGGTTTTTAATATCGTGCCGTCCTTGATTTTTCACACGCTCCAAGCCGTCATCCTCCATATAGCAAGCGAAGATTTTGCGGTTATTTTGGGGTTTGCCTGTTTCAAAGATAAAAATACTGGTAGTAACCCCTGCATCAAATAGGTTTTCAGGCAGCTTAATAATGCTTTCTAGCGTGTGTTTTTTCAGCAGTCCGCCCATTTTGTCTTTTTCTAGCTTTTTATCAGGCAGGATAAAGGCACATTTTGTCCCATTTGGCACATTATTGAGTACATTTTCTACAATTTGCTTACAGCCGTATTTGCGTTCATACGGTGGGTTCATCAGCACTTTACTGATATTTTTGGCTTTTATCCATTCGCAGGCTGCTTTTTCTCGTGCGTCTAGCTGTTCTAGGTTGGTTTTGCCGTCTTTGTGAATCAGCATATTGGCACTGGCAAGGGCGAAAATTTCTCGGTCAAATTCAATGCCAAAAAGCTGATTTTTCTTGATATTTTCGGCTTCTTGGGTATTGATACCGCCCACTTCTTTGATCATATTCGCCATTGCCTTGACAAGAAAACCGCCACTTCCGCAGGTCGCATCAAGCACTCTGTCATTATGGCTAACACCGATTAAATCGTACATAAACGAGGTAATATGTTCAGGGGTAAAGACTTGTCCGCTTTCAGATTTTTTCTTATAGCGGTTAAATTCGTTAAAGAAAATCCCCATGACATCTTCGCCATTCCAGTTATCTGAATTAACGGAATGGGAAATATCAATCACGCAATCAATAAAGGTATTGATGTCGTCTTGATTTTCTACAATGTTCATTCGAATTTCGCTATACACTTCAAGCAAAATCCCAATTTTAAGATTTTGTTGTTTATGCTCTTCTAATGATTTGGCAAGCGTGTTGTAAATTTTGTTTTGGAATGGAGCGTAGCCGTTGTTTTTAATCGCTTCCAAATTACCGCCAAAGCGTTCAACCACTAATGCCGAAGCCGTAAAAATCATACGATGATACAGATTTTTAATACCAAATTTGAAATGTAGTAAATCATTTGATTTTTTTAGTTAGTGCATAGATTCTATTTTTATCTATGTGATTGTCTTTGAATAGGTCTATATAGTATTGCTTGTTTTGTAAGGTTTTGGCAGTCGCAATCAGGGTTTTGTTTTTATATACCGCCACATCATTGCCATTGTAGAGAATACCAATGTTTTTTTTGTATTTAGTGCTAATAATATCGATATTTTTAAATAATTCATCAATAAATACTTGTTTACCAATATCCTTATCTTCGGCTTTTGTTTCAAGAATAATAGCAACATCATTGACATTATCGGATAAATACCAGCCGTCTGGTTTATCGCTAATGCCTTTAAAGCCTAGCTGATTAAAGGTGGTAATTTGTCCTGCCCCTTGTTTGATACCTTTTTCTTTTTTGTTAAAACCCAAAATGGTTTTGGCATCATCTCGTACTTCGTCTTCTGTTCTAAAATGGATCACATCAACCCCCAATAACCTGCAGGGTTAATAGCGATAGCATTACACTGTCTGTCTGTCTGTCTGTCTGTCTGTCTGTCTGTCTGTCTGTCTGTCTGTAAAAGCATGTGTTTTCCTTAAGCCTAAGTCAAGAGTTAATTTCAAAAATCAACTATTTAAAATGTAACAATGAGAGTACTTTAATTAAAAAGGTCATCTGGTATAGCCGTTCCGTGCTTTTTCCAAATTTCTAATGTGTTGATAAAGTATTGCTTATCTTTTACTATAGTTTTTAATTGGTAGAGTTCTTTAATAAACTCTTCCTCATTTTTATTTTTAATATCTGCTACTTTATTCAGCAAATAATAATCAGAATTCATTTCTTGGTATGTATCATAAGCAAAATAAACTAAATGATATCATCTATATCTGCATCACCAGCCCACGGTGGCGGTACATAGTTGCTCTTTTTACGCTCTGTAGCTGCTTGAGGGTTGGCTTGTTGATGTTTGCTAGTTGATTCTAGTCCTGCTTGACGAGGTTGTGTTTGAGATTTTTCAATTTTCGTATTAGTAAAATGCTTCTTACAAAATACAGTGATTGATTTTAATGAGACATTTACTTTATGGATACTTAAAAACTCTTGAATCTGCTTATAAGTCATTCCAGCCTCTCTTAATTCGGAAATTTCAGCCTTCCACGGAGTGAGTTTACCCTTATGGGATGTTTTTGATTTTGCTTGTTCTATAAATTCTTTTACGTTCATTTGTTCACCAATTTTATACCAATAAATAACCTAAAAAATAAATTTTCTATAACCTATAAATAACCTTTATTATGAACTATTTGTTAACTATTTTATAACATATAAACCAATAACATAACCATAATATACTATTTATAACCTATGTATAACTTATAAATAACCTTTTTAATAATCTAAATTTACCTAAAAAATATCACCACATTTATAAAAACCTATTGCCAACTCATTATCCTTCTTTTCAGACAATGGTTACTTTCTAAAATTTACCAGTATTTACCAATTTTATACCAATAAATAACCTAAAAAATAACAATTTCTATAACCTATAAATAACCTTTATTATGAACTATTTGTTAACTATTTTATAACATATAAACCAATAACATAACCATAATATACTATTTATAACCTATTTATAACTTATAAATAACCTTTTTAATAATCTAAATTTACCTAAAATTGATGAAACAACCCTCAAAAACAAAAAATACGAAGCAAAAACGGTAAAATCAGGGAGAAAAAGCCTAAAAATAGCTAGATGCAGGATAGGCTGTCGCCGTTAAAAGTGGACGCTTTTACGATCGCCAGCCACCTGTTTTTGCAAGCAAAAAAGAAATTCTGCTATCGCAGAAACGCCCTTTGGGCTATTTTTATTCCAGCATAACTGGAAACGCTATCGCTATTCCAAAGTTGTACAATATGTTGTACAATTAAATTTTAGGAGAAAATTATGCGAGCCATTACTTATAGCCAAGCTAGACAACACCTTGCTGATCAAATGCAAACTGTAGTGGATAATCACGAAAGCGTACTCATTACCCGTACTAATGGTGATAATTGTGTTCTCATGTCAGAGGCACTATTTAATTCATTAGAAGAGACGGCATACCTTTTGCGATCTCCAGCAAATGTAAAACATTTACTAGACTCTATTAAAGAATTACAACAAGGGCGTACTGTAGTATTTAAGGAGTTAGAGGATTGAAAACCCTTTTTACTTCCTCGGCATGGGATGACTATATTAATTGGCAAGAGACTGATAAACAGACATTAAAGCGAATTAATAAACTTATCAAAGAAATCCATCGTACCCCTTTTGAAGGTATTGGGAAGCCAGAGCCACTTAAATTTAATCTTTCAGGCTTATGGTCAAGAAGAATTACAGAAGAGCATCGTTTAGTATATGAGATTAAAGACGATACCCTTTTTATTATTTCTTGTCGCTATCATTATTAATAGACATAAAAAAAGCCAGCCCCTTTCGGAGCTGGCTCTTATTGTTTGATGAGATAATATTAAAAATCTATCGAAAAATCTTTATCTATATATTGATTTACCATTTCAGTAGCCATCTGATTTAACTTTAATGAAACTATTTCAACATCCATTACGTGACTTAATAAAGGATCATTTTTAATATCTTCTGCATATCGAATCACTAGGTTAGCTATATCCTCAGAATACTTTTCTAATCTCACAGCTTGTTCATAGGTAAAATAATCAGTGTAATTTTTAGCTAAAAAATGTAAATCAAATAAATCTCTACCCTTACTTCTTATGTTTTCACCATCAAATCCTGCTAATTATTGTACCCATCCCATTTTTAGTACAACTATAAAGTAGAAACGGAATGTTTTTGTTTGTACATTAAAGGGGTGAGCCCTTTAGTGCATCATGAGGTCTTTGCGTATTATAAATCGTTAACCACTCCTCTGGTTAGTTC
>NZ_AYSV01000141.1 GCF_000506865.1 Pelistega indica
ACGCTCTTTGGCTTGTGGTGAACGAGTGGACCCTAAGTCAGCTTTACGTCTGTACAACATTTACTTTGAGTCAGTTTGATTTTTCTACAAATTCATCAATCCACTCTTTTGATTTACCGACAAATACAGCTACAGATGTTGCCATACAACGCTGACCAGCAGCACCAAAAGCAGCACCTACTAACTGGTTGAGAGCTACTTCCTTATCGGCATCAGGCATAATAACGCAGTGATTTTTGGCGCCCATCATTGCTTGGCAACGTTTGCCATGCTCTGAGGCACGACGATATATTTCAGTCCCCACTCGAGTAGAACCAATAAATGAAACAGCTTGAATATCAGGATGTTCGCATAAGCGATTGGCTACATCGGGACCACCATGTACTACGTTTAATACACCGGGTGGTAAGCCTGCTTGATGAGCAAGTTCTACCAAGAACAACGTAGAGCTTGGATCTTGTTCTGATGGCTTTAATACAAAAGTATTCCCACTTGCAACAGCAATTGGGAACATAAAACATGGCAGCATTACTGGGAAGTTAAAGGCTGTAATACCAGCACATACACCTAATGGTTGGATGAGCGTGTAAACGTCAATGCCAGAGGCAGCATTTTCTGCATATTCGCCCAGTTGTAAACTTACGATAGAGCATGCATGTTCAATGACTTCTAGACCACGACCGACTTCACCCTCAGCATCTGGCAGGGTTTTTCCATGCTCTAGTGTAATTAACTCAGCTAGTTTAGCGGTATTTTCACGGACTAATTGTTGGAATTTTAGCATGATACGCATACGAGCCCCTTGACCCATATTACGCCATGTTTTATAGGCTTTTTTGGCGCTAGCCACAGCGGCATCTACTTCGGAAATCTCACAAAATGGAACACGAGAAACTACTTCTTGGTTAGCCGGATTTAATACATCAACCCATTTAGAGGTTTTTGATTGGACCTTTTCGTTATCGATAATAAGAGGGATATTAGGGATAGTCATACTTTTTCCTATGATAAAAAATTATTTAGTTAATGAACAAGTCGATTCAGATAAAGGTTGGAAGGCTTCTGCTGCGGGGATAGTCGCTAGGAGTGTTGAGAAATCCCATTCCGATTTTTTATCCTCAGGTTTTTTGACTTGATAAAGATACATATCATGAATAACTCGACCATTTGGCTGAATAGAAGCATTGCGCATGACGTCATCTTCAATCGGGATATCTCTCATGGCTTGTGCTACTTTGTCGCCCTCTATACTTTTAGAGTTGGCAACTGCTTTTAAGTAATGATAGACACTAGAATAGACTCCCGCATGAGTCATTGTTGGTTTGGTGTTATTGAAGGCTTTGGCGAAACGATCGGCAAAATGACGAGTTTTATCGTCGAAGTCCCAATAAAAGCCATCAACATAAGTTAAGCCTTGAGCTGTTTCGTTACCTAGAGCACGAATATCAGATAAGAATAATAATAGAGCAACTAAACGTTGATTACCATCAGAAATGCCAAACTCTTTTGCCTGTTTTACAGCATTTACTGTATCTTGTGAGCCATTGGCTAGTGCTACTACATTAGCACCTGATGATTGGGCTTGTAGGAGGAAAGAAGCAAAGTCTGTGGTATTAAGAGGGTGACGAACTTGACCTTTGACTTCACCGCCAAGCTTCTTAATCATCGCTGAAGTATCTTTTTCTAAACTATGACCAAAGGCATAATCAACTGTAAGGAAATACCAAGACTTACCACCAGACTCCATCGTCGCTTTTACGCCACCCACAGATTGTGAATAGGTATCAAACATCCAGTGGAAACCAACGGGAGAACATTCTTTATTCGTTAGAACGGTTGTTGCTGGCCCAGAGAATAGGGCAATACGATTTTTTTCTTTGGTAATATTTTGAACAGCTAGCGCTACAGCAGAGTTAGTTAAGTCCGCAAGAGCTGTGACTCCTTCTCGGTCAATCCATTCACGTGCTTTAGCTGCCCCAATATCGGCCTTGTTTTGGTTATCTGCTGAGATAAGATCAATTTTCATCCCTTTGCATTCATTGGCTAAACAATCTTCAATGGCAAGTTTTGCTGCAGCAACAGAACCTTGTCCTCCCATAGAGGCATAAGTTCCTGACATATCCGTCAGGATCCCAATTTTGACTGGTGGAATATCATTAGCATGGGCACTCGAAAGAAACCCGAGTGAACACGCAACTACAATAGATTTTAGAGCATGTTTCATTGTTGTCTCCTGTAATTGTTTTTGCAATTTTTTTGTTATTAATTTATTGTGATGTGTATAAAAAACAAAATCAATATAATATATGCACATTAATTGTTTATTTATGCACAAATAAAATGAACTGGGATGATTTAAGATTTTTTTTTAGAAGTTGCACGGACACAGCGTGTAAGTACGGCAGGGACTAGACTTGGGGTTGAGCATACGACAGTAGCAAGACGTATTAGACAGCTTGAAATTAGTCTAAATACCTTGTTATTTGAAAAATCTCGCCGTTCAGGATTTACCCTAACACAAGCGGGAATGGACTTATTGGCATACGCAGAGAAGATGGAAAGTCATTTGTTAAATGCCATGGAAAAAGTTAGTAATATGGGTAGCTCGTTGAGTGGTAATTTAAAAATTGCTGCTACAGAAGGGTTTGGTAGTTATGTACTGACACCTATTGCGATGCAGTTTCAAGCACTTTATCCCAGTATTACTTTGGATGTGATGCCATTTCAACGATTTGTAAGTCATAGTAAGCGAGAGACCGATATTGTTATCAGTATTGAGCGTCCAGCAAGGGGACCTTATATTGGTAGTAAGATTGCAGACTATTCGTTGAAGTTATATGCAACAAAAGAATATCTTGAACAGGCGCCACCTCTACGGAAACAAAGTGATTTTGCACAACACCGCTTTATTGCCTATATTGATGAATTAATTATTTCGGACCAATTGCGTTATATTGACGATATTATTCCACTGAATAATATAATTTTTCGTAGCAATAGCGTTGTGGCACAGATGAGAGCTTGTTTACAAGGGAAAGCTCTGGCTGTGCTGCCTTGTTTTATGGCAGAAAGTCAGCCTTTATTAGAAAGTGTTTTAGAGGATAGTTTTACGATTACTCGAAGTTTTTGGATGCATTACCACGAAGACTTAAAGAATCTTAGAAGGATTGAAGTATTTACCCAATATATGAAGCAACAGATGGCGTATAACGAGCGCTTTATGTTGGGTAAATCCAAACAACTTAAAATTAAGAAATAGATTAGTCAAACACAACGGTTTTATTGCCATTGAGTAAGATTCTATGCTCGGCATGACTACGCACAGCACGAGATAAGACTAAAGACTCAATATCACTACCTACTTGAGCCAACTCATCTGCACTCATACGGTGATCTACGGTTTCGACATCTTGTTCAATAATAGGGCCTTCATCAAGATCTGCCGTGACGTAATGGGCGGTTGCACCAATAATTTTTACGCCTCGAGCATGAGCTTGATGATAGGGTTTTGCCCCTTTAAAACTAGGTAAAAAACTGTGATGGATATTGATGGCTTTTCCCTCCAATGCTTTACACAAGTCATTGGATAGGATTTGCATATAGCGAGCTAATACAACTAAATCAATGTGTTGCTGTTGAATAATATCCAAGATTTGCTGTTCTTGCTCTTGCTTATTATCGTTGTTGACAGGTAAATAATGAAAAGGAACCTTATACCCTTGGGCTAATGCTTCATGATCACGATGATTAGAAGCGACAGCAACAATTTCAATAGGAAGCGATCCTGTATAAGTTCTAAATAATAAGTCATTGAGGCAATGCCCTTGCTTACTAACTAGAATTAGAACCCGCATTTTTTCTGTAGAGTCATGTAGTTCCCACTGCATTTGGAACTTTTCTGCAATTGGGACAAAGGCCTCACGGATTGTCTTCAACTGTGAATCTGTACCAAAGTGAACACGTAAAAAAAACTGTTGACTTTCTGAGTCACCGAATTGCTGTGAATCAATAATATTACCATTCAAATTTAGTAAAAAACCAGAAACAGCATGAACAATGCCTGTTCTATCAGGGCAAGAAATAGTGAGGATATAATCGTTACTCATTAGATTCCTTTAATACCTCAAAAATATACTCTGCAATCGCGAGCGAAGATGTTAAACCAGGGGATTCAATTCCAAATAGATTAATTAAATTTGGGAGTTGATGTTGCTTGGGGCCTTGAATGACAAAGTCCGCAGCAACTTCATCAGGGCCAACAATTTTTGGTCGAATGCCTGTATAAGCCGGTTGCAGACTGTTGTCTTTGAGATTAGGCCAATATTGACGAATAGCTTGATAGAAGCTTTCGCTACGGCTTTCATCAATCTCATAATTAATTTCATCAATCCATTGGGTATCTGGACCAAATTTGGCTTGTCCACCCAAGTCTAGTGTTAGATGGACTCCAAGACCAGATTCACTTGGCATAGGATAAATTAAACGCTTAAAAGGAGATTTTCCACTTAAAGAGAAATAACTACCTTTGCAATAATAGCTAGGAGGCACATAGTTTGAATTTAAACCATTAATCTTTCTAGCTAAATCAGGTGCATTTAAACCTGCAGCATTGATAAGTATGTCACAACTAAGCTCAATTGATTCATCTCCACCAAATTGGCAGTAAAACAAACCATCACGATAGTCTACTGATAATAGTGGTGAGTTGAAAACACTTTGTGCTCCATGATTCTCGGCATCACCCTGTAGAGCAAGCATTAAGCCATGGCTATCTACAATGCCTGTTGAAGGGGAAAGTAAAGCTGCTACACATGATAGCTCTGGCTCTAATGCTTGTGCTTGTTCTTTAGATAAAAACTGTAAATCATTAACACCATTGGTTTGTGCAACATGGTTAATGCTCTCTAATTTTTTTATTTGTGACTCATTAGTAGCCACTAATAATTTACCTAATCGTTGGTGAGAAATATTTTTTTCATGGCAGTATTGATAAAGCATTTCTTTACCTTGAACACACAACTTGGCTTTTAAACTGCCAGGAGGATAATAAAGTCCTGCATGAATAACTTCGGAATTACGTGAGCTAACGCCCATTCCGATAGCTTCTTCTTTATCGATAACCATGACTTCATAACCTTGCATGGCTAATTTTCGCGCAATGGCTAAACCAACAACACCAGCGCCAATAACAATACATTGAATATCACTACGTTGCATTATTGTTTCTTTTTCAGAGAAGAGGGGGTTAAATCAAAAGTACCAGCATGAAAAACTAATGGCATAGAGTCGCTATGGGTGCAACGCTCTACTTGGCCAATCATAATATGATGGTCGCCTTCTAAATATTGACTTTTATTATGGCATTCAAAATAGGCAGACATACAGGACTCCGGTAATCTGGGAATACCGAAATCGTTATAAGTAAAGTCTAAACTTGCAAAACGCTCTTCTTGAGTACCACGTGAAAATTGCAAGGCAAGCATCATATGGTCAGCACTTAGAATATGAATGTTATATCTATTGCTCGTTAAAAAAGTTTTTAATAGAGTAGAAGAATTTTGTAAGCTCCATAATACTAACGGAGGATCCATTGAAACAGAATTAAAAGAACTGATTGTCAAACCGATAGGGGAGTGGGTCTCGGTATCGGTTGTAGTGACAATTGCTACACCTGTTGCAAAACGACCAAGTGCTTGTCGAAAAGCGTGAGCATTAAAATTAGCATCTCTAACAGACAATCTCGGCTCCTTTAGGGCGAAAGTCGATCTAAGTTCCAAGAACCATCTTGCTCCAAGGTGAATTTCAAGCGGTCATGTAATCTAGATGGACGTCCTTGCCAAAACTCAATACTACTAGGCACAACACGATATCCTCCCCAATGCGGAGGTTTTGGTACATCGTTGCCAAACTGTTTTTCATAGTCCTGATAGCGTTGTTCTAAATCTTCTCGAGTGATGACTTGACTCTGTTTAGATGCCCAAGCCCCAATGCGAGATCCTAGCGGGCGAGAGTTAAAATACTCTGTTGATTCTTGTTCAGATAGTTTTTCAACTCTCCCTTGTATACGTACTTGACGCTGTTGAACCATCCAAAAGAAAAGTAGACTGATATTAGGGTTTTGTGCTAATTGATGACCTTTGTCAGAGTCATAATTAGTAAAAAATACAAAACCTTTTTCATCAAAATCTTTAGAGTAAACAGATACGTGAATGTGGGTATCCATTGTGGTCTACTGTTGAGACGTTCATCGCATTTGGCTCCAGACCACCTTCAACTCTGGCTTGCTCAAACCAAATACCAAATTGCTCGAAAGGATTTTTGGAGATATCTTTTTCTAACAAGATATTTTTATCGTAATTTTCGCGTAAATCAGCAATAGACATCGTGTTATACCCAATAATTTAAACAACTATTAAGTATAAGCTTAAATAATCCGTGATGCACTATGATACCGAGAGAAATCTTAATTTGCTCAATAATTACTTGCTATTAGCGTAGGCGTTGGCGGATTTTTTCACTCAAGCAACAGAGCTCATCATCTTTGACACCAGAACGAGCCAGTGCATCAGAGGTTTGGATTACATATTCGTGGCAAGGACCATATGTTCCTGATGCATTGAGGACAATATCAATGGTTTCATCTTCACTTAAATCACCGATATAGGCATCTGTTTCTGTATCCATCACAAAGACAAGTGCTTTGACAATTCCTTCTTCTGTTTGGCAGTTAAGCCACATAGGGACATAGGAAGCGGAAGGCATTTCGCGTTTCCAGAGCATCCGAAATTGTCCTAGAATATTTTCATTAGGGATACGATAAACTCTTCCTTCACAGATACCGCCATGTTTTAGTCCGAAAACTAAGCCGGGTTGCTCTGGAGTACCACGATTAACACACGACCACAAGCACAGTGAACGGCTATAGCCTTCTAGTATTGCATGACGAGATTCTTCGTAGGTAAATTCAGGACGCCATACTAAAGACCCATAGCCAAAAATCCAAATATTTTTTTGTTCTTCAAGCTCACCCAGTGTTTGTAACATAGAGATTTCGCGTTCTTCTTCTGACCAAAGGCGAAACGATTGCATGTGAGCCAATGCTTTTTGAATAGCAGGAATTTTAAAGGTAGCCACGGTAATACGAAATTGAATAAATAACTTAACTGATACAATAGTTTTTATTATAGTTAATTCTAAAAATAATGGATAATCAAGAATTCTCAATTGTTCGCCGATTTAGTAGTTTGACACGATTATATGGTGAAAAAGCAACAAAAAAATTTCATGCAATGTCACGTAATGATTGCAGGTATTGGTGGAGTGGGTTCATGGGTTGCAGAAAGTTTGGCTCGTTCTGGCATAGGACAATTAACTTTAGTTGATCTGGACCATATAGCAGAGTCTAATATTAATCGACAAGTTCATGCGCTTAGTTCAACAATTGGAAAAGCAAAAATTGAAGCGATGGCAGAGCGAATTATAGAAATTAATCCAAATTGCCAGTTAAATCTTATAGATGATTTTATAGACTCAGAAAATATATCTTTATACTTAAAACAATATAAGCCTCAACTCCTATTGGATTGTACTGATCAAGTTCAAGCGAAAATTGGCATGTTACTCCATGCACAGAAAACACATATTCCATTTATTATGTGTGGTGGGGCAGGTGGAAAGACTGATGTATTTTCACTGCGTCATACTGATTTAGCTTATGTAAAAAATGATAATTTGTTGGGTAGAATTAGAAATATTTTACGCAAGGAATATGGATACCCTAAGGGGTCAGATCAAAAGGGTAGAGCGTTAAAAAAACCACCGAAAATGAGTGTTAATTGTGTATGGTATGACCAAGTTGCACAACTACCTGATTTATGGGTGAATCCCAATCAGGCACCTCAAGGATTATCGTGTGCTGGTTATGGTTCGAGCGTTATGGTGACTGCGACAATGGGAATGGCAGTGGCCAATTTAGCTCTAGAACAATTGTTGAAAGATTTTAAATAACCATTGAAGGTGATTGTGTGAAAAAAGGGAGATACTCAGCAAATCTGAGCTGTCTCTCATATGGTTGATTCAATTATGTGAGTCAGCTCAAGCTAAGTGTCTCTAAGATTTATAGTTTCTCAATGGTTTTGATAGGTAAGCCAGTGACATCGTGGATAAGGGCGATATCTGTACCACGCGCTTTTAGTTTTTTAGCGGTAGAGAGTTTTTCTTTTTCTCTCCCAAGAGCCAATCCTTCTTCTCTACCAATAGACATCCCTTTCTCTTGACCAATAGCTATCCCTTCCTGAAGCCCTTTTTCTTTGCCTTCATTATATTTAACATCAAGGGAAATCATATGATTCCAATGGTATTTATTCTGGCGAATAAAGTCCTCCACCTGTTGGGCGGTCATATTCGCCACATTGGCTTTGCGAAAGATTTCTCTAAAGGTCTCGTCGGTAATAAATTGATGTGGCATGGTTTTCATTTCTCCAAGGAATGAGAGATTGTTCAGAAAAGAGAAACGGTGATTGATTTTGTTAGCTAGTGTTTAGTGACTTTTTAACGTTACTAAACACTAGTTCTCTGGTGAGTGAGTGTTTATAGCTTATCAATAATTTCTAGGGGTAAGCCAGTGACATCGTGGATAAGAGCAATATCTGTACCACGGGCTTTTAGTTTTTTAGCGGTAGAGATCATAGCCTCATGCGAACCTTCTTCTCTGCCTAGTGCTAAGCCTTCTACTTTCCAT
>NZ_AYSV01000142.1 GCF_000506865.1 Pelistega indica
CAAGCATTGCAAGCTTATGCTGCGATGGCTACATCAGCTGACCGTGGTGCTGTGCGTGATTTAAATCAATTAAAACGTCATAAATAATTTATCTTTACGACTGTTTTGCCCTGACCTCTATTCTTCGGAATGGAGGTTCATTTTTTAGTAAAGGTATACAAGAAATACTAACACTTATTTTAGATAGTTAACATATTAGAAAAATAAATAGGAAAGACTTTTGATGTATCAACCCTCGGTATTAATAATTACTGTCTTATTGATTTTGCTCTATGAGTTAGGGTATTTTTTTGTGATGAGACAGTGGATGGTAAGCACCTTTGTGTCTCAAGATATTCGCCAAGATTCTAGTCATCATGCGTCATTAAAGAAAATGTATATATTAGGAACGCGATTTGATGTGAAGATTTTGACAATTAGCTTAGGTAGCTTGTTAATTATTGCTTTACTATTTTCTTATTTTCTTTCCCATATGGCGATGGGTATGGCGATTGCTATAGGGCTTGTATGTCTTGTTCTCAATGGGATTGTTATTGGGAATGTATATTACTTTAAGACTTACCAAAATCACTACGATATTTTTATGTTTGGTTTAGTCGATGATGATACCAAAGCTGTATTAAAAAATATTCTGGATGATTATCCAATTTTGCGCTTAATACTGATTGTATCGTTAAGTGCGGTGGTTCCCGCTGTATTTGCATATTATGCTATTGATCAGCAATGGTTTACACTCCCGTCAACATTAGTGCAAATAGTATTGACTGTTGTAGCTGTATTGCTATTAGCATTGGGAATGCGAGGAACAATCCATTCCAAACCATTGGGTAAAGGACATTCTCAGGTATGCCAGTTAGGGATTATCAATAAAATGGTTCCTAATGGTGTGACGGCTATGCAATGGGCATTTACAGACAATAAAGAGCAAATTTCATTTAGTCCAGTTAGTCAGGAAGAGGGTGATCGTTTATTAGAAAAAATAGGCTATCAAGATGGGTTTTATCAACAAACACCAGTTAATGAGGCTTTAGCACACGCCTCTCCTCATGTTGTTGTGGCTGTAATGGAAAGTTTTGGGACTAATGTCTTGGTGTTTGATGATCCTATAAAGAATGATTTATTAGGTCGCTTAAGACCTATGTTGGATAAGAGTTTTTATTTTTCACGGTTTTGTGCGGATTGTAATGGTACGGCTCCAACGCTAGCGAATATGTTCTTTCATAGTCCTATTCAAAACATTAGCCAGTCTGTCGCACAGAAAGTCTCGCTGCCAGAGACGCCTTTTAAGGTGTATAAAAACAAAGGCTATAAAACAATTTTTATTACGGCTGGGAATATGATGTGGCGAGGTTTAGCCAATTATATGCCACTGCAAGGCGTAGATGAAATGTATGATCAGAATGATATTATTGAGCATTTCCCAGAAGCAAAAGCATCCATATCTTACTGGGGCATTGCGGATGAGTTTGCGTTTGCCTTGGCTGAGAAATTATTAAAACAAAGTACTCAACCGCTCTTCATTAGTATTTTATCCATGAGTAATCACCCCCCTCATGAGATACCACCTAATTATGTACCCAAGCCTCTTGATGTAGATTGCTTATTGAATCGATTTGGCAAAAATGAGCAAGAGCGAACGTCAGCCTTAACCACTTATCAATATGCGAATGATTCTCTCGGTCATTTTATGCAGACTATTTATGAAGATGAAATTCTTGGTAACAAAACGATTATTGCGGCTACAGGCGATCATCATTTCCGTGGGGTAAGTGTAGAGATGCCAAGTGAGCTTTTCTTATCTAAAGCGGTTCCATTTATTCTATATATCCCAGAAGAGTTACAGGCGATATTGCCGATAATGTTTGATGCGAAGGCATTGGGTTCTCATAAAGATATTTTACCTACGCTCTATCATGTGAGCTTATCAGATGCTCGTTACTGGCATGCTTGCGGACGAAATTTACTGGCTGAGCATAAAAATACATCCTTGGCATTTGCTTATAATGATTCGTGTTGGGCGGGTGAGAAAGGGGTTGTGGATTTTAGTACAACACCTTTGACACAATACCAATGGCAAGACGATAGTCTACTCGTGTCTGAAATGCTTCCTCTTACACCCTCAGAGGAAGTTAAAATCAAGGCTTTCCAAGACTTTTTGTATTGGCAGATTAATTATCTGGTAGGAAAGGGAGAGGCACAATGAATTGTGCCTCAAGCTGTCGATATAGTGATACTTTCGGCGTGCAGGTTTTCTGAGGAGTGCTTAAGAGAGGGGCGTGTTTGTGATATCTCAGGAAAACCTGCACGTCAAAATTAAATCTAAGAGTTTATTCATGAAGGGAGAGGCACAATGAATTGTGCCCCAATAAACCTTTTAAAGCATAGTTAATTTTTAACCAGAATTGCGTAAGCCAGCCGCAATGCCATTAATCGTTAAGTGGACACTGCGTTCATCGCGAAGACTTTCGTAACGATTTTGGTCTTTGTTGGCTTGATGTTGACGCAAGCGTCGAATTACCTCAACTTGTAAATAATTAAGAGGATCGATATAGGCAAAACGCTCTTTTAAGGTATTAGCCAATAAAGGATTATTAGCTAGTAGCTCATCAATTTGCAAGATTTCTTTTAGGCTAGCCACTGTGAGAGTATGCTCATGCCTGATTTTGTCAAAAATAGTCTGACGTAATTCAGCATTATTAACTAGCGTACTGTATTGTTCGGCAATCCTTAAGTCGGATTTTGCTAACACCATTTCCATATTGGAGAGTGTTGTTTTAAAGAATGGCCAACCTTGCGCCATTTCACGGAGACGTTGTAAACGTTTTTCACGAGTGCTTGGTTCGCCCTCAAAGCCTTTGTCTAAATAGGTCTGTACAGCTGTACCAAAACCAAACCAACCAGGTAAGAGTAATCGGCACTGTGCCCATGAAAAGCCCCATGGAATAGCACGTAAGTCCTCTATTCGTTGTCCTTTTTTACGCGAGGCAGGTCGGGAGCCAATGTTTAACCCCGCTATTTCATTAATTGGCGTAGCAGCGAAGAAGTAATCTACAAACCCTTCTGTTCCATAAACAAGCTCTCTATAGCTTGATTGCGATAGTTTAGATAGTTGCTCCATTAAGCCACCATAATTTTCCATAAAAGCATCTGGAGCATTGGCTTTAGCACTTAATGATGCTTGTAACGTAGCGCTTAATAAATGCTCTAGATGCCATAATCCGAGAGGAGCAGAACGATATTTTTTCTGAATTACTTCGCCTTGTTCCGTTAAACGGATTTGACCAGCCACAGACCCGGGAGCTTGTGCCAGAATAGCCTCAAAACTAGATCCACCACCACGTCCCACAGCACCACCACGACCATGAAATAAACGTAGATGAATCTGGTGTTTTTTAAAGACCCTAACTAGAGCAATCTCAGTCTTGTATAAAGACCAATTAGAGGTTAAATAGCCACCATCTTTATTACTATCAGAATAGCCTAACATGACCTCTTGCAAGCCATTTTGAGCCTTTAAAACTCTATCGTGGATGATAGGAATACTTAACCAGTCATCCATAATGTTAGCCCCTGCTTCTAAGTCAGGAATAGTTTCAAATAAGGGGACAACAATTAAACCATCATTTTCTTGTATAGGAAGTAACTGACCTTGCTCATCCGCTTGGATATTAATGAGTCCACTTTGTTGCTGCAATACCAAAATTTCTAATAAGTCACTAAGAGTCTCTGTATGAGAAACAATATATTGTTTAATGGCTTGTGGACCAAACTGTTGTCTAATTTGTGCGGCGGTTTGCAGAATAAGTAGTTCTTTTGTGGTTAATTCACTGTATTTTTGCCATGTTGAATAAATAGGACGAGGGTTGGTAAGTTCTTCGAGTAACAATGAAACTTTTTGCTCTTCGCTAAGTTCTGAATAAATAAAGGGTTTACCTTCGAATAAGGTACGACTACGGGTGTAAAGCTCACTTAGGATAGTTTCATGTACATCTGAACTTTGGCGTAAATCAATGCTGGCTAAATGAAAGCCAAAAATATTCACTGATTGGATGAGATTTTTGAGACGAATATGAGAGAGTTTCTCCGCTTGATTTAAACGCAATGATTCCTCAATCATCAGTAAGTCAGTTAAAAAATCTTGTGGGGTAGTATATGGAGAGGCTGCCTTGACATGTACTAGCTGTACCGCACCATTTGAGAAAACATTAGCTGTGGCAGCCAAACGAGCGTAAATGGTAATAATCACTCTGCGATAGGGTTCATCAATACGATGAGGAGAGTGATCAATGCTGTGATCAGATGCCTCTTGCAAAGAAGAGGATACATTATGTAGCATAGTACTGAGAGATAGCTCGGTACCTAACTGATGCACTTCTTCTAGGTAATAGCTAAATAAGGTAGCCGCTTGTTTATAAAAAGCAGATTTAAGTGTACTAGCATTGACATTTGGATTGCCATCTCTATCGCCACCAATCCATGAGCCGATAGTGAGAAATGATGGTAGCTTAGTGGTAGTCTTATAACGCTTAAATAGCTCCTTATCCAAGCGTTTGTAGAGTTGAGGAATAGCTTTTAGAAAAGTGGTGGCAAAATAATTATTAACGTTATCGATTTCATTTTCAACAGTGAGTTTATTCGTACGCAACATACGAGTTAGCCATAATAATTGAATATGAGCACCGAGATTATCTAGTACTGTTTCACGATCATCTTGATCTAATTCTTGATGGTATGCTGTTAGTGTATCACTAATTGCCTGATGGGCATCCAATGTGCTTTTACGTTGAACCTCTGTGGGGTGTGCGGTGAGGACAGGTACTAGTTGGGTATGTTTTAATTTTGCTAAGAAGGTTTGACTATCGACACCATCTTTTTCGAGTAGGTCAAGTGTATAGGTAAGATTAGCATGCAATTTGTGGGTTTTTAAATGGCGTTGTTGGTCTTGATCTTCGGCAATATTGGTTAAATGTAAAAAATAACTAAAGGCACGTGCAATTTTATTAGCATCCTCATCGCTGAGTGCATCAATAGCCTTATTCAGATCTTGAATATGCTCATTAGTTGGTTCGCGGCGTGTTTTGACGGCTGCTCTACGTAGGGACTCAATTTGCTGGAACGTATTTTCACCTTCTGTCGTTAAAATGGCCTCTCCCAGCAGTTTACCTAATAAATAAATGTCTTCATGCAAACTTTTATTGACTTCTTTGATTGTATTTGACACAGCATTCCTCCCTTTTTCCATTAAAAACAACAGCGTGGATAACAACAGTATAGGGGATTTTTAGAGAATACAAAATCAGTAGGACTCTCTCAAAAAAGAAAACCAAGGGAGGTAAGAAGCGCCCAATATCTCATGAACAGTGATAATTAAACTGAATAAATAAAAAAGGGTATACGGATTTAATGGTTGATGGGGCACCTTCACCCCATCAATCTGATACCACCCTCAGATGGTTGATAGATCGACTCCGTAGTTGAGTTCCTCTGCGAAGTCCGGCAGTCCGTAACCGATGGTTTTCTTGTAGAAAGGAGAGACCTTCGCAGTCGGTGCCTTCTTCTTGTGCTTCGTGGTGTAGAGCATTCGTGCCCGCATCACCTCGAAGGAGTAACCGCGCCCTTCACGGTTCTTGTCCTTGGCCAGTCGGTTGATGGACTCCGTGTAAGCGTTGGTGACGGGCATGTCCATCTCGAAGTAGGTCATGGTCTCTTCCACGCCAGTTTCCCACCTGCCCTGACCAGATCGCTCCAGACTTCCTTTTGGCCCTTCGGATGGTGGCTATCCACTCGTCCAGGGCGGCTTCTGCCTGGAGCCC
>NZ_AYSV01000143.1 GCF_000506865.1 Pelistega indica
GTCAGCAATCAAAGTGGATGGCAGGTCTAAATACTTGGATACTCAGTTGATAAAGTATGAAKCRGTAGGTGTAGCACTAAAAGGCGTTGGAAAAAGTGATAAAGCCTATGCAAGTCCTGCTGAATTTACAGCTATAACCATTAAGAATGCATAAAGAGAGGTGACATTTATGTTTGCGACAAATCAAATGATAGGAATGGATTTTGCTTTTCCAGATGTGTGTAAATCACCTGCATTAGTTCCCATACCTTTACCTGATATGGCTTTTCCTATGGCGGCGATACCAGTGGCGATCAAAATTTTATTTAATAATGCGTTTGCACATAATATGATGACAACCATTCCTTTGACCTTAGGTGATTTGCCAGGTGTTGCATTGGGAGTTATTTCTCAGACTGTGGCTTCACAAAGTAGAAGGCTAGTATTAAATTCCTATACCACATTATTGTTTGGTACTCCAGCGAATCGAATGTGTGCAGGTGGACCTCAGAATATGATTAATACATTTGGTTTTACGATTATTCCGAGTTGTCCTCATATTAGTATTTTGGCGGCATAGGAGTCAATAATGAATCGAATTTTTCATATTAATGCGCCTTCGGTCAGTGAAGAAATCTTGTTTAAATCATTAACAGGTGAGGAGTACCTGTCGGGATTATTTGAGTTTAAGGTTGCTTTTTTAGTAGAGAATCGTGGGTTTGATACTAAACAATTATTGGGGCATGATATTACCGTTGAGGTAAAGGAAAATCAATATCAAAAAGTATTGAACGGTATTGTGACAAAGGTACAGAGAGTTGCAGAAGAGACCAAGACAAAGCGTTATTTTAGCTATGAGGCTACTGTGAGACCTTGGCTATGGTTGGCAACCCAAACAAACCATTATAAAGTTTATCAAGAAAAAACTGCGATAGAAATTATTCGCGATGTCTTAAAAAATTATCCATTCAAACTAGAAACTAAATTAACGGGCACGTATAGAGAATGGGGATATTGTGTTCAGTACGATGAGACAGATTTTAATTTTATTAGTCGATTAATGGAACATGAAGGGATCTATTATTGGTTTAAGCATGAGAATGGAGAGCACCGTTTGGTAATCGCCGATAATATGCAAGCACACCAAGCGGTAAAAGGTAAGAGTACACTTAATTTCTACCCTAATAGCTTAGGTGAGAATCATGTCCAACCACATTTTTATCGTTGGCAGCCATCTGTATCCTTGGGAAGTAACCAGTTCGCATCGACTGATTACAATCTAAATAAACCCAGTGTTTCATTAGAGGTCAATAAGCAGTCTGGGTTGCAGAATAATCACGGCTTATCACTTGAGATTTATAAACCTATGGGTGATTATACTGATGTAGAAGAGGGGCAACAATTAGCAAAAATTCAGGTCGAAATTGCAGATGCTCAACGTAGCAAAGTGAGAGCTACCTCAAATGCTTGTTTCTTAGCGGTTGGGTCAACAGTAGGGTTAGAGAAACATCCAAATAGTAAACAGAATCAACAATACTTAATCACTCGACTTGCATATGATTTTGCTGAAGCTCCTTATATGAGTCATGAGGATCATCAGTCTCGCTTAGCCTTACAAGTAGAGTTAATGCCATCTGATGTGCAATACCGACACCCTATCGTTACCCCCAAACCCTATACATATGGTCCGCAGACGGCACGCGTTGTTGGGCCAGATGGGGAAACCATTTGGACAGATGAGTTTGGTCGGGTTCGTGTCCAATTTCATTGGGATAGATATGGTCAATACAATGAGGATAGTTCATGCTGGGTGAGGGTCTCAAATCCATGGGCTGGTGGTGGGTTTGGTGGTATTCAAATTCCACGTGTTAATGAAGAAGTGATTGTGGACTTTTTAGGGGGTAGACCGGATAGACCTATCGTTGTTGGACGACTTTATAATGCTGAAAATATGCCACCAGTTAAATTGCCAGAGCAAGCAACAAAAAGTGGTTTTCATACGCGTACCAAAGATGGTAATCCTGATCAAGCTAACTCTTTATTATTTGAGGATGATTTAGGTCAAGAATTGCTCAAAATGGTTGCTCAAAAAGACATGGACCTTTTGGTTAAGAATGATAGCAATCATAGTGTAGGAGGGTCATCTGCAACAAATATTACCGGTGCTCATCAATGGAAGTTTGGCGGCAAGGTGGATAAAAAAGTACAAGGAAACGCGACGTATCAGCATGAAAATGGGCATACTCTAAAAGTAGCTGGAGATAGTAAAGACACCGTACATCAACGCCAATATCGTCAGTACACAGGTACGAATGCAGAAACAACAGCAGGAACAGAATCATTGACAGTTGCACAAGAACCTTCGATACATCACTATGCAACAGGGATGAAGCAAACGATTAATGCGTTTCGTAATGATAAGATTGCCGCCGATAAGATTAATACGCTTGAGGCAGGTTCCAAAGTTGAGATTGGTGGATTATTGCAGACAATTGTTACGTCTGGAGCAATGGGTTTCTTTGCGCCTATTCATCAAATTACGGCGGCATCGGCCTTTACCTTAAGCTCTGTTGCTAAATATTTAAACTTAGTTGATACGAAGCTAGTATTGAATGCAGGCAGTATAGAGAAACAAGCAACGATTAGTAAGAATAAATTACCTGCCGCTGCTCACAATAAAAAAGTGACGGCATTTCAATTGGGTGTCGCACTTATGGATAGTAAGTCAAGTAGTAAAGTAAGCGATAGTAATATGGTGAAGGTGGCTTTGGGTGTAACTAATGATGCTATGAGCGCTATTAAGATGTCCGCTGTAGGACTACAAGCAAAAATCCTTGCCCGTACAGAAGTATCAGAAGGTATGGCGGTTAGTTTTACCGGTGTAGATTTAAAACACTATGGTAAAAAATTGGACAAGTATGCACTTAAATTGAATGTATAGTTTATGAAAATATCCAAGTCAATTGCCTCTAGTCTATTAGTACGTCCCTATCGTTGGAAAGGTCAGTCACGCATAGGGTTAAGTCTAATGTTACTCGTCAATACCAAATCTGGTGCACCGGTTATTGAGTCTGAGAGTAAGTTATGGAAAGTGGCGGCAGAGCATCTAGATTCACAAGGGATTATAGAATATGGTATTCCAAAAGTTTATCCAGAATTTTTGGTATCAGGCTATGCCTATACAGCGCATCAACAAGATAAAACATCTATCCGTGTTGCGGTAGAGGTTAATGATAAAAAACGCGAATTACTTGTGACGGGTGACCGCTATTTTGACGGTGATAAGATTTCTAACCCTCTTGCATTTGAAAGCCTGCCTCTTTCTTGGGCAAATAGCTATGGAGGGGGAAATTATGAGAATAATCCTTTAGGCCGAGGAGCAGAGGACATTCTCAGAGAGAATGTGGCTATCAGAGAGTTGCCTAATATTGAGGATCCTACTCAGCAAGTGATTGATAGGCAGAAAATCTATAGAGCAGTGAATTTTGGGGCACAGTCTATTACCTGGCCAATCAGATTTTCTAAAGTAGGGTCATATACTGAAAAATGGCAAAAAACGGATTTCCCGGGTTTTTTTGACGATATGGATCCTAGTCTGTTTAATGCAGCACAAGATGAACAGATATGGTTTGATCAGGTGGAGTTTACGGATAATACTCTGTTTAACGTTAAGAATATGCATCCAGAGAAGCCTCAATGGTCAGGCATTGTACCTGCGTGGAGAGGAAGGTGTTTGATTGAACTGCAAGAAAATGAAACCACAGAGCCATTAATAAGAGATGTATTTTTATCGTTAAAAACATTATGGCTGATTCCTCATTTAGAAAGTTATATCGTGATTTTCCAAGGCTCTGTGCCTTGTTGGTATGAGGATGGTGCAGAAATTAAGCATGTATTGGCAGCCGTAGAATGGAAGCATTCACCCAAAGAGGCGGCGCATTATACGTCCTTTATGCGCACCAGAGAGAACCATGATGAATCTGCCTTATTAGCTTATTTAGATGAAGATTTATTACCTGAAAATGTACAGATTGATACGATTGCTCCGACAAGTGAGATGAAAGGGCATTTAGCAACTAAATTAAGCCAATTACAAAAGTATATGTACTCCATGGCGAGAGAGCAGCTAACAACTATGGGGGTTGATGCTAATCATTTTTTACCTGAAATAGTTGGGCCTATGCCATCTCCTTTAGTAGATATGCGGATGTTACCTGAAGAGCAGAAGCTTAGAGAGCAACAACTTCAGCAAATGAAAGAACATTTAAAAGAGGTGAAAGAGGCCTCGATTAGGTTCAAAAGAACGGCAGGAAAAGACAAAACAGTCCTAGAACTGTTGGGGGGTGAGGACTATTTGAAGCAAATCATCACCCAAGGAGATGGGGCTAATGTTAGTCGTCAAGAGACAGCATTAAGCACATTCGCAGAGTCTTTTGAGGGTATAGATACTGTTCAAATGGAGAAAACACAACAACGTCAGCAACAGCTCTATGCAATGAGTGCCCATTTACACGGTAATACATTCATTGAAGATAAGACAAAAGCTAACGTCTTAAGAGAACTGGTGTTACAGGCTATCAATGAACAGAAACCGTTAGAACATATGGATTTAACGGGAGCAGATTTAAGTGGCTTAGTGTTTGATGGGGTAAGTTTTAAAGCCAGTGTTTTAAAGAAAGCTAATTTACGACAAAGTACATTTAAAAATTGTTGTTTTGATATGAGTGCGCTTTGTTATGCAGAATTGACAGCAAGTAAGTTTGAACAGTGTACTTTTGAAATGAGTAACATTAGCTTATGTACGATGGATCACTGTCTTTTTGAGTCATGTCAATTCCAGAAAATGACGATTGAGCAGTTGAAAGTACAGCACAGTTATTTTAACCATTGTGATTTTTCTGAAATTTTTATTCAACAAGGTGAGTTTCAACAGAGTGCGTTTAATGTAGGGGTATTAGAAGGAACCGTATTTGTAGAAAGTTCTTTGGTGGGTGTTGAGTTTACCGAGACGCAAATGAATAAATGTGCCTTTATGAATACCTCCATTGAGAAGAGTGCATTTATTGACTGCCATATAGTACGGTTAGCCATTAATGATGGGGCGATTGTACACACACAATTTACCAAGTCATGGTTAGAAGCTATCTCTGTTAAGGTAGATCAGGTATTGGCAAATAATGACTTCACACAGGTTTATATTAAAAATAGTTCATTAAGGCAACAGATTTTTGAACAGGTAAATTTTAGTGAAGCTATTTTAGATAATACTGATTTTTCACTTAGTATTTTTAAAAATGCAGCGTTTAACCATTCACAAACACCACAGTCTATTTTTGGTCGAGCTAAGTTTTTACGGGTGGATTTTACTGGTGCAAACTTATCTCACTCATTGATGGGGCGTTGCGTCTTTGAGGCAGTTAATTTTACACATGTGAATTTTTTTAGGACAGAGCTAGCATTGAGTCATTTCTCAGATGATTGTATTGAACATGAAAATTATATGGTGCTTGCTCAACTAGAGCCTAGTCAACGGGAGGCTACTTGATGAGAGTATCAGAACAGCAATTAAAAGAGTGGCTAGATAATGGTATCACGATAGTGAATGTTGATTGCTCAGGCATGGATTTTTCACATATGGATATGCGAGGAGTTATTTTTGAGAATGTTAATTTAAAAAATACACTGTTCCACCGTAATGCATTTGATGAAAGTATTTTTAATGACTGTGATTTTGAAAACGCCCGTTTTATTGAATGTGAATTAAATGCAACGCTGTTTAACCAGTGTAATTGTTCGGGTGTTAACCATATCAATTGTCAAATCACTAAAACCAGCTGGTCAGAAAGTCAGTTTATAAGTACCCAATTTCATAGTGGGTTATATCAAAAAGCCGCTTTTATCAAAAGTTACTTTCATAAGACAACATTTCAGCAGTTAACAGCCACCGAACTTGTATGTACTGATACACAGTTAGATGAGACGGTTTTTGAACAGTGCAATTTATATAAATCTATTTTTTATCAGTTAGATTTAAGGACATGTTTATTCTCACACTGTGAGTTACAAAATATGGTGTGGACCAAATCAAATCTGGCAAACCATCAGTTTGATGGGGTGAATCTATCACAGAGTGTATTTACAGAAGCTGATTTAACGGGCGCTTCATTTAAAAAAGCCAACTTACTGCAAGCTTCATTTAATGGGGCCAAGATGTCATTTGTGTGCATGGATGAGGTACAGGGCAAATATGCCATATTTCTAGAGGCACAGGCAGATCACCTGAGTGCGAAAAATGCTGATTTTGAACAGAGTATTTTTGTCGAAGGCTTTTTTGAGCAGGCCAATTTTAGTCAAAGTAATTTGTCGTTATCTGTTTGGCAAAAAGCGAATGCCACTAAGGCGAATTTCGACAATTGTCAATTTTATTTTACTGATTTTTCTTACGCCAATCTTAGTGAGGCTTCTTTTGATGGAGCAACTTTTAATGAGACGCGCTTTCACCGGGCAATCACTACTGATCAACAGCTGAAAAAACGAGCTGGTGTTCGTGAAAAAGATGACGCTTTATTTGAAGCTGAGTTATGGAGTGAACAATATCACGCTTAATGTCTTGAGCAAGTATAGAGGATGATATGAATCGTATTGCTAATATAAAAACAGTACTTGGGCAACAATTAGCCTTTTTATCGTTACAAGGTCATGAAAAACTATCAGACAGTTATGATTATCAGGTAACCGTCGTTGCAGAAAGATTGCCTATTAAGCCAGAAAGCTTGTTAGGGACGGTAGCGAGTATTGCTCTTGAAAATAACCATCAGTCACGTTATTTCAATGGTGTCATTACCAAGGTTGAGTTGGTCAATGAAAAATTCCATCAAGAGAAAAAACATTATATATACAAGCTGACTTTACGCCCTGAATTATGGTATTTGACGCAGGTTAATAATAGTCGGATTTTTCAGGAAAAATCAGCCTTAGATATTGTTAAAGAAGTATTAGCTGAACATCACATTAAGTTTGAGGACAAAACCTTAGAAAGTTATCGTACATGGGTATATTGTGTCCAATACGAAGAAACTGATTTTGATTTTATCAGTCGCTTAATGGAGCATGAAGGGATTTACTATTGGTTTAAACATACGGCGGATGATCATACGCTGGTATTAACAGATCATAAAAATAGTCATCCTGCCTTAGCAGTCAATGCACAAGCACAATTTGTAGAAGAAAATGGCGTAGCGACCCCTACTGAACAGCATATCTTTGAATGGAATAGCGTAGAAGAACTCACCCCTAGTAGTTATAGTACACAAGACTATAACTTTGAAAATCCTCGCGATGATATGAGAGGAATGGTGACCAAAGCTGAACAGCATACGTTTGGGGTTGACTTAGAAATTTATGAGCCTTTTGGTGGATATGCTAGTTATGCTGAGTCCAAACATTATGCTCAAGTGCATTTGGAGGCTTTACAAGCCTTACAACATCATGCAATAGCTAAGACACGATTGAGAGATTTGGCACCGGGTTATACCTTTACACTCAAAGGTTTTCCTATTACCGCAGAGAATAGTAAATATCTGGTGATTCAGGCAACGTATGATATTCGGGTGCAATCTTATGTCACAGATGAGCAAACGAGTTTGGTAGAAATTAAGACGCTACAAATTCCGGCAACGGTGCAATATCGAGCGCCAAGAGTCCATAAAGAGCCTAAAATGTCGGGCCCTCAAACCGCTCAAGTAGTGGGTCCAGAAGGAGAGGAAATTTATACCGATAAATATGGGCGTATTAAAATTCAGTTTCACTGGGATAGAGAGGGCAAAAAAAATGAAGAGAGTTCTTGCTGGGTACGTGTCTCTACACCATGGGCAGGAGATGGTTTTGGTGGTGTGCAAATTCCACGAATTGGTGAAGAAGTGGTGGTTGATTTTGTTGATGGTCAACCTGATAGACCAGTAGTGATTGGACGAGTCTATAACGATTTAAATATGCCTCCCGTTAACCTTCCTGATGAGGCGACTAAGAGTGGCTTTTTTACCAAGAGCCGTTATGGTGATACCAGTCAATCTAATCATTTAATGTTTGAAGATCGTCCTGGGCAAGAGATGCTGTCATTGCAAGCAGAGAAAGATTTAAATACAAAGGTAAAAAATAACCAGACGCAAAAGATTGTCGGCAATACCGTGTCAGCGATTAGTGGATTTAGATCGCATACAGCTCATAGCACCTCCGATACTGAGCTTGCTTCTGGTCGAGAGAATACCTATGCGAGTGATCATCAGAGAAGTGTTCAGACGCAATTGACGGAAGAAATAGGAGGAAATCTAGAAGAAAACTACTTAGATGGTGTAGATGAAACCATTACAGGTTCTTTAACGAGTAGTGTTGCTGGGGTGGCGACACATACCGTTAAAGGTTTGCATATTAATACCGATGCTTCTGATGATGAGGAAGTGACGGGTACAGTGAATGAAACGATTGGTGGACAAGAAGTCAGTCAAATTCAGACAGGTGCATCATTAAAAACAGGGGATATTGATTTTAAAGCACAGACCTATGATGTCGTGTCTGATCAAAGTGAAACCACCGTAGATACGACGGATTATTCTATTAAACCAGCGGCGGGAGCGTATTTTGATGCCAAAGATAAAATTGAGCATAAGGCACCAACGCTATTAACAATGTCTCTATTAGATACGACGGTCTCGGCAAGTAGTGATAAAACCGTTAATGTTGGTATTTCGTTGGCTGCCTTGAAAGATAGTATGGCAGCTGATGTGCTCTCCAAAAATGTATGCTCTATCGGGGTTCATGCTAACTCAACGAATGCGCAATTAACGACTATGGGGGCAACAGGTCTGAACTTCCAGATGCTAGGTGCTGAAGATAAATCTGGTTTGGCAGATCTGAAGTTTACAGGACTTTCGCTAGAGACAGGCTTTCAGCAATGGATAACTGGTCTCGGTAAAGGTAAGAATGGTAAAGGTGGTGGTAAAAAGAATAACGGCGATGGATCAGGTGACGGTAATCCAAACAATCAGAATGGAAATGGTCAAGGTAGAGATCCAGATAGCAAACCAAATGAATGCAAAGAATGTCAAGGGTTAGCTCGTGGTGGCGGATCTATTGGTTATGCCCTTGGTGATGAGCAATTTGAGCATACGGATTTTAGTTTAGGTGATGCGATTCCCATTACGTGGGAGCGTCGGTATGTCTCCAACAGCTATAAGTTCGATACGGCAGGGGTTTTAAGCCCATTGGGTCCTCGTTGGTTAACTGAGTACACACGGTATATTTATCGTGATGGTAATCATTTTGTGTATATTGATAAATTAGGTCGCTTAGTTGAGAGCAGAGACAATTTAGCACTTAATGAAGTATGGTATGACCGTAAAGAGGAACTGTACTGGGAAATAGTGGCAGAAGGTCATATTGAAATCCGCTATAAAAATCATACGGTTGAGCATTATGAAGCGATGGGAGGAGTGTATCGACTCACGTCTATACGAGATGCTAATGGTAATAAAATAGTCTTGGCTTATGACAAAACAGGTCAGCTTGACACATTATCATCGCCACTCTACCAATTACAGTTTGTCTATGACCAAGATTATCGTATTGTACAGATTAGTTATCAAGGGTTGACGCCAGAAAGTGATACCCCGCAAACAATAATAGTGGCGCAGTATCGCTATGATACTCAGGGTGATTTAGTACAGGCGACCGATCAGTTTGGCTCAAGTAATCATTATCAATATGAACAGCACTTGATCACTCGCTATACCGATAAAACCAATCGTGGAGTGAGTTTACGTTGGGATACCACAGGTACCGTCCCTCGCTGTATTTATGAGGTATTAGACGATGGCACAATGGCATATAGCCTGCGTTATGATCGAGAAAATTTGACGACTTATGTCACGGATGGTTTAGGGCAGACAACCAAATATACCTTTAATAAAGAGAATTATTTATTAGGCATTTATTATAGTGACGGTACCTCACGAATTAGTCAACGTGATGAATTCAATAATATTACACAGGTCAAATACGCAGATGGCACAGTGGCAAACTTTGTTTATGATGCCTTTGATAATCTGATTGAAACTATCAATCCAGACGGTAGTCGAATCCGCTATACATACGATGCGGATAATCATTTACGCGTGTTAGAAGAGCCTAATGGTAGTCGTTGGTTACGTGATTATGATCAATTTCACCAAGTGATAGCAGAGACTGACCCCTTAGGACATGTGACCGAGTATGGCTATTCGGCTCAGGGTTATGTGACGCGTGTCATTGATGCCAAAGGAGGTGTTAAGCACCTCATGTATACGCCGACAGGTCAGCTAGCTGCCTATCGTGATTGTTCGGGTAAAACTACGCAGTATCGTTATGATGCCTTTGATCGCTTAATAGAAATTATTGAGCCGAGTGGCACAACAGAGCACTATACCTATGATGCGAAAGGACAGTTAGCCAAAGTAGAGCGTTCAGGAACTAATCCCGTCTATTTTACCCATGATGAAGAAGGTCGACTATTGACATTTGTGGATGGCTTATCCCATACGACCTCATACCGTTATAACGAAGCAGGACGGGTTCAGGCGAGGATTGATGCACTGAATCATGAGGTGGCGTATCGTTATGATCCACTGGGTCGATTAAGTCAATTACTCAATGAAAATCAAGACCGCTATACGTTTGCCTATGATCCACAGGGGCGTTTAGTACATGAGCAAGCGTTTGATGGTAAGCAAAAACACTATCATGTGAATAAGCAAACGGGTCGTTTGGATGGGGTGACGTTTGAAGACCAAACGATACGTTATCAGTATGATGTGATGGGACGAGTGACGCAGGTTATGAGTGCGGATGAAACACGAGCGTATGGGTATGATATTAATGGACGTCTCATTTTCGCCGAAAACCCACATGCCCGTCATCAGTTTACGCTAGATGCGTTGGGTAATGTGATTGCCGAGGATCACGATTATACGGTGTTTGATCATCAGGTGAGTAAGCATTGGGCATTTGCCTACGATGAATTATCCAATCTGATAACGACGACGCGTCCCGATGGTCGTGTGGTGGACTACCTGCGCTATGGATCAGGACACCTGCATGGGATGTTGCTAGATAAAGAGCGTTTGATTGATGTGGAGCGTGATAGTAATCACCGAGAAGTGAAGCGACACTGGGCAAACGATTTGATGCAGAGCACTGAGTACGATATAGCCGGCAGACTCAGTCAGCAACATACGCAAACAGGTAAATATGTTAAACAAACCGTCTTGCAACGAGTCTATGACTACGACGGCGCCAATCGATTAACAGGGATTAAGGATAGTCGTAAGGGAGAGCTTAGCTATCAGTATGATCCCATCGGACGTT
>NZ_AYSV01000144.1 GCF_000506865.1 Pelistega indica
TCAGCTTGGCGACATAGTTCAGCGATAGGCTCGCCGGCCTCTGCTCGCTTTAATAAAGCAATGATCTGCTCTTCACGCTTACGTTTGCTCATTGTAAAACTCCTAATTATCAATTAAATTTTAAAGGAAATTTCTACATTTGAGCTGTATTAATTTAGGGGGTGGCTACCCCAGGTCTAGTTTACATTCCTTTATTTATTTTTTTAGGAATTAGCTTTTATCAAACAGCATTAGGCTTCTCTGATTTATTAGGGGTTCCATTAGCGTGGGCATTCTCTGCAGGCCTTACTGTTATTATGATGTATTTAAGTATTCATATAGGTAATAAGAGAATTAATGGGCAGACAATTTTTGGATCTTGTTTTGTTTTTTTTAGTATGCTCCCTTTTTTCATATTCTGGAAACTTTAATGCTATTTACACACAATATCAAACAGAACAATTGTATAGGGATGAGTTAAATAAACATAAAATACAATTAGATGATTTGATTGCATCATCTACAAAAGCGCTTAATAACTTTTCTCCTGAAACAGAAGAAAGACGAATTAAGATTGAAAATCTTACTGAGCAACTTGTAAGACAAATTACTGATATTTCACGTCCAGGACTAGGGCAACGTGCTAGAGAGTTAGTAAAGGAAATTGAACTTGAGTTAGGAGAAAAATTAACTGAATTTGCAGGAACTCCACAGCAGTTAGCAGAAAAGTATAAAGAGAATATCCAAAGTATAGTACAGCGTAAATTTATGTCTGGAGATATGGCAAGGGTAAAAGATTTATTAAAGCAAAACAATGATTATGCTGAAGAGACTTATAAACTTATTGATCAGACGCTTTCCAGTACCGAAAGAGTGAAACAACTTGGTTATGATTCAAATTTAAAGGCAGTGACAGTTATTAATAAAATAGGTGCAGATACTCAGGAGTTTATTAACAATACAGAGAAATTTAGTTTTGAGAAAGTTCAGTTTGAAAGTCAAGAACTAGGGAAAATTGCATTCTCATTTAAATCAGCCTTTTCTAATCATCTTTTGGTGGCAATTTTATTCAGTATACTTAGTTTTTTCTTTGATTGGGCTGTAGTTATTTACTTAATAGCGCACTATGGAAAAGGTTATATTGAACCTTACGAACCAAAAGTAAGTAAAGCTGATTTATAAATTTAGAGGATTGATATGCCAAATAATAAGATTAGTAGCTTTTTTGATGAGGAACTACAGAATAATACAGAAGTGATAAATCAGGATTCTACGGGAGATCCTGTATCTGATATTAACTCATTAGATAATCATGATATTGATGTAGAAGTACCCTCTATATCAGAGGTTACCAGTAATACTGTACATTATGATAATGATGATTATCAATATTTTGATGATATTGGAGTTTCTAAAGATAATATCAGGGATTTGAAACGTCAAGCACAGATTAAAATGACGCCAGATGAATATCGTAACCGACTTACTGAGCTAAATGAACGAGCAGAGAATAAACATTTTGTTATGCTGTTTGGAACTCCAAGCTCAGGGAAATCATATGTAATTGCTAGTCTTTTGCATTATATGAACTCTTATTTACCAGGTAATGTTCGACTCAATCCAGAGCGTACGACTAAACAAGACAGTCTAATTTTTAATACGATGCAGGAAATGTTTAGCAATCCAAGGAAAAGAATAGGTAGAACAGGTACTTTGGATTTTTATGAGTTAAATGTATTGTATGAGCCTGAAGAATTAAATAAGCCAGAAGTTGAAATTACATTTATTGATGCATCTGGTGAAAATATGATTCGTATGTTTGATGGTGATACAGAACGTTATGCTGGTGAATTACCAGATTCATTGGAAGTGATTCTTGACTCAAGGGTTAATTGTAAATTTATCTTTGTATATGATCAATCTCAACGTCGTTTGGAGCGAGAGCATAAAGAATTGGCTCCTCAAGTGATGATTTTGCAAGCTCTTTACAATAGAGTATTAGAGCTACAGAAGAAAAATAAAAAACGCTATCCTAAAATATTACTATTATCAAAATCCGATAAGATTTCTCAAGAAGAGAGAATGAAGTATGGTGAAAGTCCTCAAGCATATGCTCTATCTGATGATAATGAACTTAAAAGTTTTGCAAAGGGTTTTTTCACGGAAGCAAATAGTCCTAATAAAACGATTTTTTATAAAATTGGCACTTTTACTAAGCACGATGATTTGGATGTATTTGATGAGGAGTGCCCTAAAAGGTTATTTGACTGGTTATATAGCAGTATTACAGGTCGTACGGCAAGTAAACAAGTATCTTGGTGGAGACGTTTTGTAAATTGGTTAGTAGGGAAATCATAGAATGGTTTTAGCACGTTACGGTTTGATGGGATGTCCAACGGGATTTCAGACGGCAGTCAGGAATATTGGAGGGAAGATAGATTTAGAGTTAGGTCATCTTGATTTACCCAATGATTTAGCGGTAGCTCTACCGTCACCTGATGATTCTAGTTCTCATAATATTCCTTTATTTTGTTTACAAAGGAATATTGTTTCCTCGCTAGAAGGAGTTAGCAGGACAACAGCGTTATCAGTATACTTTTCGACGAAACAAAAGGAAAGTTATCGTTCAGGGACATTTTATGGGGCTTTTTTTGAGATAATTAATCAACAGTTTAATAAATTAGCAGAGGATAACCCATCATCCTACGAAATGCTAAAAGATTTAATGCAAGAATTATTGAGCTTAGCAAGATTGCAATTCAATAAATTAATTGATAAAAATACGAATACATACCATAGTTTTCTTGATGGAAGATCTGTAGAAATGACTACTTCAGGGGTTTTCGAAAAAATAGCTCAGGAGAGTTTAGCCCCGTTGACTGTAATGGACTTTCAAGGAAGAGAAAATACTAAAGTTTTAGTTATTCAATGCTCAAAGTCTACTGAACTAATTCAAGCAGTGCAAGAAGTACTAGCTAATAAACTTATAGTAAGTTATCAGCGAATTTTTTTTCATTGTAGTGAAGAAATAAGTTCTAAATTCTTGATTAAAAATAAAGACATAAGAATTATTCACTTTCCCACATTAGATAATTTTAGTACGATTTTAAAAGATATTACAGAAAATTCTAGTGATACTGCTGTTAGCCTAATACAGCAAATAAAGAAGGGTAAAGATACTTTACAAAAAATAATAAAAGACAATGAACACTCAATAATGGAATTGCACCAACAATATAATCAAAAAATTGATAATCTACATAAGCAATTGGGAGAAAAGGATAGAAATATTATTGAGTTGCAAAAAGGTAACTCTGAAAATAGCGATCTCATAAATTTTGCTCAGGCCGTCATAACTCAAGCAAAAGAAAAGATCCAGGGGCATACTGGTAATTATGCACGGTTTATTTCTAGAGATGACTATGAAAATATCAGAAGTATTGAGGAGAGAGGTCTGAAAGTATCTCAGAATATTTATAGTGCTATTGGAAAGCAGGAAGAGGGGCTAGTCGCAGTGAGACAAACAACAAAGACCTTATTAATGATTCAGTCTGTCATTTGGTTTTTGAGTGTTGTTGCTTTGGGGGGAGTTTTTTTCTTTCTTATTGATAATTTCGGTAGAGATCAGAACCGAAAACTAGGTGAGTTAGAACAATCCTTTAAAGACTATGTTTCGACTGAAATAGATAAAGTAACTACTGGTGTTAATAATCATCTGACTGCACTCTCGCGGCAGAATCAAATAACAGTAGACGCTACAGAGAAACGAGTTAATACATTCTCCGATAAAGAAAAGGAAACTAAAGGAAAGAAATAATGTTAAAGGAAACTTTGCTATTTGTGATTGGTTTTATTGGTTTATGTTCTCCCTCATATGCTTTTTTGTTTGGATCAAACGAAGCTAAACTTTGTAAAGATGCATATAATCGTAGTGAGTTTGCGGTGGCAGAGGTATCTTGTTTAAAAGCAGCTAACAAGGATGATAGTAGCTCCCAATATTATTTGGGTGAGATTTATTTAAAGAATAATAAAAAAGAAGATGCTATCGCTTATTTTGAAAAAGCGGCATCTTCCGGTTCAGAAGATGCCTTGTTGGCATTAGGAGCTTATTATGAACAATCTACAGTCCCAGATGCTTCAGAAAAGGCAATATTTTATTATGAAAGAGCATGTCAATTAAAGGCTATTAAAGGTTGCGAACGCGGTAGCCACCCCCTAAATTAATACAGCTCAAATGTAGAAATTTCCTTTAAAATTTAATTGATAATTAGGAGTTTTACAATGAGCAAACGTAAGCGTGAAGAGCAGATCATTGCTTTATTAAAGCGAGCAGAGGCCGGCGAGCCTATCGCTGAACTATGTCGCCAAGAAGGTAYTGACT
>NZ_AYSV01000145.1 GCF_000506865.1 Pelistega indica
TCGTCATGGTTGTACCGTCCGTCTTGGCTGAAACCGTGTACTCCGTGCTTTTATCCGCTAACTGTTTAGACTCAACAGTCACACCATCACCAGCAACCAGCTTCGTCGCCGCCGCCTTGGCTTGATCCGCAACCGCTGTTAGCTGACCAAAATTCACCGCATCGGATTTATCCTCGCCAGCCGCCACGTTCGTGATCTTCGTATTACCCGCATTAATGCCTTCGGTGGTTAGACTAACATCACCGGCGGTAATTCCTTTGTCGTTCACTTTTACCTTATCACCGACGCTTAGGCCATCTTTATTCAGTGACGTCTCGCCGGCTTTGACACTGTCGATCTCAAGATTTTTTGCCAAGGCAATTCGAACGACGCTATCCTCACCCTGCTTCTCAATAGAAGTCATGAGGTTCTGACCCGCATCGAACTTAGACGCATCTGTATTCGCATCAGCACCTTTAATCGTCACGGTAGAACCTAACTTAGACGTCTGAACGCCACCCGTGTTGGCATCAAAGTTAAGACCTTTGTCTACTAAGCCCGTACTCACACCATCAACCGACTGCTTAAGGTCAGCGACGTTTACCGCATTATTGAGTAGTGGTTTTAACTCTTCCTCTTCAAGCTCAGATAGTTTTTTATCACCCAAACCACTCGCCACGTTCGTGATCTGCACTGGTGCACCTAATGTGCCGTTATCACCCGGATTTAAAACTAGCGTCTTACCATCATCACGACCACCAATCACAGGCCCTTTCTCACCACCCAATTGAATGGTATTTAAACCCGTCAAGTCTTTCGCTAAGGCAATTCGAACGACGCTATCCTCACCCTGCTTCTCAATAGAAGTCATGAGGTTCTGACCCGCATCGAACTTAGACGCATCTGTATTCGCATCAGCACCTTTAATCGTCACGGTAGAACCTAACTTAGACGTCTGAACACCACCCGTGTTGGCATCAAAGTTAAGACCTTTGTAGACTTCACTTGCAACTGCAAATAATTGGCTGCCGTTAATAGCGTCTGTGGAAGTAGCCGAAATCTCACCGGCTGCTAGGTTTTGGAGTCGACGCTCACCGCCACTAAAACCAACACTCACCGCCCCAGAAGCTTTCGCTCCAGCAAAAGTGAATTCTTGCTCTTTCTCTTCACCATTTACTGTAAATTTAGCTATCTTTACTTCGCCTTCGTTACCGGCTGTTGTGGTATTTCCCTCTGTACCATCTGCTGTCCAATTCGGTGCTCCTATTGCATCGCCATACCCAACTACGGACTGATGACCCAAATAAACGGAGTTCTCAACGTCAGCTACAACCTTACTACCAAGCACAAAGGCGTTAGTAACACCTTGAAGAACTTTGTTTTCATTACCAATAGACGCCGAATTCTTGCCCCTCACTTCTGAGTCATTACCGATAGCAATAGCTCCTTCGATAGGTAGACTTCTCATATCAGGTGGCCTTTTTTCGAAAGAATTAGTGTTATTACCAATGACAATATTTTTACTGCCTGAAAAATTATATCCAGCTCTATTTCCTAGAGAAATATTATCGCTGCCATTCGACAGTGACCCTGATAACCTACCAAGGGAAATATTATTGCTACCTTTTAATTTTTGTGCTGAACCTTCTCCGCTCGAAATATTACCATCACCAACTAATTCATTACCCGAGCTGTATCCGAAGGAAATATTTTTGTTACCTTTTAGGTCACGTGCTGCGTTTGTACCACTTGAGATATTATGGTCTCCCTTCAGACCTAGTCCAGAAGCCACCCCGCTCGACACATTAGCCTCACCCTTTAACTTGTTCCCTGAGGCATAGCCGACGGATACGTTATAGTTTTTTTCTAACTCCACTCCTGAGCCGTATCCTAGCGAAATATTGTAATCACCTTTTGAGTTTTGCCCCGCGGCTGTACCGCTAGAAAGGTTATGACTACCAACTAGAGCTTTCCCCGAGGAATGCCCAAGGGAAATATTATTATTACCTTCTAATCCTCTCCCTGATTCTGTACCGCCCGATAGATTATAATCACCAGTCAATTCTCGCCCCGACTGACGTCCAAGGGCAATATTGTCATTACCTTTTAATTTATCAGCCGCATAATAACCAACACCTGTATTATAGTCGCCACGCAGATTAGTAGCGCTAAATGCACCTAGCATGGTATTGGAATAACCAAAAAGCTTTGTACCTGAGCCTGCCCCAACCAACACACTCTGAGTAGTAAAGGCATCTATCCCCGCCTCTCTTCCGGTAAACACATTCCCTTCAATAGCAAGTGGACGACCACCACCGGGGGTTTCTATAGCCCTAGAACCCTTTTCAAATGGGTCGTTTTTAGCTTTCACCCCATGTTGTTGATATTCTTTAGCCCGTTCGTCAAACTTACTAAAGTCCTCCGTTATTTCACCAGCCCTTTCTCCTATCACCACAGAACCCCCAGCACTTGGCAGTTTGCTGCCATCAGCTAGGGTCAGTTTCATATCCTGTGCACGGTGTCCAATGACCACACTATTCGGTTTGTCTGTTTTGGCATTAGAACCGATGGCCATTGTGCTACCTGTGCTTATACCTTCTTTATAGACGGAATCTGCATAAGCACCCACACCGATAGCAATATCCCCAGCACCTTTGGCACCTTTATTATCATAATTACCATCGCCAGCGCCCGCCCAAGGACTCTTGATACTAATATAATGCTGCTCATTAGTTGCAATCACTTGATTTTCAGGCACGGGGAGATTAGGGTCGTTCATAAAAACATAAGTACCATCTGCTTTTTTTATCACTTCACGCAGTTGATATGTAGATTGGCCCATCTTATATAAAGCATAGTACCTAACAACAGGATTCGTACCATCTGGTACGCTATTAGCCTGCGCACTTAGTGTCAACCCCCCCCCGATTCAGCAAGGCAGTACCCACTACAACGCCTTGAAAATTTTTCTTACTCTTATCTAAAGAGTAACGCTCATGGTTAGCACCCTTATTTTGTAAGCTTTTCATATTGTCTTTCATTGAACTGTACCTAGTGATGATAAATCAAAGCTTGATTTTACCACTAAAACCAGGATACCGTAAAGGGGGGGGGGGTAAAACGTAGGTAATTAGCGACAGCCGGAGCTAATAGGAATAAGCATCACAGCGATCCAGCCATCGATGCTTACAGACGATTGATGGCAAGTAGCACTAAACAAAATGACTGATAGCGCATCAGCAACTATCAGTCATTTTTTTAGCTTAGCGTTTAAAAACTTAGGCTAGGAAACTACCTACAACATTACCGTCTTCGCGCCAAATCACGACCGAGGCAGGACGAGGGCGAGTTGCTTGGTCGCCGTCAGGCCAAGTAGAGGAACCGGTTGGGTTATTCTGCGCTTCTTCAACCGTTGGCGCCTTGGTGCTATTTTGCGCCTCTTTAAGCATCGGTCCTTCACCTGGGTGCTGGATATTAACAAAGATATACTTCATATCAGGCGTCCAAGTAATACCGGTGACCTCACAGCCGCGTGGACCCACCATAAAGCGACATAGCACTTTACTCTCGGGATCCGCTACCAACATGCTGTTATTGCCCTGACCTTCATACTCTCCCTGATTAGTTTAAGCATAGCACTTGTGCATTGCAAGTTTCTTACTGACTTAGGGTTAAAATCAAGCTACTCATTTTTTAACTAATCAAACTAGAATAAAACAAGCGAGGGTTTTTATATGGATACACAGCAAAGCCTCCAACAAAAACTGTGTTTTAATGGCGCTCAAGCCTTACTGGAGACTTTAATTGAGCTGGGTGTTGATACCATTTTCGGCTATCCCGGCGGTGCGGTTTTACCGCTTTATGATGCCATTTATGCTGAGCCGCGTATTCGCCATATTTTGGTACGCCACGAGCAGGGTGCGGTGCATGCCGCCGAAGGCTATGCGCGCAGCACGGGTAAACCAGGCGTGGTCTTAGTGACCTCTGGTCCCGGCATAGCTAATACTACCTCTGGCTTATTGGATGCGATGTGTGATTCGATACCTGTGCTCTGTATCAGCGGTCAAGTAGCCACGAGTGCCATTGGTACCGATGCCTTCCAAGAGTGTGATGCGATCGGTATTTCACGCCCCGTCACTAAGTGGAATGCGCAGATCAAGCTCTCCGAGGATGTGGTGCCGCTTGTTTCCAAAGCCTATCAAATAACCACCGAGGGGCGTCCAGGACCGGTGTTAATTGATTTCCCCAAAGACATTCAAATTCAAGCCATTGATAAATCGACCTTCACCATTGAAAAGCGGGCTGAAAGTACGCCGGAAGTGCCTGCACCTGCGATGTTAGCCAATATCAAACGTTCTGCCGATTTAATTGTTAACGCTCGTCGCCCGGTGTTTTACGGCGGTGGCGGTTTAATTAACTCTGGTAAAGCGGCGGCTGAGGTATTTAGCAACTTAGTACGTTATACCGGCGCGCCATGCACCCTGACTCTGATGGGTCTGGGCGCCTACCCCGCCAATGACGAGCAGTTTGTCGGCATGCTGGGCATGCACGGCACCCTCGAAGCCAATTTAGCGATGCACCATGCTGATTTAATTATCTGTATCGGCGCTCGCTTTGATGACCGAATCACGGGTCGTCTCTCTGATTTCTGTCCACACGCCCTTAAAATTCATCTAGACATTGATCCCGCCTCCATTGATAAGGTGGTGCGCGCTGACGTGCCCCTGGTAGGTGATTGCCACACTCTCCTAACGCGCCTCTTTAATGAGGTGAAGGCGCTACCTATGGAGCGTTCACGTCTGGATGATTGGTGGCAAACAATTGAAAAATGGCGTAGCAAGAATTGTTTAGGCTTTACGCCCTCAGCAACGGAAATCCTACCGCAAGACTTACTGACTCGTATCAATCAAAAGATTGAGAACAAGGATGCTATTGTGAGTACCGACGTCGGTCAGCATCAAATGTGGGCTGCTCAATACTTAACATTTAATCAACCGAATCGTTGGTTAACCTCTGGCGGTGCTGGCACCATGGGTTACGGTATGCCCGCTGCGATTGGCGCACAAATCGGCAATCCCGACAAGCTGGTGATTTGTGTTAGCGGGGATGCCTCGATTCTGATGAATATCCAAGAGCTGGCTACCGCAGTACAGCACCGTGCCCCAATTAAAGTGGTGCTCTGTAATAACCGCTATATGGGCATGGTACGTCAATGGCAAGAGCTCATTCACGAGGGTCGCTACAGTCACAGTTATAACGATTGCATGCCAGATTTTGTGAGCGTGGCTCAAGCCTTTGGCTGGCAAGCCGCTAGCGTCAGCGATCCTAAAGACTTAGATGCGGCACTTGAGGCATGCTTTAATTCGGAGGGACCGTATTTCTTGGATGTGCGTGTACAGGCACAGGAAAACTGCTTCCCTATGATGCCTGCAGGCTATGGTCATCAGCAAGTGATGCTATCCGAAGATACTTGGTATGTTGAGGACTAAAGATAGCGTAGACACTTTATAAGAAAACCCGCCACTTGAGCAATATCACGCTTCAGTGGCGGGTTTATTTAATTAAAACTTAAACGAGTTAAGCTCAATACGCTGCTTTAAAGATAGCAATCACTTCATCAAGTGTAGGCTGAACCGGGTTAGTTAAACCACACACGTCCTTCATCCCATTTTCAGCGAGGACTTTAAAGTCTTCTTCTTTGACACCTAGCTCACGTAGTGATTTTGGAATACCTACGATGCCTGCCAACTTTTTAATGGCATCAATCACGCCTAAACCCTCAAGCTCCTGGTTGTTCGCGGATAGAATCGCGCCCACTTCATCTAAACGCGCTTTAGCCGCACGCATATTAAATTCCTCAACGTGAGGTAGTAATAGCGCATTACAAACGCCGTGTGGCAAATCGTAAAAACCACCTAACTGGTGCGCCATCGCATGCACATAACCGAGCGAGGCGTTATTAAATGCCATACCAGCCAAGAACTGCGCATAAGCCATCTGCTCGCGCGCCTCCGCATTTTTAGGCTCTTTAACGGCGGTTGGTAAATAGCTCGCAATTAACTCAATAGCCTTAACCGCACATGCATCCGTGAGCGGATTGGCTGCCGTTGATACATAGGCCTCAACCGCATGGGTTAGCGCATCCATACCCGTTGCGGCCGTTAATGAAGCAGGCATATTTTCCATCAACTTCGGATCATTAACCGATAAGATTGGCGTCACGTGCTTATCGACAATCGCCATTTTTACATGACGGCTTTCATCGGTGATGATGGTAAAGCGCGTCATTTCAGACGCAGTACCGGCCGTGGTGTTGATAGAAATTAGCGGTAATTGCGGCTTAGCGGATTTATCCAAACCCTCATAGTCCTCGATTTTGCCACCATTACTGGCTACAAGGGCGATACCCTTAGCACAGTCATGCGGTGAGCCGCCACCCAGTGACACCACACAGTCTGCGCCAGCGGCCTGCAGCTTAGCCAAACCGTCGTTAACATTTTTTACCGTAGGATTAGGCTGAACCTCATCAAAGATGTCACTTTCAACGCCTTTAGCCTTTAAACGATCCGCCACTTGAGCCGCAAAACCCAAATCGCTTAAAGGCTTATCGGTAACGATTAAGGCCTTTTTAAAACCTAAAGAGGCGATAATATCCACCGCTGAATCAAGTGCGCCCGCACCGATCACATTATTGCTAGGCATAAAAAATTGTGCTGCCATACTATCTTCCTTTGTATAAACGTTGTGACAAATGAGCTTACTGTATTATACACAATGTGCATTACTATCTTATTAAATTATAACTAACTCATGCATAAATATAATAAGAGTTTCTACTAGCATTAAGTCGATTTGGATCAAAGCAATGCGATCAAATCGCCTCGCCCTCATTGGCTGCTAGACCTTAATTTTCATATACAGTTACAATACGAAGAATTTAATCACTGAGGAAAAAAATAATGAAGGTAAATGCATTTGCCGCTGCGCTCAAAGATGGCTTCTTGACGGTGCAACGGCAGATGGTCAGCATACTTCATGATGAGTACTGTCGCCAGCAGTCCGGTCGTTGCCAACCCCTTATCAATGATGTGAGGAGGTACCGGCGCTTGATTGAGGGTCTTGCAACAATCACACACGTATTTCGGACGAATGTGATTCTCCACGCTAAAAGTACCGGGCACATAATCCAGTTTCTGACTCACCTCATCCCCAAGATGACGCATCTCAGCACCACAACCACAGGTCGTGCTTTCCAACGTATAATGAATATCCACCGAGGCAATTCCGCCGGCAAACGCATACGAGACGGTGTGCGAGGTGTGTGCTCTTGACCACTCATGGACGTTAATTGCTGACCGATGTTGTCTAACATCGTTTCTAGCTCAGCCAGATCCTCATGGGCGTCATCTTCAAAAAGTTTCGCTTGTAGGTCAGGGAGCTGTTCGCTACGTTTAGCAAAGTTGATACGTCTTAAGATCGCCAACTCCATCTTCACTTGTTCGTAAGCGCTCAGAACACGACGATAGGCCAGATCCTTTTCCTTCCACCTTGCTTGCTGCCTTTTTTACAAYTTTCAACATGAGCTTGTTGTTAGCAATTAAGGCTTGTTTGTT
>NZ_AYSV01000146.1 GCF_000506865.1 Pelistega indica
ACCATTATTATCAAAATGGAATACCACAATCCAATACAACGAAGCACCTTGCTGTTGTCGCCTGTTTATCATCTAACGTCAAGACAAACTCTTTATAGTGCTTAAGACGCTCTGCAGGTGCTTCGTATGTTTCTGACACACGTTCAAATTCTAAAAAACCAGTAATTTTTCCCATGATAAATTCCTTAAGCATTATTGAGCAGAGTTTTTCGCTTGCCATAACTCAGTTAAAGCGCGACGATAGTCAGTAGGAATCACTTTCACAAATTGCTTACGTGATTTATCCCAATTGTCCAATAAATCTCGAGCCCTAAAACTACCTGTATAACGATAATGATTTTCGATTAGACGACGTAAAATACTATCATCAGTTTCTCTATCACCACCACGTTCAACCGAATGCCACTCTTGCATATTATTTAATTTCGTTTGTTCATCATGAGATAAAACAGACTCTAAAGAAACCATTGATGTATTACAACGTTTCTCAAATTGACCTTCTGGATCCCAAACATAAGCGACACCACCTGACATACCTGCAGCAAAGTTTCGACCAGTCTTACCTAAAACGACAACCGTTCCACCTGTCATATACTCACAACCGTGATCGCCTGTTCCTTCAACCACAGCAGATGCGCCCGAATTACGTACAGCAAAACGTTCACCCACCACACCGTTGAAATAAGCTTCCCCTGAAAGAGCCCCATAAAGAACAGTATTACCAGCAATAATATGATCTGGACCATAACCACGGAAATCATTAGGAGGGCGAACAGAAATACGACCACCAGATAAACCCTTACCTACATAGTCATTTCCTTCACCGACAAGCTCAAACGTAATACCATGAGCCAAGAAAGCACCATAACTCTGACCTGCGGTACCATTACATTGAATATGGATAGTATCGTCTGGAAGCCCCTCATGACCATACTTATGCGCAACCACACCAGACAACATAGCACCAATAGTACGATTTCGATTACGCACTGGGATAATGAAAGAAACTTTTTCACCACGCTCAATAGCGGCTTTACTACGTTCAATTAACTGATTATCTAAGGCATTATCTAGACCATGATCTTGACCCTCTGTATGATAACGTCCAGTATCAACATCTGGAGAGTGGAATACTCGGCTGAAATCCAATCCTTTGGCTTTCCAATGCTCAATACCAGCTTTCATATCTAGTAAATCAGTGCGACCAATCATATCATCAAATTTACTGATACCTAATTGAGCCATAATTTCACGTACTTCTTCCGCAATAAAGAAGAAATAATTCACTACATGTTCTGGCTTACCAGTAAACTTAGCGCGAAGTACAGGATCCTGAGTAGCCACACCAACTGGACAAGTATTTAAGTGACACTTGCGCATCATGATACAACCTTCTACAACTAGTGGAGCAGTCGCAAAGCCAAACTCATCCGCACCAAGTAATGCACCAATCGCTACATCACGACCAGTTTTCATTTGTCCATCTGCTTGCAATCGAACACGGCTACGTAAACGATTTAATACTAATGTTTGTTGTGTTTCTGATAGACCTAATTCCCACGGAGTACCTGCATGTTTAATCGAAGAAATAGGCGATGCACCAGTACCACCGTCATGACCAGCAATCACAATATGGTCTGATTTTGCTTTTGCTACACCAGCAGCAACCGTACCTACACCCACTTCTGATACTAATTTTGTAGAAATTGATGCACGAGGATTAACGTTTTTCAAGTCATGAATTAATTGTGCCAAATCCTCAATAGAGTAAATATCGTGGTGAGGAGGGGGAGAAATCAATCCCACACCTGGCACAGAGTAACGTAATTTTGCAATATACTCTGACACTTTATGGCCTGGTAATTGACCACCCTCACCTGGTTTTGCCCCTTGAGCCATTTTGATTTGAATTTGGTCTGCACTGCTTAAGTACTCAGCACTCACACCAAAACGTCCAGATGCTACTTGCTTAATTTTTGAGCGTAATGAGTCACCATTTTCTAGGGGAATATCTGCCACAATTCTATCTGAACCAAGCACAGAGGCAACACTATTCACCTTTTTTAATATCGCTAGATCCAGTACGAATTTCTTTACGGTAACGAAGCTCATCCTCGCCACCCTCACCTGTATTAGATTTACCACCAATACGATTCATCGCTACGGCAAGAACAGTATGTGCCTCAGTCGAAATAGAACCCAATGACATAGCACCTGTTGCAAAACGCTTAACAATTTCTTTAGCCGGTTCAACTTGATCTAGTGGAATTGCTTTGCTTGGATCCACTTTGAATTCAAATAAACCTCGTAGTGTCATATGGCGTTTTGATTGATCATTGATCAACTGCGCATATTCTTTGTAGGTACTGTAATTATTTGAACGAGTTGAGTGCTGTAATTTTGCAATCGAGTCAGGCGTCCACATATGTTGCTCACCACGAATACGGAAAGCATAATCACCGCCTGCATCTAAGTCATTAGCTAGAACAGGGTCTCTACCAAACGCTGCTTTATGAGAGCGAATAGCTTCTTCCGCTACTTCAAAAATACCCAACCCTTCAATATTGCTTGGTGTACCAGTGAAGTATTTCTTCACTAATGCTTTTTGTAAGCCAACTGCCTCAAAAATTTGTGCACCAGTATAAGACATATAAGTTGAAATACCCATTTTTGACATAACTTTATTTAAGCCCTTACCAATTGCTTTAGTAAAGTTATAAACGGCTTTCGCTTTGTCTGTCACTGATGGCAAATGATCAATTGTTTCAAATACTAAGTAAGGGTGAATCGCTTCTGCACCATAGCCTGCTAATAAAGCAAAATGGTGTACCTCACGTGCAGAGCCTGTTTCCACTACTAAACCCGTATTAGTGCGCAATCCTGAACGAATTAAATGCTGATGAATAGCTGATGTCGCTAATAGTGCTGGAATAGCCACATGTTCAGCATCTACTTTACGGTCTGTTAAGATAAGAATATTGTTGCCACTTTTAACTGCATCTACCGCACGAGCGCATAATGACGCTACACTTGCTTCAATACCCTCAGCCCCCCAACTAATTGGATAGGTCAAATCAAGCTCAAAACTACGGAATTTATGATCCGTATAGCGCTCAATTTCGCGTAAACGTGTCATCCCTTCTACATCAAGAATTGGCTGATTAACTTCGATACGTTGTGGTGGATTAACGTTATTAATATCTAATAGGTTTGGTTTAGGGCCAATAAATGACACTAAAGACATCACCAATTGTTCACGAATTGGGTCAATCGGTGGGTTAGTGACTTGAGCAAATAGCTGACGGAAATAGTTATAAAATGGCTTATTTTTATTAGAAAGAACAGCTACAGGCGCATCATTACCCATTGAGCCAATCGCTTCCTCACCATTTTGAATCATTGGCTGAAGAATAAATTTAATATCTTCTTGTGTCCAACCAAACGCTTGTTGACGATCTAGCAACGAAGCGCTAGACGTATACGCTGGCATAGGCTGAGTATTATCAACAGGTGCTTTTAGATCTTCTAACTTAACACTTAATCGTTTTAACCATTGACTATATGGGCGACTATTGGCTAATTGGTTTTTAATCTCTTCATCACTAATAATACGACCTTGGTCTAAATCAATTAGCAACATTTTGCCTGGCTGTAAACGCCATTTTTTAACAATACGATTTTCTGGAACAGTTAATGTACCGGCTTCTGATGCAAGAATGACCATATCATCATCAGTCACAACATAACGAGCTGGGCGCAAACCATTACGGTCTAATGTCGCGCCAATTTGACGTCCATCTGTAAACGCTACAGCAGCTGGTCCATCCCATGGTTCAAGTTTAGCTGCATTATATTCATAGAATGCACGACGATTCTCATCCATAAATGTATGTTGTTCCCATGCTTCTGGAATCATCATCATCATCGCGTGAGCAAGTGAATAACCGGCATTTACCATTAGTTCTAAACAGTTATCAAATGTCGCCGTATCTGATTGTCCTTCATAGACGATTGGGTAAAGCTTAGGTAAATCATCCCCTAATACTGGCGATTCCATCATACCTTCCCGTGCACGCAACCAGTTAAAGTTTCCTTTGACTGTGTTGATCTCTCCATTATGTGCAATTAAACGATAAGGGTGAGCCAATGGCCATGCAGGGAATGTATTTGTAGAGAAACGTTGATGCACTAACGCTAACGCAGAAACAGCACGAGGATCTTCTAAGTCGCGATAATACTGACCCACTTGGTCAGCAAGCAATAAACCTTTATACACAACGGTACGCACAGACGCTGATGGTACATAGTATTCTTTACTATGTGCTAGATTCATATGTTGAATCGCATGGCTAGCTGTTTTACGGATGACGTATAATTTGCGCTCTAACGCATCTGGTACCATCACATCTGGACCACGACCAATAAATAACTGACGAATAACTGGCTCTACTTCTCTCACAGCAGGCGACATTTCCATCTCTTTATTGACGGGTACATCACGCCAACCTAATAGTACTTGCCCTTCATCACGGACAGAACGTTCAAGCTCTCTCTCACAGGCTAGACGAGACGCCATTTCTTTAGGCAAAAACACCATCACTACACCATACTCACCCTCTGGTGGTAAGGTTACACCTTGTTTTGCCATTTCTTCACGATATAAGGTATCAGGAATCTGAATAAGAATACCAGCACCATCCCCCATCAATTTGTCAGCACCTACGGCACCTCGATGATCGAGGTTTTCCAGGATTTTTAAGCCTTGCTGAATAATGGTATGACTTTTTTTACCCTTAATATTGGCCACAAAACCAACGCCACAGGCATCATGTTCATTTTCTTTATCATAAAGACCTTGTGATTCTGGTTGGCGATGAATCACGGGTTTTGTCTGTGGCGCACAGGAAGTATGATGCCCAATAGCAGAAGCATCAATAACGATTTCTTTTAATAATTGCACTGGCTTGCTCATAATTACGTCCTAAAAAAACGGCAAGAATGGATAACCTACCAAGAATAAGTGGATTTTTGCTACAGTGCAAGATAAATAAATAGGGACGCTCCCTATTTATAATAAAACAGCAACACAGACAATTAAATTAGGGACACACCAAAACAAGGGGAAAAAGCTTAAGTACTTTTTGAATCACAAAAAACATTAATAAAATGATAGTTGCGAAATTAAGTATCCATAAAACGCATCATCCATTGCTTGCCTTTAATATTGGTTTTACGGAGTTTTTCAATCGTTTCCTCAGCAAGTTTTCTTTCAATAGCGACAAAGCTCACAAAATCATAAATATTGATTTTGCCAACAACACTACCCGGCAAACCTAAATCTTTAGTCAATGTGCCCAAAATATCACCCGGGCGTAATTTCTCTTTTTTTCCACCTCTAATACAAATCGTGCGCATCGGCGGATTAAGCGGTTTTTGCTTTCCTTGAGCAGGCAAATCCAACCAAGTAACAGGCAAATCGATATTTTTCTCTATCCTCTCAGCTCTATTATTTTTCTTTATCTGTCACTAAATTAAGTGCCAAACCCTTTGCTTCTTTTCGACCTGTTCTGCCAATACGATGAATATGTGTAGCCACATTAGGTGTTAATTCTACATTGATGATGGCATCCAACGTATCAATATCTAAGCCTCTAGCGGCAACATCAGTAGCCACCAATACTGAACATGAACGATTGATAAACTGAACTAATACATCTTCTCGATCACGCTGATCCATATCACCGTGCAGCACTAAACTCACAATCCCTTGATGGTTAAGGTAATCAGCCAATTCTTCACACTGGACTTTTGTATTACAAAAAGCCAATGTAGATACAGGTCGATAATGTTTTAGCAACCGTGCACAATCTGCAAACCGATTCTCTGGCGTAGTCACGAAAAATAAATGATCCAGATTATGATTAACTGCCTCAGGACTCATTTCGACAGTAATAGGATTACGCTGAAAACCTTCACTGATTTTTAAGATATGCTCTGGGAATGTGGCTGAAAAAAACAAAGTTTGTTTACGTAATGGTGTTGCTTGAGAAATTTCACCAATATCATCAAAGAACCCCATATCCATCATCCTATCCGCCTCATCTAGTACAAACACGTTGATATGACTAAGATCTAAATGCTGTCCACGCAACAAGTCCAATACTCGCCCCGGCGTACCAACAATAATATGCGCACCATGTTTTAATGATTCAATTTGTGGGCGTAAGGCACTTCCCCCACAAAGGGTTAAAACTTTAATATTATTAAGTGCTCTTGCCAATTTACGAATTTGTTGTGCAACTTGATCAGCCAACTCTCGTGTTGGACACAGCACAATTCCTTGAGCCCCAAAAAAAGCAGGGTTAATTTTTTGAACAATCCCTAAACCAAAGGCAAGGGTCTTTCCACTACCCGTTTCCGCCTGCCCACGCACATCCTTACCTTCCAAAATAGCAGGCAGGCTTTGAGCTTGTATTGGACGCATTTGGGTATAACCCAACTCCTTTAAATTATGTAATTGAGCAGCACTTAGCGGCAATGAAGCAAAATCTGTGGACATATTTTTTTCCAAATTAAATGAATACGTTAAGAGTAACACCTCAGGATTAAGGTATTAATTATTCTTTAACAATGTTTCTTTTCGTGGACGGCCTCGTTTACTCGGTAACACACGACGACTAGCAAACGGGGCTATTTTTTCAATAAAACTATCGCTTCCCAATGCCCATTGCCCATGGATGGCAGCTTCTATATCCAAAATCCTAGAATGACTTAATCCTTCTTCACAAAGACTTTTATAACGTGCCTGACGCTCAAAAGAAGTATTCCCTAGTACCCAATAATCATGATGATCAGTTAACCATTTTAAATCTTTATTTATGCGTCCCGTATGCACACCAGCAGACGTCCATGGAAGCAAATCCGGTTGCTCTATGCCTTCTTTGTGATGAAGATACATCTCTAACCAAATCATGCAAGCCAAATAATGATCACCCTCTTCAACCAAACAAGAACGATATCTTGATGCAAATACAGCACCTAAGCGTAAACTAGAAGCTAAATAGCGTCCCAATGCCTGGACAACTTGAGAAATCGTACGCTCATTAGGAGGGGTACTTAAAAAATATATCCCCTCATTGGTAATTGACCATGCATGAATAGGTAATTGATACCGTACACTTAGCTCCTCTAACCAAGCTAATAACTTAGGCTTTAACTGTTGCTCGTCTGATAAACGAGCAATATGAGGAAGTAGTTTTGCTTGAACTAGCTGACAAGTATTTGGAGCATAGAGACGCGCTAATCTGGCCATATAACCTTACTTTACCTACAAAGACATCATTATCGCTTTTTTCTATATTTTCCGCTTGATTTTTATGATATTTACTTGATTTTTATAGCAATTTCCCTTTCCTTCAAATGGTGTTACACACTGAAACCAATTAAGACCTGTGAGGTATTGAAAATATTAGCACTCTAACCACAAGAGTGCTAAAATAATACCTAACATAAACATTTTCATAGGAAAATACCATGACAAATCAATCACTTGCACTACAAAATAATGTAGCAATGGCGGTAGCTAATCCTGGCGCCATGGGTTCGATTGAAGCTTATATCAGCGCTGTCAATCGTATCCCTGTGCTTACTCCAGAACAAGAAAGAGACTTTGCCGAACGCTTACAGGCTAATGGTGATTTAGAAGCGGCAAAATCTTTAATCCTTTCTCACCTACGCCTTGTTGTGTCAATTTCTCGCCAATATTTAGGCTATGGTATTGCTCATGCGGACCTTATCCAAGAGGGTAATATCGGTTTGATGAAAGCCGTAAAACGCTTTGACTTATCTCATGGCGTGCGTTTAGTTTCCTTTGCTGTCCACTGGATTAAAGCAGAAATCAATGAATACATTATTCGTAACTGGCGTTTAGTTAAAGTAGCAACGACCAAAGCTCAACGCAAACTGTTCTTTAACTTACGTAGTATGCGTCCAGATGGACAAACCTTAGATCCATCCCAAATCCAAGGTATTGCAGAAAAACTTAACGTAAAACCAGAAGAAGTCGCTGAGATGGAAGTCCGTCTTTCTGGACGTGATATGGCACTTGAGTCTTCTAATGACGATGAAGATGATTTTGCCCCTATCACTTACCTATCTGATGATGGGCAACACGAGCCAGGTCAGGTACTTGCCCAACGTTATCGTTATGACTTACAAACTCAGGGAATTACTGCAGCTTTAGATAAACTTGATGATCGCTCTCGCGATATTATTGAATCTCGTTGGTTACAAGATGACGGCGAAGGCAAAACACTCCAAGAGTTAGCCTCACAATACGGCGTCTCAGCTGAACGCGTACGTCAAATTGAAAATGCGGCAATCAAAAAAATGCGTCAAGTGTTAGAAGCACAAGCCGCTTAATGACTCACTAATTATTGAAGTACAACAAGGCAACTCTACGAGTTGCCTTGTTTTTGTGTGATAGCTTGAAGTTGACTTTTCTATGCAAGGTCACACCCAAACTGTCAAATTTTTCTCCAAGAAATCTCTTATTCTTATTATTTCTGCTGAAAACTAGTACGCCGAAATACTACTCATTCAACAAAGCCTCTACATCCTGAGCTAATTTTTCTGGTGCGACATCACTATAATAAAACAGTCGTGGTTTACCCTGTTTATCAAACAAATATAGATTACTAGAGTGCTCTACCGTGTAGCTCTTCCCATCTTGTATAGGTACTTTACGGGAAAATACTTTAAAGCTTTTTTGCATGGTTTTAATTTGCTCCTCACTGCCCGTAAACCCTATTATATTGCCAGGAAAATAACTTAAATACTGTTTTAATACCTCTACTGTATCCCGTTCAGGATCAACACTCACCATAATAATCTGCACATCTTTTCGTTGTGACTCATTCAACAAGGAAAAAATCTGAGATATAGTGGCAAGTGTCGTCGGACAAATATCAGGACATTGGGTAAACCCGAAGAAAAATAAACTCACTTTCCCTTGGATAGTTTGAGCTGTACGACTATTACCTTGAGTATCAATCACTTCCCATTGGGTTCCTAATTTACTGCCTTCTATTGAACTCCCATTCCAGGCAGCAAAGACCGAAGTAACGCTAGCAATGGTTAGCCAAAGTCCCAATAAAATTTGTTTCAAATACATTCTTTCAATTACCCTTTAATCTGGCTAAAATAGAGTTTTTATTTAACCTTGTATTGTTTATCGTGACATTATCCCTTGATAATCTTAAGCTACGCTTAGAAAACACCATACATATACAACCCATAGTAGGCTCTTTACCATTATATGTAAATAAGGTTTTAACAGGAATAATCCACCCTAATGCACTGAAAGCGATAGCACATTATCAAGGGTTTAACGTTCAAACAGATAGTGTACACCTTGATTTAACATCACACGATTTTCAAGGTAGAACTGATTTTTTTAATCAACTAGCTCATCACCTACTGGAACAGTCCTGCTTGCATTTTTGGCGTGATGAACAAGTGGTAGTCTGGCGTGAACAAAGTGCGTTCGCTCATATTGAGCGAACAGCTACTCGCCCCTTAGGCTTACTCACTCAAGCTATTCATATGAATGCGTGGACACCTGAAGGAAAAATTTTTCTATCCCTTAGGTCACCCACCAAACAAACTGACCCTAATAAGTGGGATACTCTTTCAGGAGGTTTATTAAACGCTCATGATACCTTGGAGTCAGGGCTCATTAGAGAAACTTTTGAAGAGGCTGGTTTAAGAGAATCTCAACTAACCTTACGTACCGATATTCGTTCTATTGATACTGTGCGTCGCCCTTTACCAGAAGGTTATCAAGTAGAGGAAATATTAACGAGCGACTGCATTCTAGAGCCTCATATTCACCCACAAAACCAAGACGGTGAAGTAAGTGAAATACGTATTTTTAGTATTGATGAAGTGATTCAATTAATGTGTAATGATCAAGTTACCGCAGAAGCAATGGTTGTTTTAATTAACAGTATAGAGAATAATATTTTTAAAACAATTCGCTAACAGTGATAGTAATTAATTTTTTAGAGGGGACAACAAATGAGTGATAATAAAAATTTATTTGAACAATTATTTTCACCCGACTATTTTAAGCAACCTTTTTTTGGAAATATTGATGCTTTCCATAAGGCGTGGAACCACACATTAGAAAAGAACCAACAAACATTTTCTTCTCCCGAAGCAACTATTGCAGAAATTGATAAACGTATAGAAGAGCTCAAAAATGTTGAGAATTGGTTAAGCCTGAATTTGTCTATGCTTAAAAATACTATTCAAGGGTTAGAATTACAAAAAAGTAATCTGACATCATTTAAAGAAATATTGAATAGTAATGAGGCATTACAAGCAGCAGGCCAACAATGGTGGCAAAGTCTTCAAGAACAATTGACGCAATTAGTACAAGCACAAACGGCAAATCTCAAACAGACTACACCAACAACAGACTCACAACAGACTGTTGCTACAGATAATTCCACATCAAAAGTCGCCACTACTAATGCGTCAAAGCCTAGAAAAACAGCGGTAAAGCAGAGCAGGCGTAAACCGACTGAAAAAAAAGAGTAGAATTATCCGTACATTAACTAAATTTATATTATTTATCTATGCATCTTAATATCGTTATTCTCGCTGCAGGCATGGGCAAACGCATGCAGTCAGATCTTCCTAAGGTTTTACACAGTATCGCTGGTAAACCTATGCTTTCTCATGTTATTGATAGTGCTCGCCAACTCAATCCTAGTAAAATTATTGTGGTAGTTGGTCATGGCGCTGATACAGTCAAAGATTATTTTGCGCAAGAAAACGATTTAGGTTTCGCACTACAAATGCCTCAACATGGTACGGGTCATGCTGTACAACAAGCCGTAGATCAATTAGTTGGGGGCAACGATAGCAATGACATGACCTTAGTTTTATACGGTGATGTACCTCTTGTGCAATCAGATACTCTTACCAAGCTTATTCAGTCTGCAGGTACTGGTGTCAGCGTTTTAACGGAAACGCTTGCTGACCCGACTGGTTATGGGCGTATCGTCAGAGATGCGAATGGTCAAGTTCATCGTATTGTAGAGCATAAAGATGCTACCCCAGAAGAATTAAAAATTAATGAAGTTAATACTGGCATTCTCTGTGCCCCTACCGCTCATCTTAAAAACTGGTTAACTCGTATTGATAATAATAATGCACAAGGTGAATATTATCTTACCGATATTATTGGTTTAGCCGTAAAAGACGGGGTTGCTGTCAATGCTGCTCAATCAAGTGCTAACTGGGAAACACTTGGTGTTAATAGTCGTATCCAACAGGCTCAACTTGAACGTCTATGGCAAGCAGAGCAAGCGCGTCGCTTACTAGAAAAAGGGGTAACACTCGCTGACCCAAATAACTTTAACTTACGTGGTGAGCTTATCTGTGGTCGTGATGTTTTCATTGATACTGGCTGTGTTTTTGAGGGACGAGTCGTATTAGCAGACGGAGTAAAAATCGGTCCAAACTGCGTGCTACGTAATGTAGAGCTTGGACAAAACACACATGTAGATGCTTTTAGCCACCTAGAACAAGCAAAGGCAGAAGATCATGCTGTAATTGGTCCATACGCTCGTTTGCGTCCAGGTGCTTCACTTGGCTCACATAGTCATGTTGGCAACTTTAGTTGTAGCTTAAAAAAACACGTTTGGGCGCCTATAGCAAAGCCAATCACCTTAGCTATTTAGGTGATGCTACGATTGGTGAAAAAGTAAATATTGGCGCCGGCACCATCACTTGCAACTATGATGGCGTGAATAAGTTCCAAACCGTCATTGAAGATGGGGCATTTATTGGTTCAGATACACAACTTGTAGCCCCCGTAACAGTAGGAGCTAATGCTACCCTTGGCGCTGGCACAACCTTAACGAAAGACGCTCCTGCGAATCAATTAACGATTTCAAGAGTTCAACAATTTACCATAGCAAATTGGAAAAGACCAACTAAAAAATAACTGATAACACAACAAGCTACTCATATCCGAAAAACTAGCCAAGCTTTATCCCTTATGAGTAGCTTTTTTAATTAATATGGCTATTTCAGAAACCCTTAAAAGTCCTTCTCCATCTGAAGGCACACCATCACAAGATGGCTTACCAACTCCACAACGATATCTTGCTGCAATGGCATTACTAGTGGTCATTGCTATCGGTGTTATTGATAGTAGCATTACTAATATTGCTCTTCCAACGATCAGCAAGAATCTAAACGTATTACCAGCTACTACTGTTTGGATTATTAACGCCTACACAATTACCATTATTGCCACTTTACTACCTTTTTCAGCACTTGCTGAACAGATAGGTTTTAGACGGTTATTGCGCATTGGTATTGTTATCTTTATGCTTGGTGCAATTGGAAGTATGTTTGCCAACTCGCTTGAACACCTTATTGTCACACGCATTATTCAAGGAATTGGATGTTCTGCTTTCATGTCGCTATTCGGAGGCTTAGTACGCAATATTTATCCTCGTCGATTACTCGCTACAGGAATTAGTCTAAATGCGATGGTTGTGGGTGCCGCCGCTTTAATTAGTCCATCACTAGGAGCATTTATTATTGGTATTGCTTCTTGGCATTGGATTTATGGATTTACCATTCCATTATGTTTATTAGCACTGATTCTCACCCTTTATGTTCCAAGGGTAAAACGTGTCGAAAAGCCTTTTGACTACCTAAGCGCCGTATTAAATGCTTTGGCTTTAGGAGGATTTATCGCCTTCTTAGATTTAGCCTTTAGCCATACCGTAATTAGCTTATGCTTACTTGCTGTATCTATTATTTCTGGTTACGTTGTCTATAAAAGAGCTCAAACCGATCATAGTCCTTTAGTACCCATTGATTTATTACAAAATATCTCTTTTAGAGATGCCGTTATTGTATCCGCAATGAGCTTTGCAGCAGCATCATTAACAATGATTTCAGCTCCCTTCTATTTCCAACACGAATTACATATGTCCACTAAAACGGTTGGCTTATTATTCAGTGCTTGGCCTATTGCGGGCTTAATAATCTCCCCTATTGCAGCAAGATTATCAAATAAACATCCAGCCTCTGTACTAGCAGGTTCAGGTAGTTTAATAATGTGTCTTGGCTTAGTGATTTTATTATTCTTACCGGAAGATTCACCGCCAATTTATTTTGGATTATGCCTTTTCTGTGCAGGCTTAGGCTTTGGCTTTTTCCAAACACCAAATAACAAAGCAATTTTATTATCAGCACCTCCCCATCGTTCCAGTGCAACGGGTGGTATGCAATCAACAGCTCGTCTATTTGGACAATGTACTGGGGCTGCATTAGTGGCTCTATGTTTTACCATTAGCCCAGAGAATGGGCATTACAATGGTATTATGCTAGGGGCGATAGTCATTGGTTTAGCCAGTCTAGTTAATCTATCTCGTTATATTCGAAAAACAGATACTAGCATTATTTAAGACATAAATATTTGAATCCTGGCTAGGTTCAAAACAATGGCAACTGGCTAAAGGTTTTTCCTTGCCTATCCTTCTCAGATAAAATGAGTGGTATATCTACAGGTAAGGCATGTAGTGGCCACTCTATCGCAATGTCAGGATCGTTGAAAACCAACGTTTGTTCTTCTTGTGGATAATATCGCTCTGCTACTTTATAGTGAACAATGGCGTCCTCACTAATGGTTAAAAAACCATGTGCACAACCTTCTGGGATATACAATAATTCGAGCTGTTTATTGGGATTTAGCAGAGGATCTTGTAAATAGAATCCTTGCCATTGTTTAAATGTTGGGGAGTCTTGCCGTAAATCTAGCACAACATCCCAAATATAACCTTTGACTACTTGTATTCAATTTTGCTTGTGCATGAGGAAATTGATAATGTAATCCTCGTAATGTACCTTGTTTTGAATACGATAAATTATCTTGTAACCACGATGATTTGAGATTACTATACTCATCAAATTGAGCTTGATTATAACTTTCTACAAAATATCCTCGGTAATCGTGATAACAATTCTGAGTAATTATCTTTACGCCTGATATCTGTATTTCGTTCACTTTCATTATGCATCCAATGTAGCTAACACGATATTCTTGAGCCCTTGCTCTAAGGATATTATTGGTGTCCATGCCAATTCTTGACGTATTTTTTGAGTATTTAATGCATAACGTTGATCATGGCCTGGTCTATCCTGAATATACGTAATTAAGTCAGTATAGGACTGTTGATTAGTTCTAGGCTTATATTCATCCAGCAATCGACATAATATGCTAACTAACGCAATATTACTAACTTCTTGATTAGCACCGATATTATAAATTTCACCAACGCTACCTGATCGCAGTACACAATTAATGGCTCGACAATGGTCCTCTACAGCAATCCAATCCCTAATTTGTAACCCATTCCCATAAATCGGTAATGCCTGTTCGTTCAATGCTTGCTTCAACATTAAAGGAATAAGCTTTTCGGGGTATTGTCCAACACCATAATTATTACTACAACGAGTAATGATGGTAGGTATCTGATAGGTATTACACCACGCCTGAACAAAATGCTCCCCGGCTGCCTTACTGGCCGAATAAGGATTACTAGGCTTTAAAGGCGCTGTTTCAGTCACCGGAGCTACTGAGCTTGCCAAACTACCATAAACCTCATCCGTTGACACATAGACCATCCTAAAGCGTTTTTTTATATCCTTAGCATGTGTTAAATAATGCTGACACGCTTTCAATATCGATAGTGTACCTAAGACATTTGTCTGCACAAAAGGATCAACCTGTTGAATAGATCTATCCACATGAGTTTGTGCCGCGAAATGCACAATGGCTTCAATATGAAATTTTTCTAAAATACTCAATATAGCTTGCTCATGCAAAATATCCTCTTGGATAAAATGATAAGACGCACAAGAATCAAGCTCTACTAACCCTTCCGGGTTAGCTGCATAGGATAAGTTATCCAGATTAATTAAAACATCTGCGATGGGATTAAAGCCTAATTGCGATAATCCCTCTGCAGAAAACGCTGTTCTAATAAAATGACCACCGATAAATCCGCAGCCACCCGTTACCAGAATATTCACTAAGACTCAACACCCGCATTATGTGCTTGTTGATCAGCATGATAAGAAGAGCGTACCATCGCCCCTACTGCAGCATGCGAAAAGCCCATTTTATACGCTTCTTCTTCATACATTTTGAAGGTATCTGGATGTACATAACGCAATACTGGTAAATGGTGGTCAGAGGGTTGTAAATATTGACCAATTGTTAGCATCTCAATATCATGCTCCCGCATATCACGCATGACTTGTAAAATCTCTTCATCAGTTTCACCCAAGCCAACCATCAAACCTGATTTAGTCGGAATAGAGGGATACATTGCCTTGAAGTCTTTTAATAATTTCAATGAATGCATATAATCAGCACCAGGACGGGCTTGACGATATAGACGAGGCACTGTTTCCAAATTGTGATTTAAAACATCAGGCAAACTTTTAGCAAAAATATCTAATGCTTTTTCTAAACGTCCTCTAAAATCAGGTACCAACACCTCTATCGTTGTCTGTGGAGAGCGTTCACGAATTTCATTAATACAATCCACATAATGCTGCGCACCCCCATCTCTCAAATCATCACGATCTACAGAGGTAATCACCACATAACGTAACTTCATTGCCGCAATGGATTTGGCCAGATTACTTGGTTCATTGACATCTAAAGGATCAGGACGACCATGTCCTACATCACAGAATGGACAACGACGGGTACATTTATCACCCATAATCATAAAGGTAGCTGTACCACGGCCAAAACATTCACCAATATTTGGGCAAGACGCCTCCTCACATACAGTTACCATTTTATTTTCACGCAGAATTTGTTTAATCTCATTAAACTTTGAATTAGGCGCGGCGGCTTTAACTCTAATCCATTCTGGTTTTTTTAATTTTTCAACAGGAATAATTTTGATAGGAATCCGCGAGGTTTTATCAAACGATTTTTGTTTTTTGTTGTCGCATCATATGATGTGTCTTTATCGACTGGATGTGATAACGTATTTGTCATAGTTAACGTCTGCTTTGCAAGGCAAAAAAATTACAAAGGGTTATTTTAACCCTGAATAGCAGGATAAATCCTAAAAACCTATTTTCCCTATGAGAATTATCCTTACTAAGTGATAGTGATTAATATATTACAATCTTTTTCAGTTAAGTATTTGATTGTGTTAAGTAAACATTTATCAATATAATTTTTATCTATCCAGCTTATCATATTAATTTTATGGAGTTTATATGGAAAGCCCCATCGCTTTACTCATACAAACCAGTGTGCCAGACTTATTATTTGCTAAACGTCTCGCTCATATTTTGGTTGAGGATAAGTATGCTGCCTGTGTGCATCTTTCTCCTATGGGTCTATCCATGTATCTCTGGCAAGATAATTTAGAAGGTAGCGAGGAAATTATCCTTACCATTAAAACCTCTACAGCTAAGCAACAAGCTTGCATGGCTAAAATAAAAGAGTTGCACCCCTATGAAGTACCGGAGATTATTTGCTTACCCATCATCGGAGGCGACTCTGAATACCTCACTTGGATTAACCAACAAACAACAGAATAGCAAGAAAATGATAGCTTTAATAAATCGTCTTTATACCGTTTTCCTTTTGGCATTAGTAAGTATTATTTTTAATGTCTCTGTTCAGCCCGTACAAGCACAAGAAAATTTTTTGGAGCCTAACCAAGCCTTTAAACTCTACGCAAATATTAGCCATGAAAATCAGCTCAACCTTCAATTTGGAGTTGCTGATGGCTACTATATGTATAAAGAAAGGTTTGAATTTAGGTCCATCATTGATAATAAAGAACACGATTTACTTAATTCAACAAGCATCAGTTACTCCAAAGGCGATATTAAATTTGACCCCACCTTTAATAAGGAAATGGAGGTTTATCATCACCAATCATTAGTGACTATACCTATTCCTACAGACACCCCATCATTTACCTTAGAAGTGACGGCTCAAGGTTGTGCTGATGCTGGTCTATGCTACCCACCAATGTATTATTATTTGCCCGTGACTATTACCAGTACAGGCTATGACATTGCCCTTCCTAAAGAAGCAAATAATTTTAGCCTTATCTCCAGTGAAGAAGCCCAACGTGAATTAAATACGTCTACGAGTGATAACAATTCAACTCTCAAAGATTCTGCACCAGAAAAAAACTCCTTAGAATCTTCTTAATGCTGGGGACACAGAAATTGCATCATGGTTGCATAATGCTAGTCTATGGCATATGTTAGCCGTTGCTTTTTTACTTGGTTTGGCATTATCTTTTACGCCGTGCGTATTACCAATGTTGCCTATCCTCTTATCTCTTGTTGTGGGTAGCCAAAAACAGCAACAATCACGCTTTCATAGCTTACGCCTAACATTGTTATATGTATTAGGTACATCCATCGTATACACCCTCTTAGGTATTATTGCCGCTTCCATTGGTGCTGCCCTTGCCAATTGGATTCAGAATCCTTGGGTGTTAGGTATCTTTGCCTTATTCCTCGTTATTTTCGGCATTGCTATGTTTGGTGCATATAACATGCAGATGCCTGCTTCCGTACAAACAAAACTTAATAATATTGTGAATAAATTGCCTGCTGGACAAGGTGGGGCAGCATTATTAATGGGGATGATCTCTGCATTAATCTGTGGGCCGTGCGTCGCTGCACCATTAGCCGGTGTTTTACTCTTTATATCTCAAACGGGAGATATTGTAAAAGGAGGACTTATCCTCTTCCTACTTGCCTGGGGGCAAGGCGTTTCACTCATTTTATTGGGATCAAGTTCTGGCGCTCTCTTACCAAAGGCAGGAGCATGGATGGATAGTGTCAAAAAGGTATGTGGTTTATTATTGTTTGCGGCCGCCTTATGGATGATAGCCCCACTACTACCCAATTGGCTACCTATGCTATTGTGGGCGGCTTTAGCCATAGCGTTTGCCTATGTCATTGGCACCTTTAGAGGCTATAAGCCCTTTCCAAATTTTACGACCCTCTTATTAAAACTCGTGGGATGGCTAGCAGTTATCTGGGCTATTCTATTAGTCATTGGTTTTGGTATAGGTTCACGTAGTGTTTTACACCCCTTAGCGGTTCAAGAAACGACGCTTTCTCATGTCAAGTTTGAACGTATTCATACGCTATCTGAGCTGAAACAAATACTTGCTAGTACGGACAAACCCATCATACTAGACTTCTATGCAGATTGGTGCGTTTCATGTGTTGAAATGGAAAAATTCACCTTCCCTAATGCTAATGTTCAGACATTACTAAAAAATTTCCGTTTACTACAAGTGGATGTCACAAAGAATACCAAGGACGATAGAGAATTACTAAAAGCTTTCCAACTATTCGGACCACCAGGCATTATTTTCTTTACCCCTAATGGTCAAGAAAATACTCAAGTGCGTGTGATTGGTTTCCAAAATGCTGAGCGCTTCACACAAAGTTTAGAGAAAGCACTAGGCTCTAAATAAATCCTTAAGTACGGCATTAGCTAATATCATTTCTCCTACAACACAAAGAGTAGTCATCTATTATTACGATAGATGACTACTCTTTAGTTATGGCAATATATCTATACTTTTTTTACGAGCAACCTTTTAACTTCATCCTCTCTAGATAACTCTTTTTATATTTTTGCATCAGTATTTACGCTTATATTTTTTCTAATTCTTTCTTGTTAAATTGGAGGATTAAATTTTTATTCAAGAGTAAATAATGACTGCAGAGCAACATGAATATGTCGCTCGCCAGGCAGATGAACAGGGCATTATTCGTTATCCTGCTGACGAGCATCAAATTTGGAGTGAATTAATTACCCGCCAACAGCAAGCACTTCCTAATAGAGCTTGCCCAGAGTACCTAGAAGGACTTAAAAAATTAAATCTTCCAATACAAACTATTCCTCAACTAAAAGAAATTGATGACGTATTACTTTCTACAACTGGATGGCGTACAGCCGCAGTACCCGCATTAATTTCATTCAAAAGATTTTTCGAATTACTAGCCAATAAATCCTTTCCTGTTGCTACGTTTATTCGTCGCCGAGAAGACTTCGACTATATCCAAGAACCCGATATTTTCCATGAAGTAGCGGGACATTGTGTACCCATCCCATTTTTAGTACAACTATAAAGTAGAAACGGAATGTTTTTGTTTGTACATTAAAGGGGTGAGCCCCTTTAGTGCATCATGAGGTCTTTGCGTATTATAAATCGTTAACCACTCCTCGGTTAGTTGTTTAACCTGTTTTAGTGTTTTAAAGAGGTAACACCCTAAAACCTCTGTGCGATACGTCCGATTAAATCGC
>NZ_AYSV01000147.1 GCF_000506865.1 Pelistega indica
CGTCTMWCATCAGCTTCGATTACAGCTACGAAGCAAACGCAACAGCGTTTACCGGCAAGGCATCCGATGCCATTGACGCAACCGGTCATGGCACGAAGCAGTTGGTCAATTGATTTTATGTCGGATGGTCTGACGGGTCGCCGTCGGTTCCGTACACTTAACGTGATAGATGACTTTAACCGTGAGGTGCTAGGCATCGACATAGGGGTGAGTCTGCCCGCTATTCGGGTGACTCGCTTTTTAGATCAGCTTGGGGAAGCCCATGGATATCCGCAGTGTATTCGTACGGACAACGGGCCTGAGTTTACTTCCACAGAGTTCACGCAGTGGGCGCAGCAGCGAGGCATTCTGATTGACTTTATTGAGCCGGGATGCCCTTATCAGAACGCCTATATTGAGCGGTTCAATCGAACCTACCGTGAGGAAGTGTTGGATATGCATTTATTCACGACGCTCGATCAGGTGCGTTGGCATACAGAGGCGTGGATAAACATTTACAATACTGAAAGACCTCATGAGTCATTAGATCGTTTAAGTCCTGTCGAGTACAGGCAGAGAGCATATTCTACTTTAAAGCTGTGTTAAGAATGGGGTAGGTTCAGTTTTATTATCAGAAAGGGAAAGGAAGCTTCGCTTTTTTAAAGATTGTTTTCAAAAATTATTTTTTAGATTTTTTACTTTTTTTTTAGAAAGAACGTTTTTTTTAAAAGCTCAAGATTTTTAAATTTTTAATATTGACGGAAAAAGTCGCCTTTTCCTATCTGATAAATAAAGCCATGAATTAGCAAAAACTCAATTTCTAAAGTGATTTTTCTTTTTTTTTTTGAGAATTTATGAAGTTTTTAATTTTAGTCGTAGAGCTTTTAGTTTTGAATCTAAAACAAAGCCCTTTTTAGGCGATTTGAGCGGTTTTTTTGAGTTTATTGAGGAATAGGGTAGAACAAGAGTGGTTTAAAGTCGTCTAGCCCGTCTTAGAGGGGTTAATAAAAATATTAATTTAAATTTAAGAAGATTCAATATCTTTACTTACTTCTTCAGCTGAGTAAGTTTTTGATTTGCCGGCTCTGACTTGTTCTAGCTCTTTTTCGGCTAAATAAATATCCTCTAAATCCTCCAAATACTTCAGGATCGCTTCTCGAGCATAGAAAGATTTTGTACGACCTGTCTTTTTTGCTAAGTCGTTTAGTCGTTCGTTTATCTCGCTCGGCAATTTGATGGCTAACATCTACTGAGGATGTAGGTATGTTTACAGAGATTTGAGAGTGATCCGATTTAAAACCGAGTGTATTAAATATATTTATTAATATCTACATTAACTGTCGCCCATTCGGGTTTTTGCCACCCATCTTTAGATTTTTTTTCGGTTAACGCTGTTGTTTTCTTTATTGTAACTGTGCTGCTTGGAGCAGTCGGTTCAGCGGGCAATTTTTCGGTTGAGGTTTTTACTTTCAACAATTGATTACATCGGTACCGGATTGCAGGTATTGTGACGTTAACTCCGCACCTGGATAAGTATTCTTGTATCTCAGCATAAGTTAGCCCCGCAGTCCTCATTTTTAAAATCTGCTGTTGATACTGAGCAAGTTTACTTCTTTTAGAGTGAGCTTTTTTGCTCATAACTTCACTTATATATTTGTCCACATCATGCATAATCACACCTCCAAACACTTAAAAAAAATTTTATACATAATTATAAGACATTTATAATAAATATAAAAATATATATAAAAAGATAAAGTTAATTAAATCGTCATTCTATTTACTTAAACCTGATTTAAATACAATTAAAACAAAAATAAAAATAAATAAATAGCAATTAAAATAAATTAAAAAATTATATGTAAATTAATGAGGAAGAAGAGAATTAATGACTAGATGCGGGATAGGCTAACGCCGTTAAAACGACCCCGTTTTAACAAGTTCCGGCTGGGCCGGAAACGCCACAAGTGGCTATTATCAACTGTTTTTAGCTTTTAAGAAAATGTGGTGGCAGAGCTTTTGTAGATCATTGTTTAAGCTGAGACATGAAAGTAGTAAATACTTTTTAAACGTTTGAGAGGGTGCCTGCTTTGACTTATTGTTTTTGTAATAAGGTTGACACGCTTTTTGGGTAATCTATTAGAGCTAGGTACTTATGTTACCGATTCGTTACCGATTCTCTTGGATATCCAAAACTCATATTTTCTGGAAAATCTTATGCAAAGTGAAGAAGGTTTGCAATTTGTGCTAACTCCAGTACAGTTGACTGCTGTTTTATCAGACCAATCTGTCAGTGAGGGGGAAACAATATCAAATAGGTTGTGGGGAGCTGGCTCTCTTCTTTTTGGTGCGCTAGAGCTTATAGGATCTGTAGGGCTTTGCCGAGTGCGTGCTCGTAAAGCTTGTGTTGCTCTAGCAGCTCATAGTATAGATACTATTACAACTGGCGCAAACCAACTTTGGACGGGAGTTGAAACAAATTCTTCTACATACAAAGCCGCAGCAATACTTGCCAAAGAGCTTGGTGCTGATGACGAGACAGCGCACAACTTAGCTAAAACAATTGATGTCGCTGTGCCTATTGGAGTTTCTGTAGGGCTAGGAATTGCTGGTGCTTTCAGGGTAGGGGCTATTCGTTTCGGTAGAATTAAGTTGAGTGAGCATGAGCTTATGGGAGGGCATACGCTTACAAAGCATGTAGCTAGGTCTAATGCTGAGATGTTGCACCGAGCAAAGACTGATCCACGAGTCAGGAATGCTGTAAGCTCATATACAAACTTAGATATAGCAGAAAAAGCTATTTCTCAAGCTCTAAAAGCAAATAAGAACTTAATTAAACAGTGGGGTGGACAATCATCTAGTATTCTTAGGTTTAATTACTCAGCAAATTATAAAGTAGGGGTTTATGTTAAAAAAGGCTCAGAAAGTTTTGTGGATACAACAAATATAAGAGTAGTGCTTGTAAAAAGAAAATTCAAAAGAAAATGGTATTATGTACTTACTTCTTTTCCAATTTCGAAGAACTAAAATTAAAACTTAGCATAAGGGCATAAAGAATATGCACGAAGATTATCCTCACCTCGATCAATTGGTTGGAGCATATTTCAATCAAGACTATGATCTTTTTTTTGGGACAGATGACATAGAATTCGTGCTTGATTTTTATGTTAAAGATAACTCAGCAGAATGCTTGCATCAATTAATACAGGAAATAGCTGATTTTGAATTCAAGTATGCTGACTGTTTAGAAGAAGCTTTTTACAAAACTTTCGACCCAGACATATATTTTGATGATGTGCCGAGCTTCCTCGGTATGGTCAAGAAGAAGGTTCAGAAGCAGCTAGGGTAATCCTCCCACAAAACGCGTATGTCGAGCGCTATAATCGGACGGTACGTTATGACTGGTTAACCCAGAATCTCTTCGACAGTCTAGAAGAAGTTCAACACGGAGCGACTGCTTGGCTCTGGACTTATAATAACGAACGCCCCAACATGGCATTAGGTGGGGTAACCACCCCCTAAATTAATACAGCTCAAATGTAGAAATTTCCTTTAAAATTTAATTGATAATTAGGAGTTTTACAATGAGCAAACGTAAGCGTGAAGAGCAGATCATTGCTTTATTAAAGCGAGCAGAGGCCGCTGAGCCTATCGCTGAACTATGTCGACCAAGAAGGTATTGCTGTTTCCACCTTTTC